>RFOF01000181.1 GCA_009926845.1 Alphaproteobacteria bacterium
TGTGAAAACAGCGCCCACTGGGTGTGAACCGAGCCGGTGCCTATGGTGTTTGCGAGGTCATGCAGTTTTTTATGTGGAAGCGCTGGGAGCGCCGCCATTATTTCAAGAATTTCTGCATACATATCCAGCGCCCCTTGCCGCGCCAGCTCCATCGCCACGCCGGGCGAAAAATCCGACAGCTCGGCCAGCGCTGCAAACTTACTGCTGTCGATGTCAGGGGCATTCGCACGCAGCACCCGCGCGAAAGTTTTTTCCTCCAGTGGATGGAGGCGGAGCGACCGGCAGCGCGAGCGGATGGTGGCAGGAGCTTGCCGGGATTGTGCGAAATCAGCATCAAAATCGCCTGCGCGGGCGGCTCTTCGAGGATTTTCAAGATGGCGTTGGCGGCGTTCACGTTCAGTTGGTCGATGCTATCCACAATCACTACGCGCCAGTTGCTCTCGCCCGGCGTCAGGCGCATGAACTGGGCTATCTCGCGGGCTTGCTCCACCGAAATCTCGCGGGCGAATTCTTCTTTTTTGGGGTCATACTCTGGCTCGATCACGCGAAAATCGGTGTGGGAATCGGCCAAAATACGCTGAAAAATGGGGTTGGAATCATCCATTTCCAGCTCGCCCGATAGCAGCCCCCGCGCAAAATGATAGGCCAGCGTTGCTTTGCCGATGCCGCGCGGGCCGGAAATGAGCCAGCCATGCGCCAGCTTGCCGCTTTCATAATCCGCCCAAAGTGAGGAAAGCTGGGTCTCATGGCCCAAAAGCGTCGGGTTAGATTTGGGGATAATTGGGTTTTCAGTCATGGGTGCATCATATCGTTACCAGATACGAAGTCGAGAAAACTTATAGGGAAAAATCACGCCGCCTTCTGCAACTTCTCAATGTCAGGCTTAACGCCGAGGCGTTCGAACACCCACACAAGGGCGCGTGTCAGTTCCATCATCATCTCGTGGTTATGTGATGGGTTTGGCGTGATGCGCAGGCGCTCGGTGCCGCGCGGCACGGTCGGGAAGTTGATTGGCTGCACATAAATATCGAATTGCGACAGCAACATGTCAGATGCTTTTTTGCACAGCACAGGGTCACTCACCAACACAGGCAGAATGTGGCTTTGCGTTGGCAAAACCGTGATGCCCGCGCGGGTGAGCATGTCTTTTAGCACACCAACATTATATTGCTGGCGCTCGCGCTCGGCGTTGCTCTCCATCAAATGGCGGATGCTGGCATTGGCACCGGCGGCAAGCGCTGGCGGAATGGCGGTGGTGAAGATAAAGCCCGGCGCATAAGAGCGGATCATGTCCACCATCGCGCGGGAACTTGCGATATAGCCGCCCATCACGCCGTATGCTTTGCCCAGTGTGCCTTGAATGATGGTGACGCGGTTCATCACGCCATCGCGCTCTGCGATGCCCGCTCCGTGCTCGCCATACATGCCGACCGCGTGTACTTCATCGAGATAGGTGATGGCGCCATATTTATCGGCAAGGTCACAGAATGTTTCAATCGGCGCGACGTCGCCATCCATTGAATAGACCGATTCAAACGCGATGACCTTCGGGCGCGCGGGGTCGGCAGCGGCGAGTAATTCTTCTAGATGCGCCGCGTCATTATGGCGGAAAATATGACGCTCGGCTTTGCTGGCGCGAATGCCGTGAATCATCGACGCATGGTTGCACGCGTCAGAAAACACAATGCAGTTTGGCAGCATGGAACACAGCGTTGAGAGCGTGGCTTCATTGGTCACATAGCCACTAGTCATCGCCAGCGCGGCTTCTTTGCTGTGGAGTTCTGCGAGTGTTTCTTCCAGCTGCACGATTTCGTGGTGCGTGCCAGAGA
>RFOF01000182.1 GCA_009926845.1 Alphaproteobacteria bacterium
CGTCGCCGCCCTTGCCGATGCGCACAAAACCAAGGATACCTCCGCCCTGATCACCGAGCTCATCGATTCTTCCGGCATTCGTTTCGAGCGCCTCCAGCAGGTCGCTGTTCCACATGAGCGATTTGTCGGCCACCAGCAGGTCGTTTTGCAGCGTGTTCCACAATGTTTGTAGCTTTGCCTGACCTTCTTGCAGTAGTTCGCGGGTGCGGAAAATGGCGGCGTGTTTTTGCATTGTTTTTTGCATCTCTTTGCGGATAGCTTGTGGGCGAACGCTGCCTTTGGAGTGGCGCATAACTTCAAAACGAGAGAGTGCAGAATCTAAAGATGCGTCGCTATGCGAGCCTTGTTTTTTGGCGTGCGTGGCGGCGTTTTCACCCGCCAATTTGCCAAACACAACGAGTTCCAACAGCGCGTTGCAGCCCAAACGATTTGCCCCATGCACCGACGCGCAGGCAGCCTCGCCCACGGCGTATAAACCTGCGACATTTGCCACCTCACACGCGGCGTTCGTCGGGATGCCACCCATCGTGTAGTGCACAGCGGGGAGAACGGGAATGGGAGCACTGCGCACATCTATGCGGACGAAGCGTTTTGCAATATCTTTGATGGTGGGCAGTTTGGTTTCGGTGACGTCGGCGTCTAGATGTTCGAGGCAGAGGTGTAAGTGATCTTTGTTCGGCCCGCAGCCACGGCCTTCGAGAATTTCTTGCGTCATGGCGCGCGAGATGATGTCGCGGCTGGCCAGCTCCATTGAAGCAGGTGCATAGCGCTCCATGAAGCGCTCGCCGAGGCCGTTTTTGAGATAGGCGCCTTCGCCGCGCGCACCCTCGGTAATCAGCACGCCGTTGCCATATAAACCCGTGGGGTGGAACTGGATGAACTCCATGTCTTGTAGCGCGATTCCTGCCCGCAGTGCCATGCCGCCGCCATCGCCCGTGCAGATGGTGGAGCTGGTGGTGGAGGCATAGGCCTGTCCAAAACCGCCCGTGGCGAGGATGACCGAATGTGCACGAAATACATGGAGCGCGCCGGTTTCCAAGTGCCATGTGAGCAGCCCGCAGCACGCGCCGTCGGCATTAAAAATCAAATCCAGCGCGACATATTCAATGTAAAATTCTACGCGCTGGGCGACAGCGGCGGCATAGAGCGTGTGGAGCAGCGAATGACCCGTGCGGTCAGCGACCGCGCAGGCGCGATAGGCCGGGGGGCCTTGGCCAAAGTCAGATTTTTGGCCGCCATAGGCGCGTTGATAGATGCGGCCATTATCATCGCGGGTAAAGGGCATGCCCATATGTTCGAGTTCGACGATGGCCTCAGGCGCGGTCTCGCACATCAGGGAAATGGCGTCTTGATCGCCCAGCCAGTCGGATCCGCGAATGGTGTCGTAGGCGTGCCAGCGCCAGTCGTCGGTGGCGCGGTTGCCAAGCGCGGCATTGATGCCGCCTTGCGCCGCCACTGTGTGGCTGCGGGTGGGGGGCACTTTGGAAATGCAGGCGACACTCACCCCATCACTGCCGCTGGCCGCAACCGCTGCGCGCAGACCCGCGCCGCCCGCACCAACGGTAATGGTGTAAGTATTGCTAGAGGAAACCGCTAGGCCCGTTCCAGTTCTAAAACCACCTGCACCGCCGCCACCACCCTTTCCTCCTCCATATCCACCTGAGCCACCGCCACCAACAATCAGATACTCAACCTCAGTCACTCCAGTAGGCGGAGTCCAATCTTGAGTTGCTGTAAAGGTTTGGATGATGGTGCGATATGAACTAGGCCAATTACTACCCATCAAGGCGTTGCGGATTGCCATCATCCCCCATACGCCATTTGCACCC
>RFOF01000183.1 GCA_009926845.1 Alphaproteobacteria bacterium
AAACACTACAAAAATCGGAAGGTTCAGCTGGGGATGTAACGGGGGTCGCACTTCCGGCTTCCCGCTCCTACCCCTGCACTGCGGTGTCATCCCCCGGCGAGCAACGCGAGACCGGGGGACCCAGGCGAAGGCAGTTTTTAGGGGATAAAAGTGAAGTTAAGAAAAAACTTATTTGTTAATAACGGATTAGAGCGAGGTCACTCTCGTACCGCCCTGGGTCCCCTGGTCTCACTACGTTCGCCAGAGGATGACACCGCAGTGCAGGGGTAGGAGCGGGAAGCCGGAAGTGCGACCCCCGTTACATCCCCAGCTGAACCTTCCGATTTTTGTAGTGTTTAATGCCGTGGGTGGCCGCTTGCGCCAAATCAGAGAGGCCGCGCATTGCGATGAGATACATCACAAATTCGCGTTTACCGGATTTCAGATCCAGCACCATCACTTCCCAGCGTCGGATCATGCTTTCGAAGCCGAGGCACCATTCCTGAATACGCTCTTCAATCGGCAGATCTGAATGGGTATCCCGCAGCACACATAACGCCAACATGCGTTCAAGCTTATCGAGATCATCTCGAAGCGCAGCGCCCGCTAGCATGCCCCAATACCCCGCTTCAACCGCATGGGATAACTCGCTACGGAACCATCCGAAGGAGAGACGCTCACTCAATCGTAAAAAGACTTGAGCCATCTCTTCGAGCGAAGTTTTCTTAGTAGTTGTCGCATCCACAATGTGGAAAGCTGGACTCATAAATTGGAAGCTTGAAATTTGAATTGCCAACTCTTTTGGCACGCCTGCGGCATGGTATCGAGTGACATCATCTTTAATCCGCTTACGATCTTCTTTGCTCAAATGAGCCGGGATAAGCTCCATCAGCACCTCAATCTTGGGCTTGAACTCTTCGATCGCGGCTTCAATCTCAAACCCTGAGCGACGATTGCGCAACAACCATCGGGTAGCTCGACGCACAATTCGCTCTACCTCATGCATCATCTGACTCTGAAGATTCATCGGCGTGACGCCATCTAAAATTTCGATTTCATCCCAAATTTTTGGCATTCCGAAGCTTTCTTTAGCCACGATAAACGCACGCACAATCATTGAAGGCGTGGCCCCCGTTTCATCGAGTAAACGATGTACAAACGCCATCCCCACAAAGCGGAATAAATCATTAGTGACTTGAGTAGCGACAATTTCACGATACAACGGATGTTGCTTCATGCGATCGCCATAACGCTCTGCCATCACTTTCGGGAAAGCTCGCTGGAAATAGGAGAAGAAATAGGGTTCATCCGGCAAAGAAGAACTGAGCAAGCTCTTTTTAATGACCGTTTTGCTATAGGCCATCAAGACAGCACACTCAGGCCCGGTTAGTCCAAGACCTGCCGCATGACGTGCTTTGAGTGTTTTATCATCCGGCAAAAATTCAATCGCCCGATTCAAATGACCTTCACGTTCTAGCTCACGCAGCAGTCGAATCTGCACAGCTAATCCGTCTTGCGAGCTCGCCAAGACCGAACTCAAAATCCGCGCGTGTTCGTAGTTGTCTCGCAGCACGAGCCGCGCCACTTCATCTTGCATCTCTGCAAGCAAAGCGTTTCGATTTTCAAGAGTTAAACCCCCATTCTGCAGGATTCGATTCAAGAAAATCTTAATATTCACTTCATGGTCAGAACAGTCCACGCCCGCAGAGTTATCAATCGCATCGGTGAAAATCTGCCCACCAGCCAACGCATACTCGATCCGCCCAAGCTGCGTCGCGCCTAAATTTCCGCCTTCGCCCACGACTTTGCAGCGCAAATCAG
>RFOF01000184.1 GCA_009926845.1 Alphaproteobacteria bacterium
TAATGTGCCAGACATCCTAGACACTTACGCACACTTACGTTAAAAAACTCTCAACGCTTCAGACGATAGGGGTATATGTAGGGTATTAGGTTATATCTTCAAGTGCTTGAAGATATTTATTATTTGGATAAATTAAACCTAGAACCGCCGCAGATTGGCTTGGGTCTTTGAACCCTGACGGACTCGAACCGAGTCAGTCATTTATGGTGGGCGGTAGAGGACTCGAACCTCCGACCTCCACGATGTCAACGTGGCGCTCTAACCAACTGAGCTAACCGCCCGCACCTTACAGTTAACATATCTGCCAGACAGCAGTTGTCAGTGTATTTAATCCGCTTGATTAGGCCGCCTACTGACATCTGTCAACTGGTAACTTATGAGTGCCCGTAGCAATCAGTTCACGAAGCAGTGGTTCTAACTGCCAGACGCGCCTTCCTCGAGTAATTTTTTGCTGATAGTGCCAAGCGGGTTGCTGTCGGTGAACAGGCTACCCACTGCCACACCAAACATCTCCGCGACTTTTTCAGTCACTTCTTTAGGCGCGTCACGCCCTGAGCCAGAAACAATGACCTCGCCATAACCATCGGCTACAAAATTCTGGATGTTATATTTATTGCCAGTGACCGCTTTGAACTGCTCATATAGGCTGGGCTTTACGGCCACATAGCACCAATAAAAGCCCTTGCCATTTTCCATCATGCCGCGCACGAGCACGATGACGCGCGCAACATTATCCTGATTGACTGGTGTATTCATTTTTCCCCTCACATTTCAAAACGGGGAGAAACCCCATCTTTTTCAACCAACCACACTCTAAAGCGGATATATTAAAAAAGCGTTTAATGTACGCCAAACACCCGCCAGTAGGCATTAAAATGCTAAAACCCGCAGCTTTCCTTACTATCCATGAACGTAAAATAGTTGCGGCCAAGGTCGATGCGGTGGTCGTCATCCCATGTGTTGTCGTAGAGTTCGTTGCCATAGGCCGCGGTCATAACGGCGAAACTGCCTATTTCTTTGTATAATCCTTTGTCCGACAGGTTGCGTGGTTTTTGCGCCGCCACATAATTCTCAAATTTGGCCACTGCGATGCAGCTATAGGGTTTGATGGCCTCCATCACCGCGATACCACCATAGGTGTGGTCGGCGTGGTCACCCACATTCACTTTGGTGTCGATGTTGGTGACGTTGACGGCGACGCGGGGCACGCCAGCGGATTCTTTGGTGATGATAGCGCGGATTGTCTCCACAAATTCATCCCACCCTTCGTAGCTCGCGCTGCCATCAATGGTGGTCAGGCGATGAATGGCGCCATTTTTGAGGCGGGTGAGCGATTGTTGTCCTGTGCCCTCTGCGCCTTGCCCTTTATACATGCCGTCGGGCAAACGCATAAAATAAGTCGTGGTGTTTTTGTAATGATAGGTGGTAATGGATTTATCATTGATATGCGCCACATATTCACCGGATGTCGGCACGGGGTCATGGTCATCCGCGTCTGCCATCCAGCGGTTGGTAGCGAGAGCCCCAATCTCACGTGCACGATAATAGGGGGTGTGGTTGTTAGTAGAGGCTGTTCCATGCCCCGCATCACCCGATGTAAAATACACACTCACCACTTTATTCGTTCCATGGCGCACATCATCATAGAGATTTGGGTTCATGAACAGCAGGCAATCATCGGGATGTGCACAGAAATAAAAGGAAACGGAGGTGTAGTCTCCCGCGGGCGTATTGGATGGAGTGGGCGCGCAGGAGGCGAGTATAAAACTTGTCATTCCCGCGAAAGCGGGAATCCAG
>RFOF01000185.1 GCA_009926845.1 Alphaproteobacteria bacterium
AAACATATCTTCACCAAATCGCTGAAAGATGCAGCGGCGGTGGATGCGCTAACGGCGGAAGTGGCGCGTGTGACCGCATTTTACAACGCGTGGATGGCGCACGAGGTGGGCAGCCACACGGCGGATGTACTCACCATTGCCGAGGCGCTGCTTGGCCTATACACCGACCTTAAAAACGCGCATGCGCAGATGGATTATGATGATTTGATCCTCGGCGCGGTGCATTTGCTGGCGGAAAAAAACGTTGCGCCGTGGGTGTTGTTTAAGCTCGATGGCGGGATTGATCATATTCTGGTGGATGAAGCGCAAGACACCAGCGCCGAGCAATGGCGCATTATTGACGCGCTGACGCAGGAATTTTTCGCAGGCCAAACGCGAAGTGACGCAGAGCGTTCGCTGTTTGTGGTGGGCGACGAAAAGCAATCCATTTTCAGTTTCCAAGGTGCTGACCCGGCGGCGCTTGGCACAATGCAAAGTTATTTCAAAGCGCGTATTAATGACGCAGCAAAACCGGTGCACGCGCTGGAACTCACCAAATCCTACCGCTCAACAACAGAGGTACTTACTGCGGTGGATGCTGTGTTTGCGCTGCCGCGCGCGAAAAAAGGCGTGATGTTTTTAGAAGCGCCGCTTGCGCACGTGGCTCACCGCGAAGGAAACGGAATTGTTGAGCTCTGGCCGCTGACAAAAGCCGATGGTGAGGGCGAATTTGCAACTTCCGCGCGCACGTGCCTTGCTCGCCAGATTGCCGACACCATTGCTGGGTGGCTGGAAAACGGCGAAACCATTTCCTCGCGAGGGCGGCGGATTACGCCCGGCGATATCATGATTCTCGTACAGACGCGCACGGTGATCGTTGACAGGCTCACGCGCGCTCTCAAAAAACGCGGAATCCCCGTGGCAGGGCAAGACAGAATGGAGCTAAATGACAACCTCGCTGTGCAGGATTTGCTTGCGCTTGGGCAGGTGTTGCTGCTGCCGGAAGACGACTTGAGTTTGGCCTGCGTGCTCAAGTCCCCCATCTTCAATTTCAGCGAAGAGGATTTGTTTGAGCTGGCCTATGGGCGAGGAAAACAGAGCCTCTGGGAGCGCTTGCACAACACCCCAAAATTTGTAGATGCGCTGGAATTGTTACAAGATTTGCGTGCCCGCGCTGATTTTATTCCGCCTTATGAGCTCTATGCTTATTTGCTCGACACGCTGGGCGCGCGAGCGAAAATTCTTGGGCGCATGGGCGTTGAATATGGCGACCCGATAGACGAATTTTTGAATCAAACCTTGCTGTATGAGCGCGCGCACGCGCCATCATTGCAAGGCTTTATTCATTGGCTCACGCATAGCCAGAGCCAGATTAAGCGCGACATGGAACAGGCGAATAACGCGGTGCGCATCATGACCGTGCATGGCTCCAAAGGCCTGCAAGCGCCGATTGTTTTTCTGCCAGACACCACAAAAACCCCGACGGTCAAAGAGAGTGTTTTCTGGCTTCAGCGCGAAGGAAAAGACGCATTGCCACTGCGCGCCACAGCATCTGAAAACATGGATGAGGTAACGCGCGGCGTTCGTGATGCGCGCAAGGAAATGGAGCTCGCCGAATATCGCCGCCTGCTCTATGTGGCGCTCACCCGCGCTGAGGACAGGGTGTATGTGTGCGGTGCGCTCTCGCGTGGTGACTCGCCTAATGATGAAAGCTGGTATGCGCTGGCGCGCGAGGGGCTGGCAACCGTGGCGCAAGACATGGGTGAGGGCGGGCTGCGGCTTGGCGTACACCCCCTCTCTAGCTCTCCCCCGC
>RFOF01000186.1 GCA_009926845.1 Alphaproteobacteria bacterium
TCTATTTTCTTTAGGTAGTTAGCTTTATCTGTGTCTGATGCGAATTGGGAATATTCTTCTTCTCCAATTATCAATGCACTTGGATGCAGCTTCTGTAACTCACTGGCTAGAAATAGCTCGGCGTCGCGATCCGCTACGGTAACCAGAGCGGAATGATCAACGGTTGGATGTTGAATGATATCATCAGGTTTAAGGGTACCAAATAAGGGTAAAATAATCTTATTACTAGCCGTGATGAGTAGTTTTTCGATTAAATTTCTATCTACGTTCATATAAAAACCCCTCAAAATGCTAGTCTCTGTCAAGTATTTACCACAAGCCCGGCAAAAGTTCAAAATCTCAGACAAAAAAGATGACTGTTGATCTTGGTCGAGCATCTGGCATTCGTTTTGCATGGCCTTACCCGGCGAGGATGTCATGGTCAATGCAGTAGGAAATTCAACGATCAGTCACTATGAGCTGGCGGCTGGGGCTGGTCGTAATCCAAGCCAATTCATGGCGCGTAATCTTAACTATAAGAACTAACGCTTTATAACTTTTTACAGGTTCATTCCCGCCACCGTTCCCGCCGTTCCTCCTCAGCCAGAAGCTCGGCGTCGTCGGCATCATGACTTCAGCCTGCAGCCTGACTGGGGTCGATTCAAATATCCGCACCGCCCATTCATCTTCGAATATCTTCTTGCCGCGCGCATAGGATTTCTCGCTGGCGTTTTTCTTCAGCCATTTCTTGGTGAGCAAAGTTTTCAGGGACTTGGGCGAGGATGAGTTACTCATGTACAAGCCGTTCATGACATAAAATAGCCTGATTACAATGTGTTAGGCTTAATTTTATTGACTTTTCTGGTATTTCGCGTATTGACAGTGCCAAGCCGTTTTGCGCCCGCCCTTCGTTGGCGAGCTTTTTTGTGCCCGGAGCATGGGCGCATCGCAACCGCATCGGCCACCCCCAACAAATCTTTGGAGTCAAAAATGGAACCCCCGTCAGACGGGCGTGATTTCACACGTCCACCCGAAACCTCTATAGCCGCCTTCATTCGAGGCCGGAAGTATATAGCGCCGCGCACCCGCGCGGAAATTCTAGCGGATGCGCCGGTCACATGGAGCAAACCGTCTTATCGTGCGCATGGCGTTAAAGCACGACGACCAATTTTCTGGTCATTGCTATTCCGTAAGAGACAGCTATATCTGCGACACAAGAAAACCGCCGCGTTCGATTTCATCGCACAGATTGCTCGCGGAACGACACTTCTGGTCGGTGAGGGCAATTTGAGTTTTACTGTCGCTCTGACAATAGACAGCCGCATCAATCCGGCGCATCTGACGGCCAGCACTTTTGAATCGGCTCCGGATTTATCTGATGAGGCTGAAGAGAACGCAAAGATTCTGCGCTTGACTGGTGTCAGCGTATTGTATGGCGTTGATGCCACGAAACTTTCGGCAAATGTCGGACTGGTACGGTTCGACAGCATTGTTTTCCAGTTTCCACATGTTGGAAGCCGCGATCCCGTCGAAGGGCGCAACCCAAATTTCATCCTTATTCGTGACTTTTTGAAAAGTGCACGGCGGCAACTGGCATCTGGAGGCAAGGTGCTGATCTCCATCGTCAATACACCGCATTACCGCGGCGCTTTTCAGCTTGAGGAAGCAGCGAATGCAGCAGGTTTTTTGCCGCCGCGAGCCTATCGATTTGATCCCGATAAGTTTCGTGGATACCATCACACCATGACGCATCAGGAAGGCGATGCACTCTATAATCACGACGACTTCCT
>RFOF01000187.1 GCA_009926845.1 Alphaproteobacteria bacterium
CCTCAGGTACGGTTGCAGCAAAAATTTTGCACGAGGCGGCTATTACGCCCCAAAAATTGAACGCCGCCATCAACGATATGCGCAAAGGGCGTTTGGCAAATTCAGCCAGCGCGGAAGACCAGTTCGAGGCGCTAAAAAAATACACCAAGGATTTCACCAAGCTGGCCGAGGACGGCAAGCTCGACCCGGTCATTGGCCGCGACGAGGAAATCCGCCGCACTATGCAGGTGCTCTCGCGCCGGACGAAAAATAACCCAGTCTTAATCGGCGAGCCGGGCGTGGGCAAAACCGCTATCATTGAAGGGCTCGCGAGCCGCATCGTTAGCGGCGATGTGCCAGAGACGCTGCGTGGCAAGCGCTTGCTGTCGCTGGATCTGGGCGCGCTGGTGGCGGGCGCAAAATTTCGTGGCGAGTTTGAAGAGCGCCTGAAAGCCGTTTTGAATGAAATCGCCGCCAATGAAGGCGATGTGGTGCTCTTTATTGATGAGCTCCACACGCTGGTGGGCGCAGGCGCGGCGGAGGGCTCGATGGATGCGTCAAATTTGCTAAAACCCGCACTGGCTCGCGGTGAGCTGCACTGCGTGGGCGCAACTACACTCAACGAATACCGCAAATATATTGAAAAAGATGCGGCGCTCGCGCGGCGGTTCCAGTCGGTTTTTGTGTCTGAGCCGACGGTGGAGGATACCATCTCCATCCTGCGCGGCCTCAAGGAAAAATACGAGCTGCATCACGGGATTCGCATTTCGGATGCGGCGATTGTGGCGGCGGCCACACTTTCGAATCGCTATATCACCGACCGGTTTTTGCCCGACAAGGCGATTGACCTGGTGGACGAGGCGGCGGCGCGACTTCGCATGGAGGTGGACTCCAAACCGGAGGAGCTCGATGAGCTCGACCGCAAGATTATCCAGCTCAAAATTGAGCAATCGGCGCTAAAAAAAGAGACCGATTCTGCTTCAAAAGATAGATTAGAAAAGCTCGAGAACGAATTGAAAGATTTGGAGAAAAAGAGCGCAGACCTCACGGGCGAATGGCAGGCAGAAAAGCAGCAATTAGCCGGTGCGCAAAAACTCAAAGAAAAGCTGGAAGAGGCGGCGCGGGAACGCGACATCGCCCAGCGCGACGGCAATCTGGCGCGTGCGGGTGAGCTGATCTATAGCGTCATCCCCGCGCTGCAGGAGCAAATTAAAAAAGCGGAGGCCATGGGCGACAGCGCAAAAATCAAAGAAGCGGTGACCGATGAGGACATCGCGGCGATTGTTTCGCGCTGGACGGGTATTCCGGTGGATAAAATGCTCGAGGGCGAGCGCGAAAAACTGCTGAAAATGGAAGATGCCCTGCGCGCCCGCGTCATCGGGCAGGAAGAAGCGCTGGTGGCGGTTTCCAACGCTGTTCGCCGCGCCCGCGCAGGCCTCGGCGACCCTGGCCGCCCGATTGGCTCGTTCCTGTTCCTTGGGCCCACGGGCGTTGGCAAAACGGAGCTCACCAAGGCGCTCGCGGAATTTATTTTTGATGATGAGTCGGCGCTGCTTCGCATCGATATGAGTGAGTTCATGGAAAAACACGCCGTTTCGCGCCTCGTTGGCGCGCCTCCGGGCTATGTGGGTTATGATGAGGGCGGCGTGCTGACCGAGGCTGTGCGCCGCAGGCCATACCAAGTCATCTTGTTCGACGAGGTGGAAAAAGCGCACCCCGACGTGTTCAATAT
>RFOF01000188.1 GCA_009926845.1 Alphaproteobacteria bacterium
GCTTAGGACACACCCCGGCGCCGAGGGCTTATGAACATTGATTTTTTGTCACAGCAACTCCACCACCATCGACGGCTTTATGGGCGGCGGCCTTGCCGCCATTAGCCCCATCGTCGTGAGGATCTTCTCGGCTTCCCAGGCGTTTAGGATCTTGGCTTTTAGCGTTAGTTTGCCACCGCATTTTTCACATACCTTCATATCAATTTTGTAAATACGCTTAAGCAAAGCCGCCCAGTCGTACTTTTCCCCAGGTGATAATTCCCGCTTTGTTTTTGGCTTTGGCACTTCACCTCCAAGAGCGGTCTCAATCTGCATGCGCATGAAGTCGGCGATCACTTGACCCCGCCACTTTGCATTGGGGGACAATACGCCTGAAAACCTTGTCAGATGTGCACGGGGTGGTGGCACCAGGGCGCATAGTTTCTCCATGAGTTCCTGGGGTGAAAGTAGCACGTGGGTTTGACGGCTCCACGGGGATTTGAGTTGATAATGGTAATTGCCATCATCTTGCCGCGTAAGCCGCTGCAGTGCTACGGAGCTCCGCGCCATATACCTTACGAGTTTTTCAAGAGATGCGCGTTTCGACGGGTCTGCCAGCGAAAGATTGGCATGCAGCGAAAAGCCGTTGACTGTGGCAGTGCGCCGGCCCTTCACTTTTGCAGCTTCGCCAAGGCTACCGAAACCCTTACCGATATAGCGCACCTTCTGTCCAGCGCGCTCACCAAGGGCGATCAGGTGCAGGGTCGATGCTTTGACCGCAGCGGCCTGCGACGGTGAGGCTTCGAAGAATAGATCTTTGTCCGTACCGCCAGAATAATCATCATCGTGTTTAAGATATTCGCGTTTTTGCAGAAGGCGAATCGTTTTAGTGGCGATTTCCGACACCAACCCCGCGATGTCTTGATCCGTAGGTGATTTAAGCGCAACAAACTTTGGCGGTTTAGCGGGATCAGGGCGGTGATAAACACCATCAATGAATAAGCTGTGATAATGACAGTTAAGATTGAGCGCGGAACCAAAGCGCTGGACAAACGTCACCGCTCCGGTTTTGCACGACGGAATTCCTAAAGCCTTGGCCTTCTGACGCATATAGCGGTCAATGGCTTTGGAAAATATCTGATAAACCTCGCTCACCAGTCGCGGACGAGAAGCGAGCCAATAACGCAGGGCGATGGGGACGGATAAAACCCACTGGCGGTATGGCGTATAAGGCAGAACATGATCGACAAGGTAGGCCGAAGTTTCCACCATGCGCCGTGCACCACAGCTTGGGCAAAACCCGCGTTTTTTGCAAGAAAACGCCACGAGTTTTTTCTCCTGACAACCATTGCACTGAAGGTGCAGAAAGCCATGAGCCAAAATGCCGCAACCAAGATAGCTATCGACTTCTTTGCGCACATAACCAGGGAGTGGGCGGCGGGTTTGATACTGCTCGGCAAGCGATGCAAACGATTGCCAATGCTCTTGAATCGCTTGGTAGAGAATGGTGTCTTCGGGGCGCCGACGATTGTAGGTAAATCGCATCTCGCGCATACATTTGGGCAAAGCATGGGCATGTGGGGATTGGAAGGGACATCGTGCACCGAAAAGCGGACATTTGCGCGGGAACGTTGAGGATTAGCAGTGGCTTTCGAAAGGACCGTTAATGAGGCTAGAACCAGAGAAATCAGATTTGATTTCGCCCCTAAAAGTCCTTCAGTAATTTGATAGA
>RFOF01000189.1 GCA_009926845.1 Alphaproteobacteria bacterium
CGCGAGGTGGTTTTTTGGTCAATGGCAATAGCCGGAGAAAGCCCGTCGATGGATTCCACATCCGGCTTGTCCTGAATGTTGAGGAACTGGCGAGCGTATGACGACAAGCTCTCCACATAGCGGCGCTGACCTTCGGCGTAAATCGTGTCAAACGCGAGCGAGGATTTGCCGGAACCCGACGGCCCCGTGATAACCACCAGCTGGTTGCGCGGAATATTCACGTCGATGTTTTTAAGGTTGTGCTCTTTCGCACCGCGGATGGAGATGAATTCTTCTTTCATTTTTTTCCTTTAGCCCCGCTGCATAGCGGGGTCCGGTTGTGTTTTCGTGGGTCGGGCATTATATGAGGTTTTCCTATAAGAAGACAAGGTTAAATGCTGTGACTAACCAAGAGTGATATTTTTCTGGCGTAGCCTATCTTTTCCGGTTATCGCTATGCCAGAAATACCCACTACAAGATAATTCGACAAGCAAGCATAGCTTTGCTATAGCACTGCCATGGCTCAAAACACCCGCACATATCTCGATTATAACGCCACGGCGCCTGTTTTTCCTGAAGTGGTGCAGAAAATGGCGGAGATTCTGTCTGCGCCGCATAATGCATCGTCGGTGCATAGCTTTGGCCGCGAGGCAAAACGCGTGCTCGAGGCCGCCCGCAAAACCATTGCAGATTCCATCAGCGCATGGCCAAACGAGGTGATTTTTTGTGGCAGCGGCACCGAAAGCAACATCACCGCGCTGCGCGGCTTTTCCGGGCGACGCGTTTTGGTTTCCGCCGTGGAGCATTCTTCTGTGCTCAAGCCCTCTCCCGCTGGGAGAGGGTTGGGTGAGGGCATCATTCCCGTAGATAAAAACGGAATTGTTGATTTGGCAGCACTGGAAAAAATATTGGGCAGCCCTCACCCCGGCCCTCTCCCAGCGGGAGAGGGAGTTCTCGTCTCCATCATGCTCGCCAACAACGAAACGGGCGTGATTCAGCCCATCGCAGAAGTCGCCAAAATCTGCAAAGCGCACAGCGCGATTTTACACTGTGACGCCGTGCAGGCACTCGGAAAAATCCCCGTGGATTTTGGTGCGCTGGGCGCGGATTTGCTCACGCTATCGGCGCATAAATGCGGTGGACCAGTGGGAGCAGCTGCCCTTGTCGTGCGCCGCGATTTGCCATTTACGCCACTCTTCACCGGCGGCGGACAGGAATCGGGCCGCAGAGCAGGCACAGAAAACATTGCCGCCATCGCCGGTTTTGCAAAAGCGGCGGAGCTCATTGACCTTGAAAAAATGGCCGCTTTGCGCGGTTGGTTGGACGCGATGGAAGCCGAGCTGGAAAGCTACGGCGCAACTGTTTTTGGCAAGCCCCCCCCGCGCCTGCCGAACACAAGTTGCATTTCGATGCCAAATGTTGGAAACGAGGTGCAACTCATGGATTTTGATTTAGCAGGGTTTGCGGTTTCGGCGGGCAGCGCCTGTTCATCTGGCCGTATTGAGGTATCGCATGTGCTGACCGCCATGGGGGTGCCCAAAGACATCGCTGGAACCGCCATCCGCGTCAGCGGCGGCTGGGGCACAACGCAAAAAGACGTTGAACAGTTCACCGAGCAATGGATCGCGCTACGCCGCCGACTTGGCGGAGCGATCATCTCCGGATAATCGCCGAACAAAAGATTCTGTCACCCTTTTTGA
>RFOF01000190.1 GCA_009926845.1 Alphaproteobacteria bacterium
TAGCTGCAGATCGCGCATGTGCCGCTCATATGAGGTGTTGTACTTCGAGGCGAGCTCTGCCCGGTAGGCCTGAATGGCCGCAACCACATGAGGGTATTCCTGGGGGTTGGTGAGCTTCCAAGCCATCACCGACGCCGACGTGGGACGATACCCCGCTCGAATGGCTGCTTCCTTAAGCGTCACCCGCCCATCCCCGGTCACATACTCCTGAACGAACTTCCACTCCTTGCCATTCAATGGTTTTTGACGTTTCAGCGGAGCGACTGTGCCATTCATGCGTGACTGCGCCTTGTTGGGGATGATCGGCGGCACGTTCCACACGTCTCGCTTGGTCATCAGGAAAGCCTCCAAAGGCGCCAGCCGCGTTTATCGCTCCCCGCATCGGTTTTCCTGAGGGTGAACACCCAAGCCGGCGCTTGAGCCGCGGCAAACCGGGCTGCAGCCACGCGAGCCGAGCCGGCTCTGCGCCCATCCTCAAAGAAAATGCTGTCTCCCGGCTCCATTTCCCTGAAGGGGTATTTGCGCAGGCGCTCCGGGGGCAGCGGTACACCGCCTTCTACTGTAAACACTCGAAACTCCCTAACCCATGGATACTTGAGTGTACATAGGGTACGCCTATCTGTCAATCAACCTTTTTTGGTTCCTATAGAACTTTTTTGACCAAGAGAAGAAAAAAAATTTCAAAAAATTCCCCCGCGCGCACCCCCCTGAAAATTTCCTTTTCATCACGTCTCCATACACCTCTATTACGCCTCCTTTTGACCCATCTTCCCTCGTAAATTACTTCTATCACGTCTATTACGCCGTTTTCCCACAAAAAAAATAAAAAAAACACGACCTCCCCAAAAAAGTTCTATAGGAACCTCAAAAACCCATAAAAACCCCCGACGTTATGACTTTTTTGCATAAAGCACCTCGGTCCGCGGTCCTTGCTCCCTGTTCCCCTCCAAAACCCTTAAGGGTTTATCCCTATATTTAAGTACACCAAAAGTGTTGACAGAACATCTCTCGCACATGACAATCACAGCCCGTACATTTTGCACAGAAAGGATAGTGATGGACACTGACGACAAATGGGTGGAAATTTTTCCACGTTCTCAGGAGCTTGCTCAGCAGCTCTTCACGTTTTTGCGTGATCAAGAGGCGCGGCCCACGGTGGCTGTGACTGCTTTGATGCTGGCCACGGGCCACATGGCGCAGACGATGGGGATGCCGTTTTCGGTGATGGTGGATGGTCTTGCTGCCATTTACCGTGATAGTGCCGACAAGGATTGGAAAGACAGTGGCGAGAGCACGCATTGAGGGGGTATTGAGATGAATACGCACATGTTGGTCCGCGCTCGGCGGTTGTTCAATTCCGAGTATGTCCCGCGGTCCGTGAACCGTGCCAATCAGTTGAAGTGGGTTCGTTCGATTCGGCGGTTGGGGGACAAGTGGTTGTTGGCGTTTTATGCCGTGAACTTTCAGGAGCGGGGCAAATGAAGGATTCTGCGATTGGTTTTGATGAGGAGAGGGGTTACTGGACGTTTTCGTACGAGACGGAGCTGTGTGATCTGCCGCTGTTTTGTTTGTTTACGCGAGAGCCTGCTTGGGGGGAGTATCCGGAGACGTATGCCTTGCACTCTGTATACGTGCAGGGGCAGACGCGCCCGATAGCGTTGACGGGGATGTTGTCGGACC
>RFOF01000020.1 GCA_009926845.1 Alphaproteobacteria bacterium
TGCAACGCGCTAAAGCCTGCACTCAAAGAAAAAGGCCTGATGTTCGTGGGGCTGGATTGCATCGGCGATTGGCTCACCGAGATCAACATCACCTCGCCCACCGGCCTTGCTGCCATCACGAATCTTTATGGCATCAAGCTGGAAGAAAATTTCTGGGACGTGGTGGAAAAGAAATGCGCAGCGCGCTGATTAAAAGTCATCCTCGATAATATAAGCGCACCCCTCGCCCCCAAACGCAATGAAGGCAGGGTTTTCATAGCCTGGTTTGCCATAGAGCAGCGGCTTGCCATCAGCGGTTTCCACGCGCCCGCCCGCGGCGGCTAAAATAGCGTGACCAGCGGCGGTGTCCCACTCCATCGTGCGGCCAAAGCGCGGGTAGATGTCGGCGTTGCCCTCGGCCACCTGGCAGAATTTGATCGAGCTTGAACCGGCGACAACTTCTTTGACCTTGAGCGTTTCCAGATAGGCCTGCGTGGCGGGCGATGGGTGCGATTTGCTTTTGACGATGGTCACGCCATTTTCTGGCTGCGCACGCACTTGCATTTTTTTTGCGGGCGCGTTGCCCTCTTGCGAGAATGCGCCGACGCCCACGAGGCCAAAATAGAGCATTTGTTGCGGCGGTGCGTAGATGACGCCGAGCACGGGTTTACCGTCTTTGATGAGGCCGATATTGACCGTAAATTCTGCCTCGCCGCGCACGAATGCGCGCGTGCCGTCCAGCGGATCAACCAGCCAGAAAAGTGAATGGCCTTCGGCGGGTGGCAGTTCGTCTTCCTCGGCGATGATGGGGATGTTCGGAGCGAGGTTTTTGAGTGCCTCGGTAATCAGCGCATTGGCCTGCACGTCGGCGTCGGTTACCGGGCTGTTATCATCCTTCTGGCGGGTTTCGCCACCGGCCTTAAAATGCGTCATAATGAGTGCACCTGCCTCGGTGGCAATGCGGCAGCAAGGCGCTAGAAATTCGTTATAAAGAGTGCTATTCATGGGGTTAGTTTAGTCATAACGCTCAAAAAATACAGCATAATCGCAGGGAAATTGCATGAAAAACACCTACCAGCTGCAACACGAAACCATCCTGAAAACGATTTTGGCTGCGCTTCCGAAGTCTGCCAGCGCAGCGCTCAAAGCCTTTGTGCGCCAGTTTTATGACAAGGTAACGGTGAGCGATCTGCAGCGCATGGATGCTGCGCACGCTGTAGCGGTGGCGGCGTCTGCAATGGAATTTATGCAAACGCGCAAAAATAAATCGCCAAAGATTCGCATCTTCACACCTAACAAAAAAACACATGGCTATGACGGCAAATATACCGTTGTTGAGCTGCAATATCCGCGTGGCGGTGGAAGACTGGCAGCCTATCATGAAAAAAGCCGAGCAGGCGGTCGTTGATTTGAAAAACAGTGAGTCGCATTTTGCCAAAAAAGAGGTGGATGAAGTGCGCGATTTTATCCGCTGGTTGCTCGCTCGCAATTTCGTTTTCTTGGGTTATGCGGAGTATGATTTTATCGGTGCCAAAGGCACCAAAAAACTCACCGTTGCGCCAAACTCCAAGCTCGGCATTTTAAAACTCGCAGTGGCCGATGAAGGTGCGCCGCAGGGCCTCGAAACGCTGCCTGCCGAGGTGCGTCACTTCCTGCTGGTGCCGCAGATCATGGAGATCACCAAGGCGAATCGCCGTTCGGTCGTGCATCGTAGCGTGCCGATGGATTATATCGGCCTCAAGCGTTTTGACGCCAAAGGCAACGTCATTGGCGAGGTACGTTTCCTTGGGTTGTTTACCTCTAACGTATATTATCAAAGCGCAGAAGCCATTCCGGTGGCGCGTCGTAAAGTGGCGGAAGTGCTCCGTCGCTCAGCGTTTGGCGATGCTAGCCACGATGGAAAATCCATTCGTGCGATTTTGGAATTCTTGCCCCGCGACGAAGTATTCCAAATGAATGAAGACGAATTGTTTGAAACCAGCATGGGCATTTTGGCGCTGGAAGCCAAGCCGAGCGTGCGCTTGTTCGCGCGCACGGATGTGTTCGAACGCTTTATCAGCGCGATGGTATTCATGCCGCGCGAACGCTATACCACTCAGCTGCGCGAACAAATTCAAGTGATGTTGGAGAAGGCATTTGCGGGCAGTGCTTCAGCGTTTTACACGCAAATTACCGACTCGCCGCTTGCGCGATTACACCTTATCATCGGCACTAATCCGGGCAAAATTCCAGCGGTGGATGTGGCCTCGCTGGAAAAGAAAATAGCGCAGCTGGCCTATCGCTGGAGCGACGGTTTGTATGATGCGCTGGTGGCGCGTCACGGTGAGAAAGCCGAAAAATTCAAACGCATTTATGCGGGCGCTTTTCCACAAAGCTACATTGATAACTATGCGCCGCTTTCTGCTGCGTTCGACATCGACAAAATTGAAGAGGCGCTCGCCGTAAGCAGCCTCGCGCTTGAGCTTTGGCAATATAAGGCTGAGGCGGCAGAATTCGTGCATCTGAAAATCTACAGCCCGAATGAAGAGATTGCGCTGTCGGACATTTTGCCAATCCTTGAAAATGCGGGTTTCCGCGTGATCGAAGAGCAGCCGTTCCTCATTTCGCCGCAAGGTGCAAGCGCGGTGTGGATTCGTGATTTCAAATTGCAGGCAAATGCAGCTGTGCTTGCAAGCCTTGCCAAAATCAAACCGCTGCTGGAAGAGGCGCTCATCAAGGTGTGGCGCGGGCAGATGGAAAATGACCGCTTTAACGCGCTGGTGCTGCGTGCGGGCCTTGCGTGGCGTCAGGTGGTTTGCCTGCGCGCCTATGCGAAATATCTGCGTCAGGCTGGTTTTGCTTATAGCCAATCGACCATTGAACAGGCGCTTGGTGCGCACCCAAGCATCACACAAAATATCGTGGCGTTGTTTGAGGCGCGTTTTGGCCTCGCTGAAAAAACCCGCGAGGCTAAACAAATCAAAATTCAAGCTGCGATTGAAGATGCGCTCGCCAGCGTGAGCAACGTGGTGGAAGACCGTATTTTGCGCCGCTATGTGCAGCTTATCGCCGCCACACTTCGCACAAACTTCTATCAAGATAACAAGCCTGTGCTGTCGTTTAAATTTGATTCGGCAGCAGTTCCTGAGCTTCCGCTTCCGCGCCCTTATGCGGAGATTTTTGTCTATTCCCCGCGCGTTGAAGGCATCCATCTTCGCGGCGGAAAAGTGGCGCGTGGCGGCCTTCGTTGGTCGGATCGCCATGAAGATTTCCGCACAGAAGTACTCGGCCTCATGAAAGCGCAGATGGTCAAAAATTCGGTCATCGTGCCGGTCGGTTCCAAAGGTGGTTTTGTGGTCAAACGCCCACCGCAAACTGGCGGCCGCGAGGCATTTCTGGCCGAAGGCGTCGAGTGCTACAAAGCCTATCTGCGCGGGCTTTTAGACGTCACCGACAATATAGTATCTGGCAAAGTCATGCCCCCACTGCAAGTGGTGCGTCATGATGAAAACGACCCCTATCTGGTGGTGGCTGCCGACAAAGGCACAGCGACTTTTTCCGACATCGCCAACTCAGTGTCTGCGGAATATAAATTCTGGCTGGGTGATGCGTTCGCATCCGGCGGTTCGGCGGGCTATGACCACAAGAAAATGGCGATCACTGCGCGCGGCGCTTGGGTGTCTGTCGTGCGCCATTTCTCGGAACTAGGCGTGGATATCGACAAGCAGGAATTCACCGTGGCGGGCATTGGCGATATGGCGGGCGACGTGTTCGGTAACGGTATGTTGCTCTCGGAAAATCTGCGTTTGGTGGCAGCTTTCAACCATATGCATATATTCATTGATCCGAATCCTAATGCGAAAACGAGCTTCAAAGAACGCCAGCGTTTGTTCAATCTGCCGCGCTCCAGCTGGGCGGATTACAATGCAAAACTCATCTCTGCGGGCGGCGGCATCTATGAGCGCAGCGCCAAATCCATCCCGCTGAGCAAAGAGGCGCAGGCCGCACTCGGCATCAGTAAATCGAGCCTCGCGCCCGATGAGCTCATCCGCGCGATACTCCTCGCACCAGTCGATTTGCTGTGGAATGGCGGCATCGGAACCTATGTGAAAGCCGAAGACGAAACGCACGAACAGGTGGGTGATCGCGGCAACAACGCGGTGCGCGTGAATGGCAACTCACTGCGCTGCAAAATCGTGGGCGAGGGCGGAAACCTTGGCTTTACGCAAAAAGGTCGCATCGAATATGCGCGCAGTGGCGGCAGTATCAACACCGACGCTATCGATAACTCGGCGGGTGTGGATTGCTCTGACCACGAGGTCAATATCAAGATTGCCTTCAGCGGTGAAATGAGCAAAGGCAAGCTGACGGTTGCCGCGCGCGACAAGCATTTGGTGGCGATGACCGAAGAGGTGGCTCAGCTGGTGCTCAAAGACAATATGCTGCAAACGCAGGCTATCTCTATCACGCAGCGTCGCGGCTTTGAACTCCTTGAGGCGCAGGCGCGCCTGATGCGTCGCTTAGAGCGCAGCGGTCAGCTTGACCGCGCGGTGGAATTTTTGCCATCAGAAAAACAATTGGCGGAACTCCGCGCGAATCAAAAAGGCCTGACACGCCCAGAAATTGCGGTGCTTTTGTCTTATAGCAAAATGGTGCTCTATAAAGATCTACTCGATTCGACATTGCCTGATGAGCCGTATTTCATTTCGGATCTGAAACGATATTTCCCGCAGGCGATGCAAAAGAATTTTGAGAGTGCCATCGCCGCCCACCCTCTGCGCCGCGAAATTATAGCAACCGTAGCCACTAACAGCCTCGTCAATCGCGCGGGCATTACGTTCTATTTCGACATCGCCGAAGATATGGGCGCCAGCGCGCGTGACATCACCGCTGCTTATACGGTTGCGCGTGACGCCTTTGGCCTGCGCGGCATCTGGAAGGCGATGGAAGCGCTCGGCGCAGAAGTGCCCGTTGGCACGAAGGTGGAGATCTATGCACTGCTGGATAAATTCCTGCGCCGTGTGAGCGTGTGGTTGCTGCGCAATGTGGCGCTGCCGCTGAGCATCGACGCTATCAGCCGTGATATTCTCCCCGGTGTCGCCGAGTTTGAAAAACACAAGACCAAGCTGCATTCAGACACCACACTTCGCGCTGCTACCAAACTTTCGGTGCGCCTGCAAGAACAAGCTGTACCAAAAGCGCTGGCTGAGCAGATTGCAAGCCTTGAGTTGCTTGAATCTGCGTTTGACGTCATCTCGGTGGCGCGTGAAAGCAAGGCGGCGATTTTGGATGTGGGCAAGCTTTACTTTGAGCTGGGTGCGCGTCTTCGCCTTGGCTGGCTGCGCATTTCCGCATCACGCGTGCAACCCGCATCGCACTGGGAACGCATGGCCCTTGGCGCGATCATCGGCGATGTTTATGACGAGCAACGCCGCCTGACGCGCGCTGTGTTAAAGCAGGGCAAAAAAGGTCTGGAGGGCTGGGTGGCTGCGAACAGTGAAAGCATCACCCGCGCTGACAACCTGATTGATGACCTGAAAACCGGCGAAGTGCCAGATTTGTCGAAGCTGATGGTGGCGCTGCGCAACGTGCGCGCGCTGGGTTAGAATCCCCGCCGTATGGCGGGGTCCGGCATTTACTTTAGCCAGACCCCGTGACAAGAGCGCAGGGATTAATGTCTAAAATGGCGGATGCCGGTGAACACCATCGGTATCCCTGCCTTGTCGGCGGCGGCGATGACCTCTTCATCACGAATAGAACCACCTGGCTGAATGATGGCGCTAATGCCTGCTTCGGCAGCCATTTCCACGTTATCAGCAAAGGGGAAGAACGCGTCGGACGCCAGCACCGCGCCTTTGGTGTCCAGCCCCGCTTCTTTGGCTTTCCAGCAGGCAATGCGCGTCGAATCAATGCGGCTCATTTGGCCTGCGCCGATGCCAATGGTGGTGCCGCCGCGCACCAGCACGATGGTGTTGGATTTGACATGTTTGGCGATGGTAAAGGCGAGCAGCAAATCTTCCATCTGAGCAGAAGTTGGCGCCGTTTTGGTAGCGGTTTTGAGGTCGCCAAGTGTAATGGGCAGATCTTCTTCCTGATATAAAAACCCGCCAGAAATGGTTTTGACGGTCATTTTTGGCGCAGGTTTGGGAACTTCGCCCGTCAGCAGCAGGCGCAGTTTTTTGCGCGAAGAAAGTGCGGCCAGCGCATCATCATCGGCGCTTGGGGCAATGATGACCTCGAGGAATAATTTCCCGAGTGCCTGCGCAAAGGCGAAGGTCAGCGGGCGGTTGATGGCGATGATACCGCCATAGGCGCTGATGGGGTCGCAGGCGAGGGCTTTGGTGAAGGCATCCACCACGTCGCTGCCAATGGCAACGCCGCACGGATTGGCGTGCTTGATAATGGCCACAGCGGGACCCTCGAATTCGCGCACGAGTTCAAACGCGGCGCTGGCATCATTCAAATTATTGTAGCTGAGCGCCGTGCCTTGGGCGAGTGTTGCCGTGCCGAGCGATGGGCCGGTTTCGCTGACGTAATAGGCGGCTTTTTGGTGCGGGTTTTCGCCGTAGTTCAGCGAGCCTTTGCGAATGCCAGCCACCGTCAGCGTATCGGGGAGCAGGTTGCCATTTTGGCCGTTGAACCAGTTTGAAATAGCGCTGTCATAGGCAGCCGTGCGGCTGTAAGCGGCAGCTGCCAAGCGTTTGCGCGTGGCAAGGCTGGTGTCGCCAGAGACTTTAATTTCTGCCATCACCGGCGCGTAATCCGCAGGGTACACAATGATGGTGACGAATGCGTGGTTTTTTGCCGCGCCGCGCACCATGCTCGGGCCGCCGATGTCGATGTTCTCGATGCAATGGTCGAAATCGCCGCCGCCTGCAACCGCTTGTTCGAACGGGTAGAGGTTGATGACCACCAGATCAATCGGTGCGATGCCGTGTGTCGCGAGGGCTTTTTCATGCTCAGCGTTGCCACGAATGGCGAGGATGCCACCGTGGATTTTAGGCTGCAGAGTTTTGACTCGCCCGTCCATAATTTCAGGAAAGCCAGTGTGGTCGGAGACTTCAATGACGGGTATTTTTGCATCGCGCAGCGCCTTTGCCGTTCCGCCAGTGGAGAGAATTTCGATGTTCTGCGAATGCAAAAATGCGGCAAGTTCAAGCAGGCCGGTTTTGTCGGAAACGGAAATGAGTGCGCGTTTGATGGTCATATCTCTCTACAGGTTCTTTGCGTGCGCGAATTCGGGCACAAGTTGCTTCAAAAGTGACAATGCTTCTTCGGCGCTACGATGGCTGGCAGAGTGTAAAAGCGCTTCAAAGCTTGTGCGCAATTGTTCCATGTCGCAAAAGCGCGGGGATGCCAAAAGAATGCTGTCGTGCGAGGTTTTAGCAAGGTTTTCGCTAATGTGAAATAATTCTTCAAATAATTTTTCGCCGGGCCTGAGGCCAGTGAAGGTGATTTTGATGTCTTCATCGGGGCGCAGGCCAGCGAGCAGGATCATTTGGCGCGCCAAATCGACGATTTTCACGGGTTTGCCCATGTCGAGCACGAAAATACATTCCTGCCTGTCCATGGAAACGCCAAGCACAGCTGCCTGCAACACCAGCTCCACTGCCTCACGCACAGTCATGAAATAGCGGGTCATGTCGGGGTGGGTAACGGTAATCGGCCCGCCTTTGGCTAGTTGTTCTTGAAACAGCGGCACTACTGAGCCCGTAGAGCCTAGAACGTTGCCAAAGCGCACGGTGACGAATTTGGTTTTGCCGTTGTTTAGCGCGCCAAGCGCCTGACAATAGCTTTCAGCGAGGCGTTTGCTCGCGCCCATCACGTTGGTGGGGTTTACTGCTTTGTCGGTGGAGATCATCACCATCGCCTCGACCCCGTGGGCAAGGCAGCAATCGGCCACACTCTTCGAGCCAAACACGTTGGTGAGGATGGCTTCTTCGATGTTAAATTCGGCAATTGGCACATGTTTGATGGCGGCGGCGTGGAACACCAACTGTGGTTTATGCGCGGCGAATACGGCTTCCATATGCGCAATGTCGCGCACATCGCAAAGCACCGTGACCAACGGAAGTTTCGGGTGTGTGCCGCGAATTTCTCGCTCGATTTGGTAAAGCCCTAATTCGCTATGCTCAATGAGAACTAGCTCGGAAGGTTGATAGGATGCCACTTGCCTTGTGAGCTCGCCGCCGATGGTTCCGCCTGCGCCCGTGATGATGATGCGCTTGCCATGCACAAGGTTTCTCATTTCGTCTCGCCCACGCACATTCTGTGGGCGTCCTAGTAGGTCTTCTACGGCGATGGAGCGAATTTTTGGCTTGTCATCAAGTCCTTGTTGTTTGAGTTCGCTAAGCTTGGGAAGGCGTGCGAGCGGAAGGCCTAGTTCATCGGCGATGAGCAGTAGCGATTGAATTTCTTCACCTGAAATATCATCTTCGGTGAGAATGAGTTTTTGCGCGGCTTTGCCCTTGCGCTTTAGTTTGCGCACAATGGTGGGAAGAATATCGGTGCCGCCGTAAATAGGCACACGATGAATGGAGCGATTTTTTTGCGCCGGATCACCATCGACAATACCGACCACCAGATAGGGCGAGTGGTTATCGCGCGAAACACTACGGATGAATTGCTCTGCAGCATCGCTAGCGCCAAGCAGCAGCACAGGTACTTTGCGGTCATCGGCGGCGTTAGACAAGCTCCAGCGCAGTGTTTTATCACGAATGGCGCGATAGGCAAAACGTGGCGCGCCAAGCATGATGAGCAGCAACATCCAGTTGATAAAGAGTACCGAGCGCGGCAGGCCATCCAGGCGATTAAACAAAAACATTAGCGCTGCAAAAATGAGAATAGAAAGCGAGACGGCTTTGGTGATGGCCTCGACATCGCGCATGGAGGCATAGCGCCATAGGCCACGATAAAGGCGCATGTAGAAGAATGAGACCATGCACACCAGTGTGAATATAGCAGCGCCGGGGGTAACTAGATTATAAAAATAATCTAGTTTTTCATCGCCAAGACGCACATAAACCGCGAGCAAAAAACTGACAAAGGCCATCACCGCATCATGGATAGCGGCAATCAAATTGCGGTGATTATTGGTCAGGCGGCTAAAGAGGTTCATGCTGTGGATCGTGCGGAGTGTGGGCAAAAAAACCAAGTAAGATGAATACGGTTGTATAAGCGGTGGCAAGATTGATGGGTGCAGACTCTGGATTAAGGATAGATAGAATGGCCAGCATGACAAGCAAAAGATTGATGCCTAATACATAGCGCACAACGGAAGCATGGCTGCGACCACTACGTACGGCTTTTTGGTAATAATGGTCATTATGTGGCGCGAATATTTTTTTGCCTTTGCAGAAACGGCGGATGACGGTGATGCTGCCATCGCAGAAATAATAGGCGGGAAGGATGCACGCGGCATACATATAGCCAGAAGTGGCGGCAAGCAGTAGCAAATAAAAACACAAAAAGCCGATGGGAATACTGCCCACTTCTCCCATAAAAATTTTAGCGGGCTGCCAATTCCACCAGATAAACCCAGCTGCAGCGCAGGCTACGATAAAGCCGCTGGTGAATAATATATGAGGAAAATTCCCGGCGATAACGACCATCATGCACAGCCCAGCACCAATGGAAACCATTACGATGCTGGAAAGCCCATCAATACCATCCATGAATTTGAATAAATTGATGAACCATATCCACAAAATACCAATGAGCGTTTTACTCAGCCAGATGGGTATGAAATGTGGAAGCACAGAAGCATCCATCGCGCTGAGCGGAATACTAACGGCGATGGCTTGGGCAAAAATTTTACTGATGCGTGGAATGGAGATCTGATCAGCCAGCAGCGAGATGGCGGCAAGCATCAACATCGAAAAAATACTGCTGTAATTAAAATCGACTTGCGCAAGGCAAATGATGAGCGTGAAGACAATAACGATACCACCACCGCCTGGCGTGCGTGCAATATGTTTGCTGTGTGCGTTGGCAGGAAAAATTTGGCGATCACGCACAGCAAGGATAAAGATGCGTGTACCCAGCAACACGAATAAAAATGCGGCGATGCCAAGTGTGATATAAAACGTCATCCACGCCTCCCGAAAAGTTTTTCAATGTCTTTTCGTTTTAGCTCGATATAGGTCGGACGTCCATGATTGCATTGACCGGACAGTGGCGTTTGTTCCATTTGGCGCAACAGTGCGTTCATTTCCAACACGTTGAGCGACCTTCCTGCACGCACGCTGCCGTGGCAGGCCATGGTGCTGCAAAGCTCCTCGATGCGTTCTTTGAGCGATAACGCTTCGCCACATTCGCTGAGGTCGTCGGTCAGTGCGCGGATCATCGCGGTGATATTGACATCGCCCAGCATGGCAGGGGTTTCGCGCACGGCAATGCTGCCCGCGCCAAAAGACTCGATGGCAAGGCCAAAGGCGAGCAATTCGTCTTGTCTTGCCAGCAAGCGCTCAGCGAGTTTTTCGCCAATATCTACCACTTCAGGGATGAGCAATTTTTGTCGCGCGACGCCGCTTTCGGCCATGCCAAGTTTCATTTTTTCGAGCACTAGGCGTTCATGCGCCGCATGTTGATCGACCACCACCAGCCCATCGGCGGTTTCGGCTACAATATAGGTCTGGTGCAGCTGGCAGCGCGCTGCGCCGAGCGGATAAAGCGTGTAATCTTGTATATTTTGTGGCGCGCCTACGTGCGCAAATTCCATCGGTTGGTGGCTTTGTCGCGCCATTGGCGGCAGCATATGCTGTGGCATCAGCGCTGCGGTTTGCCCAAACGCCTGATACCTAGATTGCGCAGGTTCGCTAAGGCCGCCCGCATAGGAATAGCCACCCTGATATTGCGGCGGTGTAGGCAGGTGCGGGTGCGCTGAAAAATGACTGAGCGCCTGCGCGCCCACGCTGGTGGATGCGCGAAAGCCCGCTTCGGAAAGCGCGTGTTTGATTGCGCCGATCATCAGCCCGCGGATCATGTTCGTGTCGCGAAAACGCACCTCTGCCTTGGCGGGGTGCACGTTTACATCCACTTCATGTGATGGTACATCGAGAAACAGCGCCACAACCGGGTGGCGGTCATGTGCGAGCACATCGTGATACGCCCCGCGCACCGCGCCAATGAGCAACCTGTCTTTGACCGGGCGGCCATTGACGAAGAGATATTGCTCGGCAGACGTCCCACGATTATAGGTCGGTAGCGCGGCAAATCCGGTGAGCACCATGTTCTCGCGTTGCTGCATCAGCGCCAGCGCATTGTCAGCAAATTCCTTGCCCATCAGTTCGCGCAGTCGCGCAAGGCGTGCATCAATTAAATCCAGCTGCGAGCCGCTAACCTGCAACAATGTTTTGTCATCGGATTTGAGCAGGAATGACACGCTCGGGTTGGCCATGGCGAGGCGTTCGATGGTGTCGGCGGCTTGGCCAATTTCCGTGCGGTCAGACTTCAGAAATTTAAGTCGCGCAGGCGTTGCATAAAATAAATCACGCACCTCGATGCGTGTGCCGCCAGAAAGTGCTGCAGGCTCAGCATTTCCAACGTCTCCACCTTCAACGCGCAGTTGCCACGCCTCATCGCTGCCGCGCGCGCGGCTGGTCACCGATAGGCGGCTGACCGAGCCGATAGAGGGCAGCGCTTCCCCGCGAAAACCAAGAAATCGAATGTCGAGGAGATCGTCTGATGGCAGTTTGGAAGTGGCGTGGCGCTGCACGCAGAGCTCCAGCTCCTGCTTGTTCATCCCGCGCCCATTATCCTGCACGACGATGCGGTTTTTCCCTGCCTGCTCGAGCAAAATTTCGACGCTGGTTGCACCCGCATCGATGGCATTTTCCACTAATTCTTTGATGACCGATGCGGGGCGCTCGATGACTTCACCAGCTGCGATGCGGTTGACGAGAATGGTGGGAAGGAGGCGAATACTGCTCATAGATTCCCCGAAAGAAGATAGTCGCGGGCGAGAATTTTTCCTTCTTCTACCGCGGGCTGGTCAAAGGCGTTGATGCACAGCAAGTGTGCGGTAAGCATTACCTCCAGAATGAAATGCATGAGCAGCGCGCCCATCTCTTTTTCACCCAAATGTTCGAGCATGAACAGGCGCACCGGCGCGCCACTTTCTACCAGTGTTTCAAACGTGGCTTTCTGCTCGGCGGCCATAATGTCGCCAGTGGTTTTGCCGTGGATATAGTCTAAATCAGCGCGCTGTGGTGCATTTATTTTTTGGCCTTTGCCAGCGCGATTTTGGAAAATCAGATGGAAGATTTTATCCTTCGGCCCATCCAGATAGAGCTGCAATTGGCTGTGTTGATCGGTGGTGCCGACGGCGCGAATAGGCGTTGAGCCTTTGCCATTTTTCCCAAGGCTTTCTGCCCATATCTGGCGATACCAGCTGCTAAAGCCCGACAGGCGCTCGCAGTAAGGCAGCATGACGGTGATGTTTTTCCCTGCAGCGATGTTTGCAGATGCGATAGCGGCGCCAACTGCCGGCGCAAAATCAGCAGGTGATGTGGCGGCTGCCATGTTGCTTAAAACTTTCTGCGCCCCTTCGCGCAGCGCGGCAATATCAAGTCCGGCGATAGCGGCAGGGAGCAAGCCAACATTGGTGAAAATGGAAAAGCGTCCGCCGATATCACTGGCGTGAGCAACTACGTGAATGCCGCGTTCATTCGCGCTTTCAAGCATCGGGTTGCCAGCGGTTGGTGTGGTGATGATGATGAAATGCTCCGCTGCTTTTTTTGCGCCAAGCGCGCGTGTCATGTGTTCGAGCAATACATAAAACTGGCTGAGCGTTTCAACCGTTGAGCCCGATTTACTGATGACGATGAAGCAGGTTTCATCTGCGTTTAGATGCGTCATCACATCATTCATGGCGTGTGGGTCAATGTTTTCAAGGAAGTGCAGGGCAGGGGTGATGAACGCCGATTGCAGGCAGCAGAGAGTGCGCCCACTAAGGCCAGAGCCGCCCGCGCCCACAACAATCACGCGCTTGAATTGTGCGCGGATATGGTCAGCCAGCGCTTGAATCTCTGCTAAATCATCATTCTTGGCTGCGGCATTGAGGATGGGCGAAGCAAGCGCATCGGTGCGCCCCACGAGCGCGGAAAGTTTCGGCACGAGTTTGGCCAGTTGCTCTTCAAGCGGCTGCTGCAGGCAATGGGTGGTGATGCATTCAAACATAGGCTATTTTTTCTCGCTGGCTTTTTTCCCGACGGTCACCATTAGCAGATTATCAGGGTTGATGAGGCGGCGCGACATGGCCATCACATCGGCGCGCGTCACTTTTTCTACCAAAGAATTGCGGCGATTTAAATAGTCACGCCCAAGATTATTTTCCTGCATAGCGATCAAAAATCCGGTGATGCCAGCATTGCTATCGAGGCTGAGGACAAACGAGCCAGTGAGATATTGTTTGGCGTCAGCCAGCTCTGCCTCTGTTGGCCCATTTTGCACAAAATCCTTGAGCGTGGTCAGCAGTGCAGTTTTGGCTTCATCCAATTTTTCGCTGCGGGTTGAAAAGCTACCACGCCACACTGCGCCGTGTGCCATTGGGTTGTTGGCGGTGCTGACGGAATAGGCCAGTCCACGCTTCTCACGTATCTCGGTGCCGAGGCGAGAATTGAGCGCTCCGCCGCCGCCAATCAGGTGATTCATTACATACGCTGAAAAATAATCAGGATCATCACGCTTGAGTCCCTGCGCACCAAACATCACAATGGTTTGCGGGATGGTAAAGTCGATATGCTGGGGTGCGGCGCTGGCGGCAACATTGACTTCTGCAAGCGGTGCATCGGGCGCGAATGCAGCAGGAAGGGCAGAAAAATGTTTTTCCAACAGCGCTGAAAGTTCTCCCGCGGTGATGTCGCCAGATACAGCAATAATCATGTTCTGACGGGTGATGTAACGGCTTGCAAAATGCCGTAAATCATCTTGGCTAAGGCGCGCAAGGCTGTCTTTTGTGCCCAGTGAAGGGCTCGCGTAGCCGTGCTCACCGAAGGCCATTTTTTGCCAAGCGCGATAGGCCTGATAGCCAGGTTTTTCTTCTTGGCTGGCGATGACTGAGATGGCCTGCGTGCGCACACGCTCGATGGCGCTATCGTCAAAACGCGGTTTGCTCAGTGCCATGCCGAGATAGGAAAATGCACTATCTTTGTGTTCGCTGAGCGTCTCCATCAACGCTTCCACCTTGTCTTCATCGGTGGAGACATTCATCTGGATAGCGCGCGATTCAATCGCCTCGTTGAACGTTTTGGAATCCATATCGCCAGCGCCTTCCATCAGCAGGCCAGTGGTGAGGTTGGAAAGCCCTTCTTTGCCCTTTGGATCGCTGGCAAAGCCGCTATCGACAAAAGCCACGCGCACGGCAACCAGCGGCAGCGTATGCTCTTCTACCAGCCATGCTTTGATGCCGCTGGGCGAGACTACTTCTTGCACCTGCGTGGCGTGTGCAGAGGCGGAAAAAAAGCACGCAAACAAAATGAGGGAAAAGCGCATCATTTATTTTCCTCCGGAAGCAAAAGCGCGGTGACAGAGGCATTCATGTTGAACGCATCGTGTGCAGCGGCGAGCATTTGCGCTGAGGTGATGGCATCAATTTTTTCAGACCAGTGTGTAAAATACGAAATATCCTGCCCGGTGATAACGACCCAGCCGACCGCGCGCGCCGTTTCCGACAGGCCTCTGCCGGGCCCATGGCAAATGGATTGTAATTAGCATCGACCGCCGTGGCGATTTTTTGCTCCACGGCGAGTGACTGATACAAGCGGCTGCTGCGGCCACCCGCCAGCACCTGCGAAAGCACAAAAAGTGGCAGCGCATTTTCTTTTTTACCATAGCCCATACTGTCCGTGGCGTAGCTACGAGCGAAGATTGGCTGCTTCACATTTTCATGATGTAGCGTGATGCGGCGCGCGCCAAGTTGCGGTGGCTCTTGGTTCCAGCGGCGGGTGGGGATTTTGGCGGGCTTCAAATTGCCATAATATTTTTCGGCTAGTGGTTTGAGCTCTGCGGCGGTGATGTCGCCGCTGACGATCAAAATCGCGTTGTTCGGATGATAATATTTTTCATGAAAATCCAGCGCATCATTTTTGGTCAGCGTTTCCATTTCATGGCGCCAGCCAATGACAGGAAGATGATAGGGGTGATGGCGATAGAGCGCTGCGTTGACCTGCTCGGAAAGCAGCGCGGCAGGGTTGTTGTCGGTGCGCATGCGCCGCTCTTCGATGATGACATCCTTTTCTTTTGATGCGTCTTCATCGCTGGGGCGCAGGCCACGCATACGGTCAGCTTCTAAGTCCATTACCAGAGGCAATTTTTCTTTGGCGATATCGACATAATAGGACGTGGCGTCATAGCCAGTGAAGGCATTTTGTTGACCGCCGTGGCGGGCAATGATGTCGCTATATTCACCGGTTTTGAGCTTCTTCGTAGCTTTGAACATCATATGCTCATGGTAATGCGCGAGGCCAGATTTGCCTTGCGGGTCGTCTGCCGCGCCGATGCGATACCACATCATGTGGCTGATGGCGGGGATGCGATGATTGGGAATGACATAGACCTCAAGCTGATTTCTCAGTGTGAAATGTTCAACGACTGGCACCGATTGCGCGCTCGCTGTAAACGAAAATCCCGTTGCTGCGCCGCCAAGCAGACCAAGCCACAGGAAGGCGCGAGCGAGGCAAGCGGTCACTCTAATCCCCTAATATTTTGCCAATGACGCCACGGTCTTTGGTTTTAAGCTCGGGTGTTTCACCCTCGGTCACCGGTTTGTTTTCTGCCTTGTTTTTTTGCAGGCGTTCGGTTTCTTTGGATGGCTGAACGATGGGTTCTTTTTTCTCATCAGGCCACACATTCCACCAGCTCTTTTCTTCTTCTGGCTCTTCAATCGCCGCTTTCTCTTCTGTCAGTGTAGCACGCACATTCGGGTCAGCTTTCGTTGCGCCCGCATTTTGCAGGAATTGCGATTCGGCGCTAGAGCCGCCAGATTTGGTAGCCGCTGCAGGCTTTTTGCCTTTGGTTGTTTCCATGGTGAATGTGTCGCCATTTTTGCCGGATGTTCCAAGCACGAGCGATTCCGCCTGCTTGCTGGTGGGCATTTCACCTGCGCCATTACCCTCTTCGCTCGCCACACCCGGTGGGCGCAGGCCAAATTGCGGTGGAACCGCAAGCGATGGGCGAGGCAACACACGGAATTCATCTGGCGAGTTGCGCGTTAGGCCAAGCGTTTGCTTCACGCTGCCGCTTTCGCAGGCAGAAAGTGCAAACAGGCTGGCGGCAGCACACAAAACAGAAACGATGCGCGAGTTCATGGTGTAGTTCCTTTGTGTAAATGAGAAGGCTGCATAAACATACTGTGAATGCACAAAACTACAACCCCTATGAAGATGGCGCTGTCGGCAATGTTAAAAGCGGGCCAATGATACCCCATCAGGTGAAAATCCAAAAAATCCACCACCGCGCCATAATTTAGGCGGTCAATGCTGTTTCCTATTGCGCCGCCGATGACAAGGCCAAGGCCAGAGGTAACAAACAGGCTTTTCTCGCGCCACATCCACACCAATAGGCCAAACGAGATAAGGCAAGCCATCCCCGCCAGCATCATTGGTTGGTTGTGCCCTGCCAGCATGCCAAAGCTGATGCCGTGATTCCATACCAAAACCAAATTGAAAAACGAGGTTATCTCTACCGCTTGCCCCTCGTGACTGAACTGTTTAAGCACAAGATTTTTGCTCCACTGGTCGAGCACAAAAATGGCCAGAGAAATTGCGAGGCCAATAGCCATTTTTTTTGTCACATCAGCCTCCAATATTTGCTCATTACACGCATTTGCATGATGTCTTTGACTATTTGCGCTTGCAGAAACGAAAGATTCTCAAAACGCATTTCCTCACGGATAAAATCCATGAATTGTATTTCCAGTCGCTGGCCGTAAAGATCACCGGAAAAGTCAACCACATGCACTTCAAGAAACAATAGGTGACGATCAAACGTAGGCCGAATGCCAAGGTTTGCAACACCTATCAACGCGTGACCATCAGGCAAATGCACCTGCACCGCATAGACGCCAAAGCGCGGTAAAAAAAGCCTATACGGCTTGATGTTGGCGGTGGGAAAACCAATTTTGCGGCCACGTTTATCGCCGTGAATGACATGGCCAGTCATCGAATAGTCGCGGCCGAGCATGGCGCTGGCGGCTTTAATGTCACCCGATTGCAGCGCCGTGCGAATGCGGCTGGACGAAAGCGCGTGGTCATTTTTGTCGATCACTGGGGCGTGCGCAGTAAAGCCAAAACCTAGTTCTTTAGCCTGCGCGCGCAGAAAATCTTTGTTGCCGCTGCGGTCTTTGCCAAAGTAAAAATTATAGCCGGTGACCACATGGGAAACGGCTAATTTTTCATGCAGCATATGCTGCACAAAATCCTGCGCAGTTGTGTTTGCGAGGCGCTCGTTAAAAGGCAACACAAAAAGATAATCGACGCCACAGGCAGCCAGAAACTGCGCTTTTTTACGGAAAGAGTAGATGCGCAACTTGCCTTTTTTAGGGTCAAAAAATTCGCGTGGATGCGGCGAGAATGTCATTGCCGCAAAGGGCTTCCCCGTTTGCTGCGCAATCTCTTTTGCGTGTGCTAAAATTGCCTGATGCCCGAGGTGCACGCCATCAAAATTTCCTAGCGCCACAACCGCGCCTTTGCAGGACTCAGGAAGAGAGGAAAGATCGCGGATGATTTTCATGGTGTTATGACTGACGCGATGGCACCTTGATGATGGCCTCGCCGTCGATGACCACCGCGTCGCGCACATAGCATTTGGTGTCGAGGATGCAGCGTTTTTTCTCGGGGAAAAGTTCGCGCACGGTGACCACCGCATAGACCGTGTCACCCACGCGCACAGGTGCGAGGAATTTAAGATTCTGGCTCATATAGATGCAGCCGGGGCCGGGCAGCTTGGTGCCGATGGCGGCGGAAATTAAACTGGCCGTCAGCATGCCGTGCACGATGCAGCCACCAAACGGCGTTTCGCGCGCGAACTCTTCGTTCAAATGCATCGGGTTGGTATCACCTGATACGCCAGAAAAATTTCGCAAATCGGTTTCGGTGATGGTGCGACTAACGGTTGCCTCCATGCCCACACTCAAGTCTTCAAAAAAATATCCATAGAGGCTGGGATGTTGCATGTTAGGACCTTCTGTGTCGGCGGTTTCTCTAACTGTTATCGCAAGTCGCTGCGCAAAAGCGCAAACAGACAAAAATGGTGGGCCCGGGAGGAGTTGAACCTCCGACCTCACGCTTATCAGGCGTGCGCTCTAACCACCTGAGCTACGAGCCCTTTGGCCACGAAAAGATGTAGCAAAAGAGCGATGGTTCTAGGGCGCATTGCAGATAATGTCAAACGTTTTAAGATCCCAAAACACATCAGATGTAAAAACGTTTAAAATTAATGGGTTGATGTGTGCAGAGCTGTTTGTTTTGCCTGGTTTCGGGTAAGAACACGAATTTGCTGACAAATTACTTGCCGACCACGCGCCTGACGCGCTATGACTGTTTTTATGACCCATAAAATCGTTATTTTCGATACCACGCTGCGTGATGGCGAACAATCGCCCGGCATGAGCATGAATCTTGAAGAAAAACTCCTCGTTGCCGAAACGCTCGACGCGATGGGCGTGGACGTTATTGAAGCGGGTTTCGCGCAGGCAAGCGATGGTGATTTTGAAGCCGTGCGCGCCATTGCTGGACGCATCAAAAACTCGGTGGTGTGCTCGCTAGCGCGCGCTAAAAGCGGCGACATTGAACGCGCCGCCGAAGCCATCAAACCCGCCAAGCAAGGCCGCATCCACACGTTCATGTCCACGTCAGAAATTCATCTGACGCACCAATATCGCATCGACCAGAACGCATGCCTTGAGATGATCAAAGACAGCGTGACGCTTGCGCGCAAATTCACCGACAACGTTGAATGGTCGGCGATGGACGCCACCCGCACCGAAAAATCTTTCCTCGCCTGCGCGGTGGAAATGGCTATCAAATGCGGCGCAACAACCATCAACCTGCCCGACACGGTGGGTTATGCAACGCCCGATGACTACGGTCAGCTCATCAAATACATCATCGAAAATGCCAAGGGCGCAGATAAAATCATTCTCTCCACCCATTGCCAAAATGATTTAGGACTTGCTACCGCCAACTCGCTGGCCGCCATCCGCAATGGCGCACGCCAAATTGAGTGCACCATCAATGGCATCGGCGAACGCGCAGGCAACACCGCGCTTGAAGAAGTGGTAATGGCGATCAAAACCCGCGCCGACATGTACCCATACAAAGTGGATATCGACACCACACACATCATGCGCGCCTCGCGCCTCGTGCAGAACATCACCGGCGCACTGGTGCAGGTGAACAAAGCCATCGTCGGCGCCAACGCATTCGCGCATGAATCGGGTATCCATCAGGATGGCGTTTTGAAACATGCGGGAACGTATGAAATTATGACGCCTGAATCCGTCGGGCTGCTCAAATCCAATCTGGTGATGGGCAAGCATTCTGGCCGCCACGCGTTCAAAGATAAAATCAAACAGCTCGGTTTTGAACTGGGCGACAACGCGCTGGAAGATGCCTTCACCCGCTTCAAACTGCTCGCCGATAAAAAGAAAGATATTTACGACGAAGATATCGTGGCGCTGCTCGACAGCGAAAGCCGTCGTGAGGATGCTATCCAGTTGGAATCGCTGCATATCACCTGCGGCACTGTCGGTCCGCAGACTGCTATGCTCGCACTGCGTGTGGGTGGTGAAATTCGTCGCGCAACGGTTGAAGGCAATGGCCCAGTCGATGCCACCTATAACGCGATTTGTGCGCTGGTGCCGCACGTAGCCTCGCTGAAACTCTATCAGGTGAGTGCCATCACACAGGGAATGGACGCGCAGGCGGAGGTTACCATCCGCCTTGAAACCCCCGAAGGGCGAATTATTAACGGCAATGGTGCGAATATCGACACTTTGGTCGCCTCAGCGCTTGCCTATATCAACGCACTCTGTAAGTTGCAAAGCTTGCAAGCCCGCGAGACTCTGGTTCCATAACTATTACCTCCACGGGGAAATCCCCATGGAGGTAAAGTTTACAGAGAAATGTGAATGCCTACGCAGCGTGACCGGCAGCAGCGGCAACTTCCGCAGCAAAATCCGTTGCGGCTTTTTCGATGCCTTCGCCGAGGCGGTCGCGGTGGCGAAACGGGCCGAGGCCTCGGCGCTGGTGATCTGCGGCCGCTGGCTCGACCCGCGGCGGGCCAGCCCGGCGCAGGCCGCCGCCATCCGCCGCTGGGCCGCCGTGCGGTCCACGACGAACGACAACAGCCCCCCGAAGCGGTCGACGAAGGCGTCCCAGGCGACCGGATGGCCCGCGAGGCACTCCAGCACGAGTTGGCGGTCGCACGCCGGGAAGAGTTCGG
>RFOF01000191.1 GCA_009926845.1 Alphaproteobacteria bacterium
ATAATGCGCCGCGCCATGAGTAAATTTCGCCGCGCTGGCCTTCAGCCCCAACGCTTTTAGCACCGCGTTGTGCGACACCAGCCCCAGCGACAATATCACCTGCAAATTCGGCATCGCGGCGATTTCCGCCTTCAGGAAGGCGTTGCAGTTTTTAATTTCGCTTGGCTCGGGCTTGTTCTCCGGCGGAACGCAGCGCACCGCGTTGGTAATGCGGCAATCGACTAAAGATAATGTGTCATCCCGGCGAAGGCCGGGATCCACGATAAATTCATCACCCAGCCCAAGACATGGATCCCGGCCTTCGCCGGGATGACTAATAAAAGAAGCCGGATTGTAATGTCCTTTGGTCAGCCCATTTTTCAGCAGCGCGGAATAGAGCACCAGCCCCGCATAATCCCCCGTAAAAGGCCGTCCGGTCTGGTTTGCGCCTTTAAGCCCTGGGGCAAGCCCCACCACCAACAATTTTGCGTTCAACGAGCCAAAAGCAGGCACCGGGCCATTGAAAAAACTAGGGTATGCCTTGCGATTGGCCGCATGAAACCCGCAAAGACGCGGGCACAGGTCACATTCATAGGCGGGAGGGGTGAAAACAGGGCTTTTCATGCAAGAGTTTTGGCCAGTTTCCACCCATTTTGCAACATTTTTCATGGATTTTGTATTTTACCCCTTGAAAGCCACCCCCTTCCCCCTATATCAACCAGCACAGTATCCGGCGGCGCGTAGGCGCGCATCCGGCACAGACTGAAAAAATTTCCACCCAAAGGAGAGTCTACCTATGAAAATCAAACCACTTGGCGACCGTATCGTGGTCGAACGCATCGAGCAGGAATCCAAAACTGCAGGCGGCATCATCATCCCAGATAACGCTAAAGAAAAACCAAAGCAGGGTAAAGTGCTCGCGGTTGGCGCAGGCAATAAAGATGAGAACGGCAAGCGCATCCCCGTGGATGTGGCTATCGGCGATATCGTTCTGTTCACCCAGTGGGGCGGCAGCGAAATCAAACTCGATGGCAAAGAATATCTGGTTCTCAAAGAATCCGACGTTATCGGCATCATCGTAGAAACCAGCAAGAAAAAAGCTGCTTAATTAACTAGGAGAATTATATCATGGCTAAACAACTTAAATATGGCGCAGAGGCTCGCGAACAGATCCTCATCGGCGCACAAATTCTTGCAAACGCTGTTAAAGTGACGCTTGGGCCACGTGGCCGTAACGTCGTTATCGACAAATCCTATGGCGCTCCTCGCATCACCAAAGACGGCGTGTCGGTTGCTAAAGAAATCAGCCTGCCAAACAAATTCCAGAACATGGGCGCTCAGATGCTGCGCGAAGTGGCGAGCAAATCGGCTGACATGGCTGGCGACGGCACCACCACCGCTACCGTTCTGGCTCAAGCCATCTTCACCGAAGGCAGCAAAGCAGTAGCCGCTGGCCTGAACCCAATGGATTTGAAGCGCGGCATCGACCTCGCGGTGGATTCTGTTGTTGCAGAAATCAAAAAGAAATCCAAAGCTGTGACCTCCAAAGCAGAATGGGCGCAAGTTGCAACCATCTCGGCTAACGGCGACAAAGAAGTTGGCGAAAAGATCGCTGAAGCAATGGCGAAAGTTGGCAAAGA
>RFOF01000192.1 GCA_009926845.1 Alphaproteobacteria bacterium
CTCACTACGTTCGCTAAGAAAATCTGTCCTCTCCCCTCAAGGGAGAGGGCTTATTAAATCCCGCGCAGAAGCTCATTTATCCCCGTTTTTGAGCGGGTTTTTTCGTCCACGCGCTTGACGATGACCGCGCAGGAAAGCAGCGGCGCCTCTGGCGTTTTGCCAGGCAGCGAGCCGGGAACCACCACCGAATAAGACGGAACGCGGCCATAGGTGATGCTGCCGGTTTCGCGGTCAACGATCTTGGTCGATGCACCGAGGAAAACGCCCATGGAGATGACCGAGCCCTCTTCTACCACCACGCCTTCGGCCACTTCCGATCGCGCTCCGATGAAACAATTATCTTCGATAATAACGGGGCCAGCCTGCAATGGTTCGAGCACGCCGCCAATGCCAGTGCCGCCTGAAATATGGCAATGTTTGCCGATTTGCGCGCAAGAACCAATGGTCGCCCAGGTGTCCACCATCGTGCCTTCGCCGACATAGGCGCCGATGTTCACGAAGCTTGGCATGAGCACCACGTCTTTGTCGATGAACGCCGAGCGGCGCACGAATGCGCCGGGAACCGCGCGGAAACCTGCGGCTTTAAAACGCGCCTCGTCCCAGCCGGAGAATTTCAGCGGCACTTTGTCATACCAACCTTCCATCGGCACATTTGGGTTCAAGCGGAATGACAGCAAAACTGCCTTCTTCACCCATTGATTCACATGCCAGCCCGTCGCGTTTTTTTCAGCCACGCGCAAATTACCGCTATCGAGAAAATCCAGCACCTCATCCACCGCATCGCGCACTTCGCCCTTAGCCGAAGAATCAAACGACGCGCGGTTCTCCCATGCGTCGTCGATGATGTGTTTGAGTTCGTCAGCGGGAATGTGGTTGCTCATTTTTTGTTTCCTTTTTGCGTTTGTCATCCCGACCGAAGCGGAGGGATCTATAGATTCCTCGACTGCGCTCGGAATGACAAGAATTTTAGTCTGGGTATTTTTCTATCTCTGCGAGCACTTTTCCGGCGAGGTAAAGCGAGCCGCAGATACAGACGAATGGGGCAGTTTTGGCACGCGCCGCGATGCTTTGCAACGCATTTTGCACACTGGCGGCCTCCTGCGCGTCCATGCCAAGCGAAGCCGCCGCTTTGGCAACCGCTGCTGCGGGTTGGCCTTGCGGTTCGTCGGTGATGGCCACGCCATAGACCGCGCTCGCAAATTTTTTGAGCGGGCCAAAAAACTGTGTCATGTCTTTGCCTTTGATCATGCCGCTGATGAAATACACTTCTTGTGCGTTTTTTTCTTCCAGCCACTCCGCAAGAACTTTTGCGCCTTGCGGGTTGTGGCCACCATCGAGCCAGAGTTCGCTGCCTGCAGGAAGCATGTCGAGGAAATGGCGATTTTCGATGCGCTGCAAACGCGCTGGCCATTTGGCGGCGGCAAGACCCGCAATAACATGCTCATCACTCACCACAAATTCGGTCATTTGGTCGATACAGGCAATGGCGCTCGCCGCATTGTCCAGCTGGTGCTTTCCGGGGAGTGACGGCGCGATTTTCAGCGTGCGTTTATCCGAGCGATACACATCCCCCTCCACATGAAACTCATGCCCAA
>RFOF01000193.1 GCA_009926845.1 Alphaproteobacteria bacterium
TGCCGGAATGCGCCCGAACACGCCGCAGAATTCACCATCAATGAGGATGATGCGCCGATCAGCATCCTTCACCTCCGGCAAAAATTTTTGTGCCATCAGTGGCTCGGCGCGACCTGAAAGCAAGGCGGAAATTTTGGCCGATGCGCCGTTTTCATTTTTGCGTAACAACTCCACCCCATGCCCGCCATAGCCATAGAGCGGTTTGATGACGATGTCGCCATGCGCGGCATAAAATGCCTCAATTTGCGTGATGTCAGACGACACTAATGTCGGCGGCATGAACTGCGAGAACGCCAGCGGGAAAAGTTTTTCTGGATGATTACGCACACTCGCAGGGTTGTTCACTACCAGCGGTTTTTTGAGCATTTCCAGAAGGTAGGTGGTGGTCAGATACACCATGTCAAATGGTGGGTCTTGCCTAAGCAGCACCACATCCATTTCTTCGAGATTTATCTCTTTGGCTTCCCCAAGCGTATAATATTGCTCACCCAGAGAAAGAGAAACACGTTCCGCCTTCGCAACGATTTTTCCATCGCGAGAAGTGAGTTTATCAGGCGTGTAATACCATAGTGCATGCCCACGTCTTTGCGCCTCTACGCCAAGACGCAGCGTGGAATCACCCTTCGGATTGATGCCCGCTATCGCATCCATCTGTATCGCAACGCGTAGGGTCATAACTGTGTCAATCTGTTTGCTTCAATATTTCCCGTTGATGACTTGTCCGGATTTATTGTAATGGGCTGGCAATAATTGTTAGCATAGAGCCGTATCCGCTACAGAAGTACGGCAGTGGATAAAATGGTGGTGGAGGCTGGATTTGAACCAGCGAATCCCGAAGGAGACAGATTTACAGTCTGTTGCCATTGACCACTCGGCCACTCCACCACATATGAAGGAAGACTGACCTAAAGGACGCCGCCCCTAAAGTCAAGCTAGCTTTTAGCGTAGTGGCTCGCGGAAGCGGTCATGATAGAAAAACAGCGCCAAAAGCGAGACAATCGCGCAGCCCATCACATAATAAGCGATAAAGTAGGGATTACCGCCGGTATAGGCGTTATCGGGGGCTATCAGCCATTGGCAAACCATAGGCGCGGTGCCGCCGAAAACAGCGGCGCAGATGTTGTAGGCCAGCGCCATGCCCGAATAGCGCAGGCGGGTGGGGAAGATTTCGACCAGTAGTGTAGGGACGGGGCCAATATAAAACCCAACGATGACCGCGAAAATGGCCTGCCCGAGGATGATGGAGTGGAAATCGCCCGAGAGCAGCAGGCCAAAAACGCTGTGGCTGGCCAGCAAAAAAGCGACAGCAGTGGTGCTCAAAATCGTGCGACGGCCAATTTTGTCAGACAGCCAACCCGAAAATGGGGCGACAAAAAGCAAGATAACCATGTTGAGTGCGTTGAGCATGAGGGCTTCTTCCTTGCTTCGCTGCAAAAAATGCTCGGTAAATGTCAAAAAATAGGCCGAAAGCAGGTAAAAAGGCATGGTAACGGAGATATAAATGCCAATAGATTGCAAAACAGCGCCAAATTCGCTGCGAAACACGTCGCGAATGGGCGTTTTGACAAAGTCCCGTCGTTTTTTGCCGTT
>RFOF01000194.1 GCA_009926845.1 Alphaproteobacteria bacterium
CCCCAGTTTGCAATCGGCCCCAGCTCCATCGAAAGTCCGAAGAACGGAAGCAAAAAGTCGGCTTCGAGTTTTTTGGTTTCACCATCGAGCGTGGCGACGATGACGCTCGAGATGGTGCCGTTTTCGCCTTCAAGGCCAGAGAGCTGGTAGGGAACGACCATTTCGATTTTGCCCGCGCCTGCCAAGGCTTTGAGTCTGTCGGCAGATTCGGGCGCGCAGCGGAACTTGTCGCGGCGATGCACGACATAGAGCTTTTCAGTTAATTCCGCTAGCGAAATCGCCCAGTCCACAGCGGAATCACCGCCGCCAGCGATAACAATTTTTTTGCCACGGAAATCTTCGCGGCGGGTCACCATATAGCGAACGGATTTTTCTTCAAATGCTTCGAGATTATCCATCGGCGGGCGGTTCGGGCCGAACGCGCCGCAGCCCGCGGCGATGATGACCGCTTTGCAGGCGATTTCGGTGCCCGTGCTGGTGGTGACATGAAAGCCATCTGCTGTTTTCGCCAGTTTCATCACCTGCTGGCCAAGGTGATAGGTGGGGTTAAAGGGCGCAGCCTGCGCGGCAAGTTTTTCAATGAGGTCAGCTGCCAGAATCGAAGGGTAGGCGGGGATATCGTAGATCGGCTTTTCGGGGTAAAGCGCGGTGCATTGGCCGCCAACGGCGTCCAGCGTGTCGATGACATGGGCGCGCATTTTGAGCATACCCGCCTGAAAAACGGCAAAAAGCCCGACGGGGCCCGCGCCAACAATGACAATATCGGTGGAAATCATGGAAATACCTTAAAAAATGCTCTAGCGTTCACATATAGCGAAAAAAATGCAATCAGCAAGGAAAACAGACCTAAAAACTTGCCTTTACCGTTAGGGTGCAAAGTGAACTAATGCTTGATCCTGCACCATAGCTTCCGTCATGGCGGCTTGTATTTAGGATGTTGTATTTGGGGGTGGTATCATTGGTGATACAATAATCAGAAGTGGCACCTGCTGGGCCAGACTGCGGCAAGCCATCACCAAAACCTTCTCCCGACGCATCAAATATAGGAAGCGAAGAATCACCATTGCCTCCTTCGGCACCATCATAATTGCCAGCGAGCACCTTGCCAGAGCGAGGCAGGCCGTCGTCCAGCTTACTATCAATGGCCTGCGCCTCCACCGGTAATATCACGGTATAATTCAAATAATTGGTCAGCCAATAATAATGACCTGCTCCGGCATTGGCATCAGAAAAGTACTGATTATCAGGGGAGGCAGTTGGCGATCCAACATCAAACCATAGAACCTTCCAATGAGCATTGCCACCATTTGAGTTGCCACCTGCTATTACGGTAGGCACAACAGAGAAGCTGCCCCACAAACCATCTTCTCTAACGTTGTTAATTAACCCTGCATTTTGCAACCACCAAAAGGCAGTCAGGTATTCATCCTGAGAATCGCTTCCTCCGCTGTGCTTTATCATCCCATCTCCGTCACCATTCTCGTTAGAACCTTGAACAAGGGCTGGATGGGGAGAATACGCGCTTGTAAAACCAAACTGCTCAGCATTTTTACAATCACCAGAGATACAGCCATATTTGAGCTTGAA
>RFOF01000195.1 GCA_009926845.1 Alphaproteobacteria bacterium
CTTCTTGCGTTCAGCTCGCGCAATGATGCCTTTCTTTATATTCTCAGGGCCGCGCTCAAAGTTATCCATCGCAAGCTTTTCGATACGAGTGCCTTTGTATCGCGGATTAGTGCCAATCCTATGAAGCTCTTCGAGTGCAGGAGTTACAGCACGAGAAATATAATCGTTTAAAGCTTCTGTCCTAGCTGATGGGTCACCAATTTTTGCAACTTGCCCTTCAATACCTTTCATAAAGGTATCGTGATATTGCTGCATAGATGCTTTAGATTCAGGGCGCGGACCTAAATATAGATCCAGCATAGTAGCTAAGCCAGGGCTATCTGCACCCTTTAGCTTTTTAGTGGAAAGAATAACATTCTCAACAGCGTTGAGTTCTTCCGTGCGCATACCAGATTCAATTGCACGAATTTCTTTTTCTTCTGGCGTGTCTAGAACATCTTCGCGCGCGGCCTCGCGCTGCTCGATGGCCTCGCTCAAATCTTGCGCTGCAACAACTTTGCGCGCGTTGCCAGCAACGTCAAACAGATCGTTCAGGTCCGTCGAAGCGTCGGCGCTTTTTGGCCAAATCATTTTAGCTTCTTCAGCGGCCTCGCGAATGGCGTCCACATTTGCGCCGCCCTTGCGAACCACGCCAACGGGGCCGAGAAATTTGACGCCGCCGTTTTTGGTTTTCTCGACGCGATAGCCAAGCGCTTTCCACAGATCAACCGCATTTTTGTCGTCGCGGTTGATGCCCATGCCGCGCACAATGTCCCAAAGCGTCGTGACGGGGCCAGCCTTGACAGGCTTGGCGGGCGCGGGTTCTTTGGGGAGCGCAAGCTTAGGCGCTTTAGGCGCGGGTGTCTGGGCAGGCTCTACATCTGCAACTTCGTCAGACAGCGGAGTGCCATCCCCAAAAGTCATCAGCTTGCTTTGGGCCTCATTGAATTTTTTGCGCGGCGCTGGTGCCGGTTGACCGCTATTAGCGATGTTGTTGGCTTGCGGGCCACCCAAAATACCGTACTGACGCGCAAGCTCCTCAAGCTGCGCCGCCTCTTTGGCGTAGGTGTCGAGCTTGTTCGGGTTGATGTCGCCAGCCAAAATTTTAGACAGCAACCTGTCAATCTCGTTGCCAAGCTCAGAGACAGCGCCCGGACGATGGTTAGGGTCGTTCGACGCAAAATCAAACAGCGTCTTGCGCAGATTGGCAACGCCGTTGCGCAAGCTCTCGCCAAACATCGGCGGGATCGGACGGCCAGCGTCGCGCTCGGTGGCAAAGCTTTCGGCAAGCTCCTTGAGCGTACCTTGCGGAGCGCCGGGAATGGAGCCTATGTCAGCTTTGCGCCTTTCTTCATTGCCTGAACGGTCAATACGGCGGTTTAGATCGTCAATGCGCTTTTGCGCGTCCTCGATCTTGGCGCGTTGGTCATTGATGCGGCGGGCTGTGGCGGCGTCCAATGTCTCGCCGGTTTTTTCCAACTCGCGCGCTTGCGCTACGTCGGCCAAGTAGGTCGGGCTGTTCTCAAGGTTCTGCCGGTTTGCGACGGCATCCATTTTCAGCCGCGTGAGGCGGTCGATGTT
>RFOF01000196.1 GCA_009926845.1 Alphaproteobacteria bacterium
CTGGGGCAGGGTCTGGCCCACTTGAGCGATGCCCAGAAGCAGACACTGGTTGAGAGCATAAGCAGAATGACCAATGAATTGTCTAAGTCCGGTGCCATTGAAGGCCTGGGGCAGGGTCTGGCCCACTTGAGCGATGCCCAGAAGCAGACACTGGTTGAGAGCACCCTCGCTATAACCGGTGAAGGGGCTAAGGCCCGTGCCATTGGTGGTCTGTATAAGAGCCTGTAATATTTTTTGTGTAAACGGCTTTAATACTTTTGCCGATTCAAGGAACAAGTGTCGCAGTCGAGCATATTGCTAAAAACTTGAATTTTTGGCTGAACGGCAAGGGCGCCTTTATTTTCCACCCAAAGCGCGCGCCAGTGTTTCTCCCGTGAGTACCCTTTGGCATTGCAATTTCCACCATTCGGCCTGAAAACTCTCATCCAGGATCAATTGCTCAACGGCCACACCCCAGGCAATGAGTCTCCCGGTGCGTTGTTTGTTGGCGGTCTTGTTCAGTTTGGCTTTTTCATTTTGAATACGGGCTTTGAGTTGTGCTTCCTGTTTTTTGAGCCGTTCCAGGCGTTCAGTGGATGGTGTCATTAAAAATCTCCCGCTGTGTCCTATTGAAACCGGGTGTCATGAAATCTCAAAAACCAAAGCTCATGTATTAGCCATTAGCGCTATAGACGAGCTGCTGGAAAGCAAGGTAAAATCCACAGCACTTTCGGAGCGCCAGTGGAGAAAGGCGCACATTATGCAAACTCCGTTTGCGTGTGCGTCAAAAGCTCCGCCTCTGAACTCCGGGAGGTGCGCTGGCGAGTTTTAAAAACGGCTCATTTGAAAAATGGCCTAAAGCAAACAAAACAGCGCACCCGGGGGAAACCCGAAAGCCCGTTTTTGAATTTGAGAGTTTGCGTTTTGGCGATTTACCATTTCCAGATGAAAACCCTGAGCCGTTCCAGTGGCCGGAGTGCCACGGCAGCGGCGGCGTACCGAGCCGGGCAAAAAATCGAGGACGCCCGGACGGGTCAGACCTTTGATTATTCCAAGCGCACCGGGGTGTTGTTGGCGGAAGTGCTCACCCCTGCAGGCCAGCCGGTGGACCGGGAGCAACTGTGGAACGTGGCGGAAGCTACGGAAAAGCGCTGCAACTCCGTCGTTGCCCGTGAATTTGTGGTGGCTTTACCCCATGAACTGAGCCAAACGCAACAAACCGATCTGGTGAAAGGTTATGCCCAGGGGTTATCCGAGCGGACGAGGTGGGCGGTAGATGTGGCCATTCATGCGCCAGGAAAAGCAGGGGATTTGCGCAATGTGCATGCGCATCTGTTGTGTACCACACGAACGATTGAACGAGACCCCGCTGGCTGCCCCGTGGCGGGGTCCAAAACCCGGGATTGGGATATTCGGTCGTCTGGTTCGGAATTGCTTCGTTCTGAGCGCGCTGAGTGGGAGCGGTGCGTGAATCAAAGTTTGGAGCAAGCCAACCGGATGGAGCGGGTGGATTGCCGGAGCCATGCCGAAAAGCAGACGGGGCTGGAACCCCAGATTCACATTGGCCC
>RFOF01000197.1 GCA_009926845.1 Alphaproteobacteria bacterium
CTAAGCGCGGGAAAGCGGTGGGCATATAAGCACCTCTTTATGCAAAACGCAAGTGGCCGCTCACTTTTTTACCAATAGCCGCGATAGCCGCCATGGCGGGGGCTTTCGTGGTGGCGTTCATGGCGGCGATGCTCACGTTCGCGCCAGCCATAACCACGGCCATGGCATTGCGGGCGCACGCGCACTGGCGCAAAAAACGGCTCATAACGCACCGACTGATAGCCATAGACGGGCGGCGGGGCAACCACCTGCTGAAAAACGAACGTGGATCTGGCCTCAGCAGCGGCGCTCATGCTCACGATAAGCAGCGCAGAAAGTATCAATTTTTTCAACATAAAAACTCCTTTGCGGGTTAATCTCATGGCCAGTTATAGCCCTGCCCGCCTTGCGCCAATATGACCGCTGCATTACGAATTTTTTAGCCGCCCTTGCAAACGCGGCAAATTTGCCCCATATTTAAGCCTATGGACAACGCACCCACCTTTTCTGTAACCCCTGCCGCTGCCGCGCGCATCGCTGTTTTGAAACAAAAACAGGGCAACGACGCGCTGTATTTCCGTATCACCGTGAGGGGTGGCGGCTGCTCCGGTTTTCAATATGAATTTGCGCTGGACGAGTCGCCGATTTCCGCCACCGACATTGTGATCGAAAAAGACGGAAGTCGCGCCGTTATCGACGATATTTCCATTGGCCTCGTCGCAGGCAGCCAGCTTGATTATGTCGAGGATTTGGCCAGCGCGGGCTTTGAGATTAAAAATCCGAACGCCACCGCCAGCTGCGGCTGCGGCAACTCTTTTTCTGTTGCGCTGTGATGCAGGCATTCGCGCAGCATTTAGCGCGTGATTTAGCGCTGCCCGCTCTCTCTTCCGGCTATAAAAATTTAGTGGCGACATTGCGGGAAAATGCGGCGCTCGCTGATGCCGCACGCTCGCAAGGGTTGGATGCATTACTCGCGAGTGACAATTCAGCACTGGCCGAGCTTAAAAAAGGCAACAAAGAGCTGGTGACCAGCGCTGAAAAAATCGCCGAAAAAGCGATGGCAGATGCGGTGCGCGAGAAATTCCCCGCCCATGCAATCGTCGGCGAGGAGCACGGGTTTCAAGCGGGTAGCGACGCGCGCTGGGTGTTCGACCCGGTCGATGGCACCAGCGCGATGATACGCACCGCCATGTGCGAGGCATTCGGCCTGCCGCTGCCACAGCCCACGCCCGCTTTTGGCATCACCATTGCGCTGGTCGAAGGCGCGGTGCCAACGCTTGGCCTCGTTGCCGAGCTTGCGCCCAAAGACGGCGGACTTGCCATTTCGCACCTCTATATCGGCGACGGAAAAACAGCGACCTGCGACGGCAAGCTCTTACCCCTCCCCCCGTATCCTAAAACGCTTACAGGAGCAAAACTCGCCTGCACCGTTCCTGAAATTATGTTCGGCGCAAATGCAAAAAAATGGGGTGGGTTTCAGGGGCTGCTAGACGCTACGGGGCAACCCTGCATCACCGACCAAAATTGCATTGGCTTCATGCGTTTATTGCA
>RFOF01000198.1 GCA_009926845.1 Alphaproteobacteria bacterium
TTGCCATAGGGGGAGGTGCAGTCGCAGGTCAAGCGGCGGGAATTTCTGTAAGTGGCACACCTAAAAGAATTGCGCAAGAATATGCCGTGCAAGCAGTGCTAGATACCTATGCACAACGCCACCCAAATCTCGATGCAAATTTAATTTTAACTATTGTTGACGCCGAGGACAAGCAAAGGCCTATTACAGCCAATCAGCTAAATCCTAATCTTCCTAAAGTATCGGACATTCTCAAGCTTTATAAAATAAAGTTTGAGGAGGCATGGCGAAGTGCGCATGACAAAAGGACTCATAATATGGGAGTAGGCCTAGTCGCAGGAACACTTGCCGGTGCAACGGCGGTGGCGGCACTTAGTGGTAAAAAACCCCCAGAAGAAAGTGATACTCCCGACGATGCTAAACAGCCCGATAGAGAGCGTGGAAAAAAACTGACGGGTCTATTGCAGTTCACGCCCGCATCAGACGCTAATTCTGGCTACCCATATTTTACTTCCATACCAGGTGAGAATCGTGCAGGGAGGCAAGCCTCTATGAACGATATTGAAGCGTTTCTGACAGACATTGGCTTGAATTCGAAGAAAGATTATGAGGTCAGCTATTGGGATCAAGGCGATATTCCTGTGCTTAGCATTACAGAGGAAACGCGCACCAAAATCACTGAGGCGTTGGGTAAATCAAAGCCTCGCAACACTGCAGCCAAAGTATAATCTAATTCCCAACAAACTCCGCCTTGCGCTTTTCGTTAAAGGCGTTGATGCCCTCAACGCGGTCGGCGGTGGTGAGCAGGCGGTTATAGTGGCGCAGTTCGGTGGCCAGTGCTTGTGCCAGCGGCAGGCTGTCGGTCTCGCGCGAGGATTGTTTGATGGCGCGGATGGCAAGGGGCGCATTCTCGGCTATTTTTTCTGCGGCGGCGACCGACTCGGTCATGAGCTCTGAAATATCCACGATTTTGTTCACCATGCCCCATTCTTTCGCCTCTTGCGCTGAAAAGGCGCGGCCCGTGTAGAGCAGCTCTTTGGCGCGGCGAGCGCCCACCGCGCGGGAAAGTTGGGTTGTGCCGCCAAGGCCGGGCATGATGCCAAGCGTGGCCTCGGTCAGGGCAAATTTGGCGTTATGCGACGCATAGATAAAATCACACGCGAGCGCCAGCTCCAGCCCGCCGCCAAAGGCCGCGCCGCCGACGGCTGCAATCACTGGAACGGGGCAATCGAGAATGCCCTGCAGCGCGGCTTCGAACGCACGGTGCTGCGCGTGCCACGCCGCTTCGTCCATGCCTTTTCGTTCCTTCAAATCCGCGCCCGCACAAAAGGCTTTTTCGCCTTTTCCGGTCAGCACAATAGCGCGTAAGTGCCTGTCGTGATGGGTCGCGGCGAAAATCTTGGCCAGCTCGCCTGCCATTTGTTTGTTTAGCGCATTGGCGGCCTCGGGGCGGTCGAGCGCGATGATAGCCACGCTCGGAGTTGGGCTATAG
>RFOF01000199.1 GCA_009926845.1 Alphaproteobacteria bacterium
TAAACAATCACCAGCACCATGGCCAAGAATTCAGCACCAAGCAGCAGGAATAGCGCGGCTGCGTTGAAAAACGCAAATATCAGGCACAGCACCGCATGCACCGGGTTTTTAAACGCAACCACGGCCACCGCAGCACCTAATGTGAGCAGCGCGAAGAGATAGAATAATGCGTCTGGCAACCACTGCATGACTTACCTGTACGGTGCATCGGCCGCGATATTCGCAGCGATTTCTTTTTCCCAACGCTCGCCATTCGCAAGCAGCTTTGCTTTATCGTACAGCAGCTCTTCGTGCGTTTCAGTGGCGAACTCGAAATTCGGCCCTTCCACAATCGCATCTACCGGGCAGGCTTCCTGGCACAGACCGCAATAAATGCATTTCGTCATATCGATATCGTAACGCGTTGTGCGGCGACTTCCATCCTCGCGTGGTTCGGCTTCGATGGTGATCGCCTGCGCTGGACAGACGGCCTCGCACAATTTACAGGCGATGCAGCGTTCCTCGCCATTCGGATAACGGCGCAGCGCGTGCTCGCCGCGAAAGCGTGGGCTGAGCGGCCCTTTTTCAAACGGATAGTTTAGTGTGACCTTACGGCGGAACATATAGCTGAAAGTCAGCGCAAAGCCGCGCACTAACTCATACAAAAACAGCCGCTTTAGTTTCCGGATATGCGACATGGCGATCAGCCCTTTGGCAATTTATCGAAATAGACCAGGTATCCTGCCACCAGCACCACCCAGAGCAGCGAGAAAGGCAGGAAGAACTTCCAGCCGATCCGCATTAATTGGTCATAGCGGTAGCGCGGCAGCGTGGCACGGGTCCACAGAAACACAAACAGGCAAAAGGCGATCTTGGCCATAAACCAGATAAAGCCCGGAATAAAGCCGAGCGCCGGATGCGGCGGCAGCCAGCCGCCCAGGAACAGGATGCTGATCATCGTGCTCATCAGGATCATGTTGGCATATTCACCAAGGAAGAACAGCGCGAAGCTCATGGACGAATATTCGGTATTGAAGCCGCCGACCAACTCGGACTCGCCTTCGGGTAAGTCAAAGGGGTGGCGATTGGTTTCCGCCAGCGCGGAAATAAAGAACACCACGAACATCGGAAACAGCAGCGAGAACGCAAACCAGCCATCTTGCTGCGCCAGCACGATTTGACTGAGATTCAGCGAACCGACATAGAGCAGCACGGTGATGATCACGAGACCTATCGAGACCTCATAGGACACCATCTGAGCCGCCGAGCGCAAACCACCCAAAAAGGAATATTTCGAGTTCGACGACCAGCCGGCGATGATGATGCCATAGACACCAAGCGAGGAAATCGCGAACAGATACAGAATACCGACATTGATATCAGCCAGCACAGCACCAGCATCAAATGGAATGACGACCCACGCCGACAGCGCCAAAAAGAATGTTAAAATCGGCGCGCCGA
>RFOF01000200.1 GCA_009926845.1 Alphaproteobacteria bacterium
TTGCTCCGCCACGACCACCGCCGCCTTGCATTTGGCGGATGACGAAAAAATACATGCCGACGAAGAACAAAATCGGCGCCCATGAGAGCAGCGCATTCCAGAACATATCGCCCTTGCCATCATCGACGGCTGCGGTGATTTTCACGCCTTTGCCGGTCAAACGCTCCACAAGGTTGGGATAATCGGGGGTTTGCACGACAAACTCAGTTCCACCGGTCATGTGGCCGGTGATGATGGAGCCACGCGGTGGCACATTTTTGATGGATGCATCGGTGACTTGGCCGCGATCAACCTTGTCTAGAAAGTCAGAAAAGCCAAGCTGTTCTTGGCCGGTGTGGCTCGCGCCACCATCGAACATGTTATAGACAGCCAAGAGCACGATGATAATGAGTGACCAGAGAAAGGCATTTTTTCCGATATTTTGCACTGAGTTTTCGCTCCTAAATTAAGCTGATGGAATAGAGTTTTATTCATACCGGAATTTGCTTTGCCAGCAAGAGGTTTTACTTGTCATTCCCGCGAAAGCGGGAATCCCGTAGCTGCTATAAGATCCCTGCTTTCGCAGGGATGACAATGATTGATATGGGTGTATTTTCTCTTTTTTCAAGATGCGCTATTCGAAGAAAATTCAACATGCACAACGCCATCACGTGGTGGATGAAAAACGCAGCCGCCAAGCTGAAGCCCGTGGGCAAATGCGCCTTGCGTCATTTCGTGGTAGAGTCGCGCCAGTTTTTCGGTGCGTGGTTTATGTTCATGGCCACCAAGCTTTTGGATGATGTGGGCGAGGATGCGAACACCATATTCTGGTTCAAGTGCGGAAAAGATTCCGCTGTTGATTTGCGCACCATTTTCGGTGAATGAAACACACTCAGTTAGTTTTCTGGCTAGTTTATTTTCCAATAGGTTGCGGAACTTTTGGAGGCTGCTTGCAACAGCTGCCGCACGTGCGCAAATATCATCCGCTTGGCCCGTTTCTGCAATAGCGGCGCGGATGCGAACGCGGGTGTAATCGCTATTTTGGTTGCTAGGGTCTTCTATCCATGGGTGGTTTTGTGCAGCCAGTGTTGCCACTAAACGAGACTTGGAAACACCAAGCAGCGGGCGCACAAGATTTACCGAATCGCTGAGCGCGGAGACTGGCTGCATGCACGCCAGCCCATCGAGTCCGCTGCCGCGAGCGAGGCGGAAAAAAAGCGTCTCCGCCTGATCCCCCTGATGATGCGCAAGCAACAAATTTTTGGCACCGTTTTCTTTGCACCATTCATTGAGCAGGTCGTAGCGCAAATTGCGGGCGTAATTTTGCGTGGCTCGTGGCTCGTGGTTAGTGGTTCGTGAAAGCGTAATATGAGGAATGTTTTTAGCAGCGCACCAAGTTTTTACCTGCTCCGCCTCAAGCGCCGCTGCCGGGCGCAGGCCGTGATCAACGGTGAGCGCGGT
>RFOF01000003.1 GCA_009926845.1 Alphaproteobacteria bacterium
AAACTCGCTCCTGGCCTGACTCCATATGCTGAAGTTAGCCTGGTTGAAGTTGACGGTCCAGGTACCGGCGCTACTGTTGACAACGATGGCACTGTATTCATCGTTGGTTCGGCTCTCTCCTTCTAATTTAGAAGAAGGTACGATACGGGGAAAGGGCGGTGCTTGCACCGCCCTTTTTCTTTGTTGATTTAACGGGAAATCTAGTAGTCTATAGGGTATACAGATTGTGTGTTTTCTATAAAGGCAATTTCCATTGGTTTGGAGAGTGTTCTACTTATATCCTGATATTAGCTCCCCTTTAATACTCATTTATATGTCAATTGATTCTGATAGTATTTTTCCTAAAATTTGTGAAGAACTAGACAAACTGCCGCTAAGCTCAAAACAAAAAGAGGAAGTCACTCCAAAGCTGCTCGAATACGCACGTTTTATGAGCACAAGTGGCGGAAAAAGAATAGGTGTCGAATTTCGTGATGACTCCACAATATTCAATTTTGAGAAAAGGTTCAATATAGTAGCCCAGCACTTTTCGGCTGAAGGACTAACGGTCAAAGACTATCTTCAGGCGGCACTCAAGCAACCAGCACTTTTTATGCAATCCCCTGATACAATCGTTGCCAATATCTTTGGAGTGGCCGAGCGATTTGGCACCGAAAGCCTTACAGTTAAGGATTATTTGAAAGCTGCAATCACGCATCCGTCACTTTTTTGCCAGTCTCCAGCTACAATAGTGGCTAATATTACTGGCGTGGTTAAGCGATTTGCAAAGCAAGGGTTGACGCTTAAAGATTATCTAAAGGCAATCCTTAAGCGACCGGCTCTTTTTTCTCGATCTCCCGATACGATTGCAGCTAATATCCTTGGAGTGGTCAATGAATTTTCTGCCGAAGGGCTGATAGTCAGAGACTATTTAAAAGCCGCACTCAAGCAACCAGCGCTTTTCTATCAGTCTCCTACTACGATCATTGGTAATATCACCGGAGTGATCGAGCGATTTGCTGCCGAAGGCTTAGGAGGAAAAGATTATTTAAGAGCGGCCTGTAGGCAGCCGCCGCTTTTTTATCAATCCCCTAGCACGATTATAGCCAACATAACAGGTATGGTCGATCAATTTGCTGCTGAAGGCATGACTGCTAAGGATTATTTGAAAGCAGCTATCAAGCAGCCTCCACTTTTTTGTCAGTCTCCCTCAACCATAGCGGCCAATATTACCGGTGTGGTCGAGCGATTTGCAGAGGAGGGGCTTACAATCAGTGATTATCTGAAAGCTGCTATCAAACAACCTCCTCTTTTCTACCAAAAGCCTGCCACAATCATTCGGCACATCGAGCTGTTTCTTGCAATGTACGACAGTGGCATTTTTCTCTTGCCCAAGCCCCGCCATAAAGAAGAACACTCTACTCTACATCCCCACTTACATATGCCGGTTTTCACATTTCTTCTCAATAATCCCATTATGTTATGTCGAGATGATTCCAATATTCATCTTCGCCGTATATATATGGAGCTATCTGGGGGGATGTCTAATTCTCGTATTTTGTTCAGTCCACGACATGAAATTGAGCGAAAGTTGATGCAGCATTTAGGGCATAGTGATCCCGCCTTCCCGGTAAGTAAGAATGCGAATCCTGTTCTCCTCAGCCTGATCCACGAGGGCTATATCAAGAGTGCTAGCTTGGAAGATTTATAGATAGCATTTAGATAGGCCCGTGAGCATCCGCACGACATAAACAGAAATAATGTGCACATTGTTTGAAATTCTCAAACATTTTCATTGAAACTTAACCAAATCACCCTACACTGCGCCACATGACAAAAATTCTTTTATCACTTTTCGTTGCTTTCACGCTTTTGCTTGCGCCTATGGCGCACGCATTTGAATGGACTTGCGAAGGTGATGGCTGCCAGATGTCTGAGCAAGTTAAAAAAACCCAGACGCAGGACAACCAGCAAGACACCGATAAAATGGCAGGCGTAGATCATCACTGCTGCTGCACCCATGTTTCAGCCAATATCAATGCTGAGCTTTCCGCTCCTGAAGATGCTTCTAGCCAAGCTGCGTTTTCTCGTCAGGATATATTCATGAGTTCAGTGGTTCAAGGGCCACCACTTAAACCACCCTCACACGGCTTAATTCCTTCCTTCAGGCTTGCGCGCCTGAAAGAGTGCCTATTTAGGTGCTCTGATGCCACATGACCTATGTCTATTGTCCAAGGAATTTAGCGGTGAGAATCCCCAATGCCAAAAATACATCAGAAGAAAATAGTATGGCTGCTATGCGCCACCATCTTGTCCAGCCAGCCCGTATTCGCACAAGACGCAGCGAAGCCGGAAACCAATAATACCCCTGCGGCGGTTGCCGCTGTGCCTCAAAAGATCACGGGCTTCACGCTGGATGATGCGATTGCCAAAGCACTCTTGCAATCACCGCGCCTTAAAGGATTCAACAGTGGTGTTTCCGCTGCCAAGGGCGAAGAAAGACAGGCGGGTGCATGGGTAAACCCTGAAGTGGGTGTGGAAGCCGAAAATGTCGCAGGACAAGGCGCATATAAAGGCTTCGACTCAGCAGAAGTAACCTACGGGGTCACGCAGGAAATTACCATCGGTGGGAAGATTTCAGCACGCGAAGGCATTGCGGGCAAAGGGGTAGAAATCGCATCACTTGAAGCGCAAGGGGCAGCGCTGGATGTGATTCGTGATGTGACCAGTGCCTATGCCGATGTAGTGGCAGCGGAAGAAAATGTGCGTCTTGCCACGGAACAGAAAGAACTGGCCGAGGATGTGTTGAAATCGGTCAGCGTGCGCGTGGGGGCTGCTGCTGCACCGCTGATTCAGAAAAGCCGCGCAGAGGTGGAACGCTCAACCGCCACCATCGCACTCGATAAGGCAATCCGCGAGCGTGACATTACGCGCAAGAAGCTGGCCTCGCTGATGGGTGAAGAAGCCTTCACGCTACCGCTTGATACCACTGCCTTCTTCGCCATTACCAAGCCAGAACTCCCCGCTTTGGAGGAGAAGCTGAAAGCAAATCCGGATATTTTAAAGCTCAATAGCAGCCTAGAGCAATCCAAGGCGCGGCTTGATCTGGAGCAAGCAAATGCCATTCCCGATCCACGTCTTAGCGTAGGTGTTCGTGATTTCCGCGATAGTGGCGATCAGGCGTTTTTAGTGGGTGTATCGCTACCGATTCCCGTGTTTAACGCTAACCGTGGCAATATCGAGAAAGCACGGAGTGACGTAAGCCGCGCCGAACTGGATAACCGCCAGATGGTGCTTGATGTTGGTGCGGAGCTAACGAGCGCACATGAACGGATGCAAAATGCCTATGTTCAAGCTGAAACGCTAAAAACCGAAATTCTTCCTTCTGCCGATAAAGCCTTCCGTTTGGCGCGTGAGGGCTATGGATCGGGACGTTTTCCCTATCTCGAAGTGCTGGATGCGCAACGCAGTCTATTTGGAGTAAAGCAGCAACGCATCGAAGCTATACGAGAATTTCATTCAGCCAAAGCACAGGTGGAGCGGTTAACCGCCATACACTTGGGCAGCATTAAAAATACAGGACAAACTCATGTTGAATAAACGAAAATTGATATTCTTACTTGCGTTGCTAGGAATTGCTGGTGGCGTTTACATGTATCGAGAGTCAGCGCATGATAATAAAACTGCACCACAAAGTGCAGAGAATCATGGGCACGGCGATGCCGATGAACATGGTCACGGCAAAGAACATAAAGACGATCACGCTGAAGGTGGCGAACATGGCCACGGCGATAAGGATGAACATGCCCACGCTCCGGAAGCTAAGGGTGCGGATGAACATGGTCACGACCACGAAGAAGCCAAACCTGCCGATGAGCATGGGCATGGTGGACATGGCGAGGAAGGCGGTCATGCGGAAGAGAGCAAAATTAGCGACACTGCTGCAAAAAATCTGAATATCGAAGTGATGGAAGCTAGTAGTGGCAAAGTACAGGAAACGGTAAGTGTTTCTGGCCGTGTAACGCTGAACCAGAATACCACCGCGCAGGTGAAAGCACGCTTCCCCGGAATTATTCGCAGCGTGGTAAAAGAACCTGGAGAAATGGTCAAAGCGGGTGACACGCTGGCTACCGTAGAAAGCAATGATTCTCTGCAAGTCTATGCTGTGAAGTCGCCTGTTTCCGGCACCATTATCACCCGCAATGCGAATGTGGGCGAACTTGCGGCGGATGCACCACTGTTTGTGGTAGCGGATTTAGGCAAGCTATGGGCGGAGTTATTCATTTTCTCGAAAGACGGAGAAAAGCTGAAAGCGGGTCAAAAAGTCCACATTCAATGTCTGGATGACAATATAAATACCGAATCCACGATTGCGCTGGTGCTGCCCACTGCCGAAGCCTCCAGCCAAACCGTGGTGGCGCGTGCGGTGATTGAAAACGACGATAACCACTGGCGTTCGGGTATGAACATCCGTGCCGATGTTGTGCTGACGGAAAAGGAAGTGCCGCTGGTTGTAAAAACTGAGGCCATCCAGCGCATGGAAGGCAACAACGTGGTGTTCGTGCAGGAAGAAGGTGGTGTGTACAAAGCACAGCCAGTCGAGCTTGGCGCATCCGATGCAACATGGACGGAAATCAAAAGCGGTCTGAATGCAGGCCAGCACTATGTAGCCAAAAACAGTTTTGTGGTAAAAGCAGACATCGGCAAGGCTGGTGCGGAACACGAACATTGATCGTGAGGAACCAAAGCCATGATTGAACGTATTTTAAGTTTCTCACTGCACCATCGCTATTTGATTGCACTGCTTACAGCTGCGGTGGCGGCGTTTGGGATTTATTCACTAAAAAATCTACCGATTGATGCCGTGCCGGACATCACCAACAATCAAGTGCAGATCAACAGCGTAGCGACTGCTTTTTCTCCGATGGAAGTGGAGAAACAAGTCACTTTCCCCGTAGAAACCGCACTCGCAGGAATTCCCGGACTTGAGTATACACGCTCGATTTCGCGCAACGGATTCTCTCAGGTCACGGCGGTATTTAATGATAATGTGGATATTTACTTTGCCCGCGCACAGGTAAATGAGCGCATTGCTGAAGCGAAAGAAAGCCTGCCCGAAGGCGTTGACCCGAAGATGGGTGCAATCTCGACCGGCCTTGGCGAGATTTATATGTGGACGGTGGAATACGAGCATCCACAAGGCAAAGGCGCAACCATTAAAGACGGACAAGCGGGCTGGCAATCGGATGGGAGTTACTTAACGCCCGAAGGCCAGCGGCTTAAAACCGATGTCGAGCAAGCCTCCTACCTTCGCACCGTGCAAGACTGGATTATCCGCCCGCAGTTGAAAGGCGTAAAGGGCGTGGCTGGTGTTGATGCGATTGGTGGCTATGTGAAACAATATCATGTGCAACCCAACCCCGAAAAGCTGGTGGCACTTGGCTTGAGTTTCTCGGATGTGGTGGATGTGTTGGAGCGCAACAACGCAAGTATTGGCGCGGGCTACATCGAAAAAAGCGGTGAAGCCTATGTGGTGAGGGCGGATGGACGTATTGAGAACGCCGAACAGATTGGCAATATCGTGGTGGCGAATCGCGGTGGTATCATTATCTACCTAAAAGACATCGCCATCGTAGGTATTGGCAAGGAACTTCGCACTGGCTCTGCTTCCGAAAATGGCAATGAAGTGGTGGTGGGAACCGCTTTGATGCTGATTGGCGAGAATAGCCGCACCGTATCCGAAGCGGTGGATCAGAAAATCACGGAAGTGAATAAATCCCTGCCTGTTGGCATCCACGCCAAAACAGTGCTCAATCGTACAAAGCTGGTAGATCGCACGATTGGCACGGTGCAGAAGAACTTAGCCGAAGGTGCGCTACTGGTCATTGTGATTCTGTTTCTATTGCTCGGTAACTTCCGCGCTGCGCTGATTACGGCGCTGGTGATTCCGCTTTCTATGTTGATGACGAGCATGGGCATGATCCGCGCAGGTATCAGCGGAAACCTGATGAGTTTGGGTGCGCTCGATTTCGGATTGATTGTGGATGGCGCGGTGATTATCACCGAAAACTGCCTGAGCCGATTGGCACATCGCCAGCACCACGAAGGCCGCACACTGACATTGCAAGAAAGGCTGCATGAGGTAATGGTTGCCAGCCGTGAGATGATTCAGCCTTCCGTGTTCGGTCAGGCGATTATCATCATGGTGTATATCCCGCTGCTCACGTTCAGCGGCGTGGAAGGTAAGATGTTTGAGCCGATGGCAATGACAGTCATCTTCGCGCTGATTGCCGCCTTCGTGCTTTCGCTTACTTTCGTTCCAGCCATGATTGCGATTTTCGTGAAAGGCAAAGTGGAAGAAAAAGAAAGCCGCATCATCACGAAAACCAAAAGCTGGTATGAACCTGCGCTGCATTATGCCCTGCAATCCCCGATGAAAATCATCGCAGCGGCAACGGGTGGGTTTGTGTTTTCATTGGTACTGTTTTCTACAATGGGACAAGAGTTCATCCCAACGCTCGATGAGAAAGACATCGCCATGCACGCGATGCGGATTCCATCCACATCGCTTTCTCAATCGCAGGAATTGCAGTTTGTAGTAGAAAAAGCGGTGAGCAGCGTGCCAGAAGTGGGGTTCGTATTCTCCAAAACGGGTACGGCGGAAATGGCCTCCGACCCCATGCCACCGAACGTATCCGACACCTTCATTATCCTAAAGGATAAAGATCAGTGGCCTGATTCCAGTGCCACCAAAGAGGAGGTGTTGAGCAAAATCAGCAAAGCGGTTTCCGATGTTCCGGGGAATAATTACGAATTCACCCAGCCGATTCAGATGCGCTTCAACGAGCTGATTTCCGGTGTGCGTTCCGATGTGGCGGTGAAAGTGTACGGCGATGATTTTGCCACAATGGAAAAAACCGCCGCTGAAATTGTGAGCGCGCTTAAAACCATCGAAGGCTCGGCGGATGTGAAAATGGAGCAAACGAGCGGCCTTCCCATGCTGGAAGTAAAGCTCGATAAAAACGCCATTGCGCGTTATGGCCTCAATGTCAGCGATGTGCTGGATGTGCTGGCGATTGCCGTGGGTGGGCGCGAGGCTGGGTTGGTGTTCCAAGGGGATCGCCGGTTTGACATTCTAGTGCGGTTGCCAGACACCATGCGGCAGGATTTAACCGTGCTTGAGAATCTGCCTATCCTGCTTTCTGCCGATGATGACAACATGGCGGATCGCATCGCTAACCAGCCGCACAATCGTCCCGCCTATATTCCGCTGAAGCAGGTGGCGAAGCTGGAAATCACGGACGGACCCAACCAGATCAGCCGTGAAAACGGCAAGCGGCGCGTGGTGGTGCAATCCAACGTGCGTGGGCGCGACATCGGCTCTTTCGTCGAAAACGCGCAAGCGGCGATTGATTCCAAAGTGAAGATTCCCGCTGGTTATTGGCTGGAATGGGGCGGACAATTCAAAAACTTGCAGGAAGCCAAAGCGCGGCTGGCCATGGTGGTTCCTGCATGCTTCTTCATGATTTTCCTGCTGCTGTTTACCGCGCTTGGCTCGGTGAAACAAGCGCTCTTGGTGTTCTCTGGCGTGCCGCTGGCACTCACGGGCGGCATTATTACCTTGTGGCTACGCGGGATGCCGTTTTCGATTTCGGCGGCGGTGGGCTTGATTGCGCTTTCTGGTGTGGCCGTGCTTAACGGACTCGTGATGATTACGCGCATTAACCAACTGGTGCGTGAGGGCATCGAGGAGCACAAAGCCATCGTGGAAGGTGCGCTCTCCCGATTCCGCCCCGTGCTGATGACTGCACTGGTAGCAAGCCTTGGCTTCGTGCCAATGGCGATTGCCACAGGCGCGGGCGCAGAGGTGCAAAAACCGCTGGCAACAGTGGTCATCGGCGGACTCATCACCGCAACGATTCTGACGTTGCTGGTGCTGCCCGCCATTTACAAACGGTTCAACCTAGCCCGCGACCTGTTGGCAAAAGAGGAGCTGTGATTTTTCAACCTAACCCCAAACAAAAAGGAATCTCTATGAAAGACGTTAAATCCTTTCTCGCCGCATCCGCCCTTGCCTTGGTGCTTGGTTTCAGCACCAGCGTAATGGCTGGCGAAAACAAGGTCGAAGCCGGTGCGAAAGCTGAAAAGCATGAGCATAAAGACGGTGACCACAAAGACGGCGATCACAAGGATCACAGCAAGCATGAAGGCCACAAAGATGGCGATCATCATGACCACAAGGAAGATGAATCAAAAAATCATGACGACCACAAAGACCACAAAGACGGTGCAACATCCAACAAGAGGAATTAGACATGCCCAGCAGCACGATCATCTCAAAGATTTTGTTATTAACCGGCGTGGTGGCGATTGGCGCATTGGGTAGTAATGCCAATGCCGCCACTCGGCTGTACTCTCCTTACGTCACCCCAGGTGAGTTGGAGATTGAGTATTTCGGCAGCCGCAGCGTTGATGGCGATAATAGCAAGGATAACAAGCAAAAGCAGCAATTCGCTATCGGCTACGGCGTTAATGAGTGGTGGAAAACGGAACTGTATGCAAAATTTGAAAAAGAACCGCAAGACAATCTGAAGTTTGACGAATGGGAATGGGAGAACCTTTTTCAGCTAACTGAGCGGGGTGAATATTTCGTCGATGTGGGTGCTACAATTGCCTATGAATGGACGCCGCAGAGTGATCGCGCAGACAACGTTGAAGCGCGGTTATTGTTAGCAAAGGACATTGATAAAACCACCCACCTGTTAAATGTCATCGCCGAGAAGAACGTGGGTTCAGGGCCGAAAGACGGTGTTGAAGGAAAGTTGCTGTGGAGCAGCCGCTACAGCTATTCGCGTTACTTTGAACCTGGCTTTGAAATTGAGAGCGATTTTGGTGAGCTCAAAAATTCAGGCTCGTTCGATGAACAGAAGCATTACATCGGGCCTGCCGCCTACGGGAAAATACCGCTTAATTTCACCTCTCGTGCTGATGGTCTTAAGTACCGCGTCGGTTATTTGTTTGGCGTATCCGATGCCGCCAATGACGGAGAGGCTATCCTACAACTGGAATATGAACTTCACTTTTAGCTACAGGAGGAAATCATGAATATCAGAAATTATATACTAATTCCGTTCCTAATATTTTCACTTGCTGCCTGCATTAAAGCGCCAACTTTAGAAGAGCGTATTGAAGGAAAGGTAGGTAGTCAGCGTAACGAAGAGCTGCACAACATTTGCGCTGAACGGGCTAAGTATCATGTCCCAGGTGGTCATAATACAAGCTACATAGGGCATGAGTCGCGTATGTCGGCGATTTGCGATGCTATGTATGAAACCAATTTACAGGAGGAAACAAATGCAAAGCACTAAAGCAGTATTATTTTTGGCTCTTACAGCTTCTTTCTTGACTGGCTGTGCCGATAGCTACCGAACTGATTTGGAGCAAAAGTTAGAAGGAAAATCTCCTCAAGAGAGACGGACCATCCTCCTTAAAGAATGTAACGATGAAATTAGCAAAGGAATAAAACCAGACAATCCCGATAATGTACGTCACTTTGATAAAATCAAACAGGTCTGCAACAAGATGACTGCTCAATAATTTGATGTGTGGTCATGTTGCTAATAGAACACAGGCATGAGGTTAATGACTTCATGCCTGTGCAAGTGCTTGACGTATTCATCAATTACTAGATATCTTCCCCCGAAGTTGTTAATAATAAAAGGGAAGGTCACTCATGAAAAAAATCCACTCTGCCTCTGCACTCGCAGCCATTCTATCCGCCTCATTGTCAACCACTGCCTCTGCTGCTGAGAGCGATAAGAGTGGATACACTCTGTTTAACCCAACTCCCGTGGAAAAGATGCGGGATATGTCCACGGATCGCCCAGATCAGACGGAAAGCCCATTCACTGTCGATGCAGGGCATTTTCAAATTGAAGCTGACATCGTAAAATACACCTATGATCGCTACAAAGCAAACGGTGAAAACACTCGCACCAAAACATGGAATGTTGCGCCCGTAAACTTAAAGGCAGGTTTAACCAATAGCACTGACCTTCAAATCGTTATCGATAATTATGTGAACAGAACCGATAGCGATAAAGCAGCAGGAACCCGCGAAACAACGGATGGTTTCGGTGATGTCACCGTTCGATTGAAGCATAACCTTTGGGGTAATGATGGTGGAAAAACAGCGTTTGCTTTGATGCCTTATGTTAAGCTTGCTACCAATCAGAATGATCTTGAAAACGATGATGTTGAGGGTGGTCTGATTGCTCCTTTGGCCATTGATCTTGGTGATGGCTACGGGCTTGGACTGATGACGCAGGTAGATATTCTGAAAGATGCAGATGACAGTGGTTATCACCCCGCTTTTGTCAACACGGCCACCTTTGCAGTGGAATGGTCAGAGCAAATCGGTACTTACTATGAAATCTTCACTGAAAAAGGAACGGATACGGGAGATCGCTGGGTGGTGTCATTTGACACGGGCGTGACCTATGGATTTACTGATAATATCCAGTTTGATGCCGGTATAAATATCGGGGTTACCGAAGCAGCAGATGATTATCAGCCGTTCGTTGGTGCGACCTATCGTTTCTAGTTACCGACGGTGACCTTATGTCACGATCATTGCAATAGCAACGAGCAACCAAACGTATCGGCAGAATACCGCAAGGTGCTATGGATATGTTTGGTTGCCAATGCGGTGATGTTCGTCGTGCAGATGATTGCCAGCTACGCCGCACACTCGGTTTCTCTGCTGGCCAATAGCGCGGATTTCTTCTCGGATGCTGCTAACTACGGAATCAGCCTTTATGTGCTGAACCTCTCCCTACGTCAGAAAGCGAAGGCTTCACTGTTCAAGGGCATTTCACTTGGGCTTGTGGGCTTATGGGTGGCGTTTGAAACACTGCATCACTCGCTACAACCAGAACTGCCAGAGCCTTTGCTCATGGTTATTATCAGCGTGGTGGCACTTGCCGTGAATGTCGGTTGTGCGGTGCTGCTCTACAAATACCGTGGCGGTGATAGCAACCGCGAATCTGCCTGGATTTGTAGCCGAAATGACGCGATTGGCAATATCGCAGTGATGATTGCCGCCACTGGCGTGTTCGCCTCAAACACCATCTGGCCTGATATTATCGTCGCTGCAATCCTCGGCTGGCTGTCTGTAACGGGTGCATGGAGGATTATCATAGCAGCAAAAAATGAAGTAAACTGGCGGTAAATTGTAATTACAGATATAATTCACCCAGTTTATGCGCTCCCTGACCACATTTCCCTTATTATGGTGTTTTTTTCAGGTAATAGGTAATTATGTTAAGAATGATTATAATTATTACTTGACAGGCTGGTGAAGCACCCTATGTTTGAATGCGAATCATTCGCAATTGAACATAGGGAACTTCAGTTATGTACTGCCACAAAAAAATTATTGTAGGTTTGGCTTTCCTCATCACAACCACCACCGCTGCAACCCAAGTTCATGCAGAAGACAAAAAGGATGTGCAGGACAAGCGTGTGAAGGTGATGGAGCGTGTGACCGTGATCGGAACGCAAGATCGGCGCGAGGAGATTGCTGGTTCGGCCAGCATTGTGAGCAAAAAAACACTGGATCGCTATCAACACACCGATGTGCATCGGGCGCTTCAGGAAGTGCCGGGCGTTATTGTGCAGGAAGAAGACGGGCATGGCTTGCGCCCCAATATTGCCATTCGCGGCGGGCGCTCCAACCGCAGCGCCGACATTACGCTGATGGAAGATAATATTCTCACTGGCCCTGCACCCTATGCCGCGCCGGAAGCCTATTATTTCCCGCAGATGGATCGGATGGAATCACTCGAAGTGATCAAAGGCACCGGCTCAGTGAAATATGGCCCACGCACCACCAACGGCGTGCTCAACATGGTGACCAAACCTATTGCCAGTAAAAAGCAAGCAGACTTAGTCGCCGAGACCGGAAGTTACGGTACACACCGTGCAGGGATTACCACCGGCACGAGTTTTGAAAATGTCGGGCTGATGCTCAATGCCGTGCACAAAGAAACGGATGGCTTCAAGAATCTGGATTTTGTTGGTGGTGATACGGGATATAACGTGCAGGATGTACTCGGTAAATTTCGGCTAAGTACCGACAAATCCGCAGAGCGTTATCAGGAGCTGGAAATTAAACTGGGCGGTTATGATGAGATTTCCAACGAAACCTATCTGGGGCTTACGGCCAATGATTTTCGCGCGAACCCCAACCGCCGCTATGGTGCAAGCCAGCTTGACCAGATGGACAATGTTGCATGGCAAACCGCCGCTACCCATTTCATCGAACTTACCCCGCACACCAACCTCACTAGCACACTTTATCACAACGAAGTGGATCGCAGCTGGTATCGATTGAATGCGGTGCGCATCGGCGGCACGCGGCGCGATATTGGCGCGATATTTAATGATCCCACCGCTAATGCCGCTTATATTACTGCCTTTATACAAAACGAGATGAGCTGGGATCGCTGGACGTTCACACCCGGACTTCGCTTTGAGCGCATCACCCTTGGGCGCGATGATTACGGCGCGTTGGATCCCGGTCGTACCGGATCCGCGCTCACTAATTTTGAAAACACCCTAAACGTCTTTATTCCCGGTGCAGGCGTCACTTACGCCGTAACGCCGGAATGGAAGCTGCTGGGCGGCGTGCATAAGGGGTTTGCGCCTCCGGGTGTGCCGAACAACACCGCCGAAGCCGCATTCACCGAGGAAGAGGAAAGCATCAACTACGAACTGGGCACGCGCTACAAATCAGGCAATGTCAGCGGCGAATTGATAGGGTTTCTCAATGATTATAAAAACCTACTGGGCCGCGATACCTTCTCCTCTGGTGGTGGTGGCAGCGGCGATACGTTCAACGGCGGCGAAGTGCAAGTGCGCGGGCTGGAGGCCAGTCTTGGCTATGATGCAGCGCAGGCAGCTGGATTGAATAAGGGTTATCGTCTACCACTGGTCGGCACCTACACACACACCAGAAGCGAATTCAAAAACAGCTTCTCCAGCAGTTTCTCCGAATGGGGAAATGTGCAGTCGGGGTTTGAACTGCCATATATGCCGCACCATCAGCTCTATCTTTCAGCAGGTTTAGAAACGGATGATTGGGGAATTTCGCTCGGCGGGAAATATGTGAGTGATATGCGCTCGGTGGCGGGCAAAGGAGCGATTCCTGAAAATCGTCTGGTGGAAGATCACTGGGTGTTCAACGTGGCGGGTGAGTATAAAATTACCGATCAGGTCAGTGGATTTGCCACTATCGATAACCTGTTTGACGAAACCTATACTGCGGCACTACGTCCTGCCGGCTACCGCCCTAGTATGCCAATGACAGCTATGGCAGGTATAAAGATAGCCTTATGGTAGGATAAATGATGTACGCGGCTTCTTTGAAAACATCCTCGAACATGAGGGCGATGGCAAGTTCCATCGCCTTTCATGCGTTTGTGACGGCATGGTTTTTGTCGTCTGCGACACCGGTCGAAATCATGCCGCAACAGATGATTAAAGTAACGCTCTTGGCCGCGCCCAGCGCCGAGCCGGTTGAGCAAAACCCGGCACCTGTCCCCCAGCCGACACCGCCTGACAAGGTGCAAAATCATGAGGTAAAAAAATCGAAAGAATCGCCTCGCGCCATGCAGAAACCCAAGCCTTCACCTCCTGCGCAAGCAGCGTCCGCAGAACAATTGGCAGCACTAGCACCGGCGGCAGGGGAAATCACCAACACGACAGAAAAAGCCCAGATGGTGATGACAAAGCCGTTGTTTGATGCGGCGTATCTGAGCAATCCCGCACCAGAATATCCAGCACAAGCCAAGCGTAGAAACATGGAAGGAACCGTGATGCTCGATGTGGTGGTAAGTCAGGTTGGAGCAGCACGCAGCGTGTATATCGCCGAAAGCAGCGGCTTTGCTCTATTGGATGAATCCGCTAAGAATGCCGTATCACGCTGGAAATTTGTTCCGGCCAAGCGCGGAGGTGAAATCGTGGAGGCGCGCGTAATGGTACCAATTGAATTCAGACTGGAGTAAAAAAGCGCATGAATCTTACCTATATTTTTGAACAGGGCGACCCCTTATTAATCGGCGTTTTTCTGCTGTTGCTTGTCATGTCGTTTGCCAGCTGGTGGGTGATTTTTCTGAAGATAAGCCAGCACCGCACGGAGCGTAAATCTATTGCTGCATTTCAGGCACAGGTAATGCAAACCGCAGATTGGCCTTTGCACTTAAGAGCGATTCCTGCACAGGCTGGCAGTATCAGCGTGTTGATACAAGAAGCCATCAAGCAACATGCAGCTCTGCCATCCGATGCGGATATTGATCGCCGAGAAAAACTGCTCACTGCGTATCTTTCTCAAACGCTAGATATGTTGCGTGTGGAATTGGACAAAGGACTCACGCTGCTAGCATCAGTCGGAAGTTCATCGCCTTTTATCGGGCTGTTTGGCACTGTCTGGGGTATTTACGGTGCGCTAACACGCATCGCAACAGAGGGAAATGCCAGCTTGAATGTCGTTGCAGGCCCAATGGGAGAGGCATTGGTGGCAACTGCAGTGGGTCTGTTTGCTGCGATTCCTGCGGTGCTTGCCTATAATGCCTTCGCACGCCAGAACCGTCTTTTAGTACAGGATTTACGGCATGTCGCAGAGCAAATGACGCTAAAATTACCGTGTGCGGAGGAAAATAATGGCACTCAGCGGATTCGATAAAGACGATTTTCAGGCACCGATGGCAGAGATCAACACCACGCCACTGGTGGATGTGATGCTGGTGCTATTAGTGATTTTCCTCGTCACCGCACCGATGTTGACACAGGCTATCAAGATCGAGCTTCCGAGTGATAACACCTCTGCCATCGCAGATGACAAACCTATCACGCTATCCATTGATGCCGGCGGTCAGTATTATTGGGACAATACGGCAATCACACCGGAAAATTTAGACAAACGCTTAAAGGAAGCCGCTGCCAATAATTCCAAGCAACCCATTCACCTGCGAGCGGATAAAAAAACGGCGTACGAGAAAGTAAGCCATATCCTCGCCGCCGCGCAAGCAAACGGCCTGTATAATATAGGCTTTGTTACGGAGCCAACAAAATAAAAAAGCCCCGAACCTTTCGGAACGGGGCTTGTTAGGGAGGGATGATAGTATCATTCCGCACTTGATGATTGGGGTCTTGGAAAACCATGATGTGTTTGCCTTTTCGCATTTGAACCTCCTTTTAGGTATAAAATCCTCGCACGACGAGATTCACATCGGTGTCCACTGTGCCGCCGATAACCTGTCCTTTCATCCAGCAATTTGATAGGTGCAAGTTCTTGGGCTTTGATGTCTGCACCAGCGCGTAACCCTCTAGGTCGAACCATACCGAACCGTTGGGGCTCACAAGCAGCTTGATAGTTGCGCCTGCAAAATTACCCCAGCAATAAACCGTAGCCATGCCACCGGCATATTGGTGTGCCTCTCCATTAGTATTTGCTACTGCATCTTTGAGTAATTCCATCATACTGCTATCCTTATGATACGAAAAGCATTGCCTCGGCCGCGCGACGGCGGATTAATCCCTTTACCGGCTTTTTGCCCATGCGATGCCAGCGCAGGATTTGTTCTGGCGCATCATCGAAACGAAGCGCACCCAGAACATCAACCAGCGTGGTGTTGGCAAATGCTTTGGGAATGTTGAAAGCCAGTGCAGCGAGTGCTGAAAACTGATTGCTGTTCAGAGCAATCCGCACGGACTTTGTGACTATCGCCTCTGCTTCGGCAAGGTCTTTGAGGAAGATGGTTTCTGCCTGCGCCGATGTGATGACAGTGAATTTCTCACCAGGCTTAATGAGGTGACCCCAGCCGATTGTTAGCTTGCCGCCAAGATCAGCGTATGGCTTGAGTTTTAGCCCTTCAAATTCTTTGATAAGGGTGATTGCGTCTGCATTTGTTTTCATATGATTAACCTGCTTTTCTGTGGTGTTCATTGCGAATTTCCCTATGAATTTCGCGTGTTTCGCGGATGACTGCGTCCATCTCGTTTCTGCTGTCTTTGAGAATCAGCACCATCTCACGCAGTAGCTGCGTTTGGATGTCGAGATTGCTGGTGAGCTTTTCTATGGCGTTTTCCAGCGAACGGCGCAGATACCAGATTTTCACGCCGTCCTCGTCGGTGACTGCGTGCCACTCGTGCAGCTCTTGGATTTGCTTTGCCATGTTGTCGATTACGAGGTTGCTCTGCGCTCGCACTTTTTCTTTCAAAAAGCCGAACACTTCACGCAAAACCAGCAAGGCAAATAGCCCGCCAGCTCCTACTTGTAGGAATTGGTCATCCATATAGTTTCCTTTGGTTTGAGTTATGCAAAGTCGGCATCAAAGCCGAGAATGTTATCGGTGGTAACAATCACATGGTCTTTGGCAGTGCCGCCCGTGTAACCATTCACACGCACATATGCGCCATTGGCAGAATAGGATGTGCCCGCGCCAACGATGGCAGATGCAGCACCAGTTTTTGCGCCAACGGCAATTTGCTGAACGGCAGGCGTAGTGGTAAGCAAAGCCCCTGTGGGAGCCACACGCATTTCCACGGGAAAAATAACTGCTAAGTCAATTTCAGTGGCGGAGTTGAAACCGCCTTGCAACCCTTTGCCCAGCTTTTGCCAGAAGCGTTTGCATTTACTGCGAGTAATTGGCACAGGCTCTTGCTCAAATTGCGTAGCGAACGCGCCCAGCTCAAACTGGAGCTGACGGATAAGGAAATCCTTGGTGGTAATTGCACCGCAAGCCATTTGTAGTTCGATTTCAATGCCGTTGCTTGGGTCGCCCATCGAGATATTCTCAAATTTGACAGGCGATTCACTATTGTTTGGAACGCTGATAGCACTGGAAGTTGCAATGACGGTGGTTGCCGTAAAGTTATCAACGGCATTGGCTTTGCGCACGATAACCGTGCAGTTCATAGCCGAGCCGATTGCATGAAACAGCGAGCAGGAAAATGAGGCGATTTGGTTGACGAAGATTTCAGCATCTTTCGCTTCAATGCGGTGGCGCAGCTTCAATACACCGGCTCCCGTCATGGTGACGGTCTGGAATTTTACATATTCCTTGCCAGAAAATGCGCTCTGCGTAAGTGTGCCTGCGCTGACAGCCGTGCCACTGGCTTGACCTTGGAATCGGTCGGTCTTTCCATATGCCCAAGTGTTATTGACCAGCGTAAAATCATTGCGCTCGGCAACCACGCAGTTGCCGTTAGTGATATAATTTTTGTGGTTGATGGGGGAAATATCGGAAATCAGCGGCTCTTTCATAAAGTTGGTCACGCCGTTGTTGCGGATTTTCCAAGCGATATAAAAGTTCGTGCCGTCCGATGTTTTAAGCGTCAGCTCATTATCGCCCAGCAAACCCAGCTCGGCATATGTCACAAAGCCTTGCTGGAAGATAAACTCAAGGTTTTGCGCGGCATTCGCCTTGTTCATCTGCAGGAAGAAGCCAGCACTGCCATTGATTAATGCGGATGGCCCAAACAGATTGATGATGTGAGTGGCGTGCGGTGCAGTGCCAAGCCCGATCCGTGCAAACTGTGGTGTGGACAATGCCTCAATCGTACTCACCCAGGCAGTGCCTGAATATGAATAGAGCTTGTCTTCGTCCTTAACCCATAGGGTCAGCCCTTCCTTTGGCACAAGGAACCGCCAAGAAGCATCATACCATGCGATTTGGTTGTCCTTGCCCGCCCATGCGCCTGTCGCGCCTGTAGCAGGGATATAAACGTCCCCTGTGGCAGGCGAACCCGGCGGAGCAGTCAGGTCTTTATCAATAACGCCTGTGTTAAGAATCGCATCAATCAGTTTTACGGCATCATTAACCGTAACCTCTTTTTGCGATTGGCTTTGTTCGACAAGCGTTATGCCGAGATTGTTGGTGGTTGCCATTGGATAACCTGATTAAGAAATTGTTGCCTGACCAGAAACACCGCGCCCGATGATGGCCGATACTTGGTAAACCTTGACCACGAAGCTGCTTTGCACTGAGCCGAAATCTGCCACTTGCTGCGCGGCGGTATAGACCAGCGAAGGCGTAGTGATGCCTTCCACCGTGCGCACGACGGTCAAGCCGTTCATAATTTGCACATGGTAAAGCTCGCTTTGCTCGGAAAGTGGAACATCCACGCCATCGCGCCATTCTCCGCCAAGCCGTGTCCGACGCAGCCACGTTATCGTCCAGTCATTCGTGGCTGGAAGATTTCGTGTGCCTTTGATATTCACAGGAGAATACGGGCGAAGGGTTTTACCCGTATAGGTGAATACCTGCTCGACAGTGGTTGCTAGGCTTCCGCCAACGGAAACAGGCTTGTAATGCCTTGCCAGCCCTATGATGCTGTTTTGCACTGCCACACGCACCAGATTGGACGAAAGCAGCACAAATCGCTCTGCAAGGGCATGGGTGCCCACCTCGTGTTCTGTGCCAAGCCTGCCGCGAAGCAGTTTTGACAGGCGGTATTTTTTATCCGCCAGAAGCTGCGCGTTTTGAAACTGGATGACTTCGTTTCCGAGAATAGCAACGTTGCCGCCATTGAGAACACCAAGCTCGCTTATGCTTGAAAGTGTGCCAAACTGGAGCAACACATCAACGGTGTTGGCATAATCCCAGCTATTTGAGGAATATGGAGCAAGAAGCGTTAACGCACCGCCTACCGTATGTTCCGTATCAGTGGATGACATAACGGCGAAAGTATTGCCACCAGCTTGCCCGCCATCATCGGAGCGGTAGATGACCGAGCCTTCCCAGTTTTCGCCTTGGGAAACAGTAGCTGCACGCAAAATCCCTACGCCTTCCGTATCGTTTGGCAAGGCTGGCAAGTCCAGCAGCTCAAGGCGCGTATTGGGAATGATTGTTCCAGGCTGCGCGATGGGTGGGGTTTCACCAGGCGGAGTGTAGAAGTCATAGGTAGATACGTCTTCCGCAACCGCGGTCACTTCCATTAAGCCTGTGCGCTCAATTTTCGTGGTGCTAACACGCATCACATAATTCACGCCGTCGATCGCTAGGGTGAGAATGTCAGTTGGCTCAATCAGGCAATACTTAGCAGGTAGCGTGAATTTGAAACCCACCCTAGACACCCACGCATTATAAAGCGTGATGTCTGCTACCGTTTTTGCATACTGGTCAGTGGATACTACCGGCACGTTGATGCCGACAGAATCAACGGCATTAACCGTTTGCCGCTGCGACATCTGCGTACCAGGGTCATAATTTGCCGTGCGGCTGATATAGGTGATGTTCACCTGTTGCGGTAAATCCAGCTCCTGCTTGCGGGTGATTTCAACTTCCTCACGGATGCTGCCACCGCTGCTATTAGTCACCAGCTCGTCTTGCGTGATATTGGCGATGGACTGACCACCGCGCGGCACAAATTTAATGATGCCGTCCGTTTCCACCGCATCGAAATTGAACATGGATTGCAGCTGCTCGATGCGTTCGCGGCAACTCAGCACCTGCAAAATCACATAACCATCAAGCTGCTGCGTGAGGCGTGTGACGTCAAAATCCGTATCTTCGAGCCCAGCCTTTTTTAGCAATACGGCGATAACTGCGCCTAAAGTGGACGTGCCTAGCTTGCCGTTGACCCAGTGGCCTGTTTTCCAAAGCTGCCAATCTGCCCAGAAGTTTGACAAGTCAGGCCAGAATGGGAAAGGTCTTGCGTCCCACGTCCAGATAAACCGACGTTGCACCAGATCCGTGTTGCCAGATAGCAGCCTGCGAGTTTCAAGAAAATCCAGCGAAGCGTTAAGCGCAGTACGTTGCGCCATAAAATCCACTCTGCCTTTGGAGGCGCGAGGAAAATAGGATTCGATCGATGTCGGGTCATAAAACACATTAGGCTGATTGGTGCAGCCGTCCACACTTGGAAAGCCCATCTCGGTAAACCAGATAGGCTTCATTTTGACAGTCCAAGCGGTTGTTACCGCATTGGGGTTGGTGTGTGTGTGCTTCCACCAGTATTCAACATTTTTCCAAGCATAGACTTGGTTTGCGTAATTGGTTTGTCCAGTTCGGTTGACGGAATCGGTGAAATAATAATCCCAGCCTTCGCCACTTTCCCAGTATTGCTTCACCACATCTTCGGTGATTTGGGTTTGCGGCAAATCAGGCGTAAGCGGGAAATAACAATCAATGCCGACAAAATCGATATTGGGTGATGCCCAAAGCGGGTCGAGATTAAACCAGCCACCTTGTGAGTGATATTCGCTCCAATCCGCAGCATAGCTGACTTTTACGCCAGCACCGACAGCAGTTTTCACAGATGCAGCAAGGCTTACAAGCTGCGATACCGCTGGATAGCTTCCTGCCGAAGGCGTGAAGCTGGTCATGCCGATCAGCTCCGAGCCAATCACAAATGCGTCAATGTTATTTTTGAGGTAAACACCGCCGATATTGAGGTTGGCGTACCAGTTGACGAAAGCATTATAGCCATTGGTTTTGGTGAACCAGTTGTTGCAATCGGTCGCATTGGCTGGAGCGATTCGCCCACGCCAAGGTTTTGGAGTTGGGGTAATCTGGTCAACAAAGACCATCGGATAAAACAGGACTTTGATGCCGAGAGCTTTCAGCTTCACGCATAAATCCAATACGGATTTGTCCGAAGGCGTCCCGCCGTATGTTGGCGAACCATCGCCAAATTGCAGCACCTGTTGTGCCGTGGCGCGGGTTAGACCAGCAACCGCCCAGTCAACGGGTGTAAAAGTAGTGGTGCTGGCTGGGTTTTCAACTTTTGGAATGATGGTGCAAGTGCCCGCATCCGTAGATGTCGCAAACCAGCTGACAACAAGGGCAACCCATTCCAGATTTGGGAAGGTTTTGAGTAGCTGGTCAACCGCCACATTGACGTTAGCAGTTGCCTCAAAATTGTGCATATTGAGCGGAATCTGCGGCCCACTCGCCACAACTTGCGCACCAGCAATTTCAGTGTTTTGCTTATAGACGATGGACGGTGAATAGACGAACTCACCCGCCCCAGGAATCATAACCACGTCTTTGATTTTGTCTTCAACGGCTGGATAGAACCGCACGTTGCGCTTCACTTCAAAAGTGAAATTGGGAATGCGATTGCCAAACGCTGCCAGCGGAAAATCTTGGATAACAATATACGCCGTGCCACGATAAGCAGGCACATTGCCGGCACCCTCAAACCCTTCCATGATGGGGTCAGGCAGTTGTGATTCAGTGCCAAGATATACGTTGTATTTTCCTTGGCTTGCCTGCAACAGGCTATCATCTAAAATCTTAGCATCGGCATAAACGCGCACAACTTCATCAATCGGCCCTTCGCTAATCGAAATTGCAAGGGTGGCAAAGTATTCGTAGGAAACTTGTGATTGCGATGTTTTGCCGCCACCACCACCGCCGCCTTTACCGCCACGCTGCGAGGTCGTAGTCGTGGTTTCAACGCGCACTTCTTTTATCGGCCGCGCCCAGATGACATTGCCAGCAAGCCGAGCTTGTCCGTAAACCTCTGGAATCACTTTTCCGTAGTTGGAGGTTTGAACGCGCAGATCAGATAAACGTGGCCCTTCAACAGTTGGGAGGCGCACAGTTTGCCCGCCGCCGAACATCCCGCCAATAGCAGAACCAAGGCTAAATCCAATAGCCGCGCCTTGTGGCCCGCCAACGATGAATCCACCGACAGCGCCAATAACAGGTAATACGCCGCTCATGGTGCTTCGTAGGTAATTAGTTGTTCGGGTTTGAAGCGGTATGCCTGCACCAGCATGGACATCCAGCCTTCATTCAGGCGATGCTCAATCACAAATTCAGAATTAGAATAGCAGTGCAAGATGCCGAGTGTGCCGTCAGCGCGGTCAGTAATAAAACCAACGTGTTGAGGTTGTTGCTGAAATCGGAATAGCGCAATGTCTCCAGGCGCAATCTCACTGAGCATGATGCTTTGCAAGTGCTCATCAAGCATGGCTTTAAGCCTGACGCCATCGGGTAATGGCGAATAATTGGTGTCATCATGTGCGCTTAAACGCCCGCCGTTTCCGTCTGAAAGATTCAGCTCATCAATCACGCCGACAATCAGCCCGATGCAATCCACGCCTGCGCCTTTCACGCGCCCTTGATGGTGAAAGGGTGTGCGAAGCCAGCTCCGCGCGGTGCGGATTATATCTTGTGTGGTGATCTGCATGGTTACATGGTTCCTGAGGTTTTCATTATCGCGTCGGTTCCGGGAACATGGGGTTCGCCACGAAAATTATTCACGTTGTTGAATTTAGTTTTGCAGGTGGAAAAAATCTTGTCGCATCCTGCCACCGCTTTGAAGGTATCACCCACTTGCAGCGCATAAGGCATTGGAAGTGCGAGTATGATTTGCTTGTTTGAGAATTCTTTGATTTCTCGCTTCAATCCAGCATTGGCGCCAGTGAGCCATTGAATTTCTCCGCCTGTGAAATATCCAGCCGCTTGAGTTAGAGCGTTTGCAGTAAAGATGCCGCCGCTAGTAACCACGTTGATGGTTGCGTTAAATGAGAAGCTGGTAAGATTAACGTTGCAGCGGGAATCGCCCAGAATTGCGCGGCACGATGGGCTGCAAAGCTGACCTTGATGTTGCTGCAAGGCTTCGGAAATGCCCCGCAGCTCGGCAACGAAAGTATCTTTTTGCAGCCTGACTTCGCCCAGCTTGCCGCGCTTGAGCCACATACGCCCTTGTGAAATATCCAGATAATTAACAAGGAAAATCTCAACTTCGGCATAGTCATAAATTCCTGCCATCAGGTCAGGTGCGGTGATATAGCCTGTTTGCAGCACCCCTTGCACATCAAGATTATCAACGGAAAAATCGTCTTTTGATTCAATGCTGGAAGGCGTGAATCCGACAATGCTGAGATAGGTGTTGCCGCCAAACACAATGTCTTTGTCGCAATCGGTGTAGGTTTTTATCACACCATCGGTGCGAATGATTTTCCAGCACGTCGCAAGCGTGGTGACATCGCCCTGCAAATGCAGATTAAAACTGGGACTGACGCTGCGCATTATTTCAATTCGATAAGAGTGATGCTTTCCCAGCTGCGAGTGCCAAAGTCATCAATGCTGGGGTCGAGATAGTCAGTGTCAAAGCGCACTGGAACATCAAATTCAAAATCAGCCGTAACAATGACGGTATTGCCAACTGGAGCAGTGAAAGTGATGATGCCAGTGGTATAATCCAGCGTGAACCCGCTGCCTTGCAAAACGCCATTGAGATAGACTTTGAACGTGCCATTATTCACGGGCTTAGTGATCGTGCGAATTTCTGTCACTGCACCGCTGGTGTATTTTTTCACCAGCTGAAATTGAGTAAGAACGCCGTTACCTGTACCGATGTTTTGCCCAGCTGCTTGATAATCCGTCCAGTCTTTGAAGCGGAAACCATGCGCCTTGCCACGGCGCGCGCGGAAGAATGCTATCAGGTCATCGAGCTGCGCTGGTGTTTTCACGCCATGAGCAACGCTGTATCTGGCGCGGGCTTGGCTCCAGTTGCTATTGCGCTGTTCTTTGCCGCTGACCAGCTCTGTCACATCGGTGGAGTATTCTGGCCCACCGCGTGAGCCGTAAGAAATATCACTGGGAAATTGCACTTCAATAAAACTCATGGGGATTCCTATTTAACGATGATTTCAATATCGATGCTCTGATCGACGGTTTCACCGGCCGAGGTGGTGATGCGGTTTGTGATGCGGTTTACCGTTCCAAGTGTGCCGCCAGAAATTGTCACATTAGCTTGCTTGCCGACGAGGGTTTGCCCAACTTTTGTGACTCCGCTTGCCACTGTCCAGTCGCTGCTGGTGACAGTTTCTGCGCCAAGATATTCTGACCAATCCACGCCAAAGCTGATGACCTCGTCGGGGTCTTTATATTTTCGTTCTATACTCATGGTTAATTTGCCAGTGGACGTGCAATCACGACGTTATTTCTTTGAGGTTTAATAATGTTCTGATTGGGCTTTGGGATGATGATATTGGCCGCCTTAGGCAAAGGCAGAACAACATCAAAAGCATCGCCTTGAAATGAGAGCTCGTCAAAGCCGTCCATATTTTATACGTCGATTGAATTGTTGAAGAAGCTATAGAGCGTTCCATCCTTGCCGATAGGCGTGTCTTTAACCGTTTCAGCAAGGAGATATGCGCCAGAAACCAGCTGCGATTCATTTTCCAGATTTACGAAGAAATCTTTGTAGAGCTGTGGAGTCACACGGTAGGTTTTCGCACCGATGCTACGGTCACCATTTTCCCGCGCTTTAGCATTCGCAAATCCAAAGAAGGTGATGCTGCCAAGTTTCTCGATGAGCGAAAGGTTGATTTGAGCAAGCTCCCAGTAGCTCTCAGGAAAGTTGATTCCGAAAGCGTCAAATGACATTTGTTTAGGCATGGTTTTTCTCCGTTGTTAGTTGGTTAATAGAGTTCGTAAGTGGTTCCGCTTGGGTCTTTGAAAACCAGTTTTCCGTAATTGTTGCTGTAGTAGATGCTGTTATTGTCAGCATCGCCGTCATACATCTGAGCTGGTTTGAATCCGCCGTTGCGGGAAATTGCCGCCATTGGGTTTCCCCAGTAATCCTGCCATTGTTGCAGATCGGCATATTGGTAATAGAACGAGCGGATTATCTGGCGCGGATTATAGCCATACCCGCCATCACTATTAAGGTTCAGCGTATGGTTGTTGAAATCATAATTGAGATATGAATCACCGTTGAAATTTCCGTAATAGTTAAATTGCAAGTCACCAGTGCTTCCACCAGGAGGGAAATATCCGCCACCCCCGCCATCCGCTCCATAGAGATTATTGCCATAGCTGGCATAGCTGTAGTCATTGAAATAAATATCGTTGTAATAGCCTTGATAGCTGCCGTTTACATAGATATTTACGCCTGAACCACCACCTCCGCCCGCATATTGCCAAGACACATTGCTGCCATCGGTATAGAGAAAATACCCGCCGTAATAGCCTTGATATGGAAGCAAGCTATTGATTGCGCTGGCTTGGTCATAACCACCAGTACCGCCTAAATTGAGTGGCAAAATACCTGTTGCATCATTGCTTAAATCAATCTGATTCAGCGTTGCGAGTGAGCCAAGTTCAAGATTAGCTCTGGCATCATACGGATTGTTTGCTGCCAAGCCGCCAAATTGCATCGGGAGAATGCCGTAAATTTCATCTCCAGCCGCAAGATTGATATAGACGTCATGGTCAGCATTCCAGTGAGATGGCTTTACCTTGCTTGGATCTGTGCCATCAGGCTTAAAACTAACAAAGGGGTGCTTTACAGGCATGATTAAGCAGTTCCATATTTACAGGTTTCTCTTGGCGCGGTTGATGGCGCGCGCGGCATCAGCGGCAATCTGACCTTGGCTACGGCGGAATGAGCCAGCGTCTTGTGTGGTGATGTTCATTTGCACGGTAATGTTGTCGCCTTGTTGGGCGTTATTATCGTTGCTTGATGAACCGCCACTGTTTTTCGGAATAAACAACTCACGCCCACGCTCGCCGCCTGCATAGCTCATGCCGGCAACGACAGAGCCGCCATCAGCACGGAAGCCGCCAAACCTGCCAGCAAGCATGAGCGTTACAATGTCTTTCGACATATCCCGCGGCAGATTGTCGTTGGCTGCTTTTGACGCTTTGCTAAACACATCATTGGAGATGATTTCACCGTTCACTGGCGGGATGAATAACTCCGGCCCACGCTCGCCAACGATGATCGGTGTGCGCGCGCTGACAGATCCGCCATCAGCAAAGAAGCCGCCGAACAGACTAAGCCCCGTGCTGATAAGCGACATAATGCCGCCACCGCCACCAAAACCGCCACCGCCGAACAGCCCAGAAACTAAGCCGCCAATGCCGCTAAACGCACCAGAAAGCCCAGAGGTCAGCGAAGAAAACAAACCGCCAAGGCTGCTTAAAAAGCCGCCACCTGCACCGGATGCAGAAAACAGATTGCCCAGCATTCCGATGAAGCCGCTACTGCCTGCGCTTTGTTCACTGAATGTGTCAGCAAGTGCCGCGCCTTGATTCTGGCCGAATTTGCTTTTATCGGGGTCAAGCCACGGCAGGGCTTGTTGCTGTTTTTGCTGCCCACCGCCGAATAAGCCGCTCACCATATTAAGGATGCCGCCAAATCCGCCACCTGAGCCACCGCCCAAAATGCCAGAAAAGATACTGCCGATATTGCTGAAAATTCCAGACAGACCCGAAGTCAGTGAAGAGAATAGCCCGCCCAGCCTGCTCATGAATCCACCGCCGGCAGTGCCAGAAGGTGAAAACAAATTGCCGAGCATTCCGAGGAAGCCACTGCTGCCAGCACTTTGCTGACCGAAGGCATCTGCGAATGCACCGCCTTGGTCTTGACCGAAATTATCGTTGGCAGGCGTATTCAGCCAAGGCAATTGCGATTGTTGCTGTTGCTGCTTGTTGCCGCCAAGTAATCCACCGCCACCACTGAATAGTTGCTCGGTGATGCCGCTAAGTAATCCGCCGCTGCGCCCACCGTAAATAGTCGATTTCTGACCAAGCAGCGCATCCATAATCGGGCGTGAGGCAATCTCGGTTACGGTATCAAGCCAGAGGTTTTTGAAGCCAGAAAGCATATCTTTCCAGCCGTCTTTACCTTTGGTCAGGACGGATTTGAAGCCGTCCTTGAAGGTGCTTTCAAAATTGCCGTTGAATTGTTCGATCAGCCGTTGGTTCTCGCGTAGCACAGGGTCTTGATATTCAAGCTCCGCACGCAAATCTGCCGCCTTGCGCCTAATAGCTTCATAGCCTTCAGCCGTTGTTGGTTGGAGGCGGTTCAGCTCTGCAATGGCGAGATTGTAATTTTCCTGCGGGGTGCGGGTTTGTTCAATAAGCTGCGCCAGCTTGTTCTGGTCATCCATGCGCTGCTTATTTGACTGTTCCAGCTCAAAGTTGTGGGTAATCTGCGCTTTGGTATCATCCACGTTTTTGCGCTGCGCTGCCGAAAGTTTGTCGTAGCTTCCGACAGATTCCTTAACGGCTTTGTCCACATCGGCAAGACGTTTGCCCAGCTCATCCAAGCCAGATTCCTGTGCATTCTGCGCGGAATTTTGCGACAGGCCGCGCAGTTCATCGGATAGGCTTTTGGTAGAAGAACCGCCACGGCCTGATTTATTGGTTTGCGTTTGCAGCCCAGGCAAATCCACTTTGAAGCCAGTGGATTTTGGAAGTTGTGGCCCAAAAGCAGTGTCTGATACTTTCACGCCCTTGCCAGCGGCATCTGCGGCTTTACCAGAAGAGCTTCCGCTTTTAGCAGCGTCAGTTTCTTTCTGCAGGCGGTTTGCTTCGCCGACAATATCATCAACCAGCCCGCCGAAATACTCAATGACACCGCTGAAAACATCGGCAACGTAAGATTTTAGGCCGCTGAACATTCCAGTTACGGAGTCATACATAGATTGGAAAATGCCAGTGATAGACTGCACCGCCGAATCAATGTATTCGCCAACAGATTGCATGGCACTTTTCACGGAATCGTAAATGCCAGAAAAGACCGATGCCACCGGTTCAAGCAGATTGCCAAAATAAGCTGCGGCATCATTAAGTGCCGTGCCGATCGCCTCTTTAATCGAAGCGAAGGTATCGCTCACCGCTTGGCGAATTGAATCCCAAACCGCACTTGCGCGTTCGGAGAGTGCTGCAAATGCTTGGCTGGCAATATCGGTAGCTTGGCTGAAACCTGTGCCAATCCACTCACCCAAAGCACGGACGCTATTGCCCACACGCTGCGTGACCACGTTCCAAGTTGCCTGAATAACATTGGCGACAGAGGCATGAAGTGGCCCTATATCAACGATTTTGTCTTTCAGAAGTTGGTAAGTGGCAATCAAAGCGGTAACCGCCAAAATCACCCAGCCGACAGGTCCAATAAGGATTTCAAACGCCACGCCTAATCCACCAACGGCTACAGAAAGTCCGCGCATAGCAACGCCTGCAATCATTCCGACTGATTGCAAACTTGCAAAGCGAGTTAGCAATCCGCCTATAGTTGTGGCAATGCGCGTGAAGCCAGAAGCCACCGCTGGCCCATTGATGCCCAGCAAGCCAAGTGCGGTATTGAGCAAATAAGTACCTACGGCGCCAGCACGAGCAGCAAGGGAAAGACTGCCAGTTGCTGCCGCTGCACGTCCTGCTGTGCCGACGTAAAGATTTGCAGCTGCTTGAGATGCCACCATTGCACGAGCCGCCTGTGTGTTGGCGGCTGCATTGGCGATAGCTTCTATCGTGCCGATCCGCAGGACACGGACAACGTCCATGCCCACTTTGCCGAGAGTAACGAATAAGCCGATAGTGCGATTGATTGCCAGGCCAGCCAGCGCAATCGCCAGCAAGTCGGCATTATCAGCGATGAATTGCAGCACCGCGCCGAGAGCTTTGCCGAAAACAATAGCCGCCTCACTGCTGGAAAATGCAATCAACTTATCCAGCAAATTATTGAAGGCAGGCGCAGCTTCTGCGCCAACTTTGCGGAGTAATTCGTCAAAGGCATTTTTCAGGAGTTGGATTTTCCCCGCCGTGGTCTCAAAGGCTTTATGCGATACTTTGTTGAGGTCAGCATTTTCCTGATAGGCTTTGTTGGCCTGCTGAACGCGCTCGGTCACGCGGTCATAGTTTACTGCCAGAAGCGGCAGAACCGCATTGATTTCCGTACCGTTTAAGCCAAGGCTTGCAAGCACTTGTTCAGCATTGCCGCCTTGTTCAATGACGCTTTTTAAGCCACCAATAAATGCCATGAATGCGCTAAAGGCATCTTGCTGAAAGGTTTTTTTGAACTGCTCACCCGTCATGCCGGTCAGCATGGCAAGGGTTTTTAGGCTCTCGCCGCCAGTGTCAGTTGCGCTTTTCAGCTCAAGAAATGTGCGCAGAATACTAGAACGAGCAAGCTCTGGCTGCTGTCCTAATTCACGCATTGCCGTACCCAAACCAACGAGATTTGCACTGGTTACCTTGAATTGCGCCGTGCCTTTAGACAGCTCGATAACCATTTTGGCGATTTCAGATTCCGAAGCCGCAGAAGTTCGTCCGAGATACACGATGCTCGATGCCAGCTTATCCACCGTATCAATGGATTCGCCCGCCACGTTTATAACGCGGGCAAGAATAGTTGCCGCTTCATCACCAGAAAGATTACTGGCAAAGCCAAGCCGAGCAATGGTTTCCGTGAATTTGAGGATATTGGCACTACCCTCGACACCAAGCTGACCAGCAGAAGCTGCGATATTGAGCAATTCACTGCGAGCAACGGGGATGCGCTTGCTCATATCGATGATTTGCTTGCCGAGGTCTTGCAGTTGTTTCCCTGCAATGTCCGTGGTTTTACCCACGTTTGCCATCCCACGTTCAAATTCAACGAAGGATTGGATAGAGCGGCGCACGAAGTCACCAATACCGATGCCAGCAATCGCTCCCTGAACGGAAAACAGGCTCTGCTTTAAGCGACCGAAGCTGCTATCAAGCTGCTGCGTCATATCCCGCGCATTACGGCGCACGGAATCTACCGCAGTGTTTACGTCGCGCGCGCCAGTTTGTGCGCCACGCCCGTCAATGGTGACAACAAGCCTGCTTTCCACGGGGTTTATGCCTTATTTTTACGCTCGTTGCGTTGGTTGATTTTTTCGACATAGGCCGTGTCCATCGCGCGGATAAGACGCAGGAAACGGTCAATGTCATCGACTTCGTAAAGCCGTATAAAAGATTCGATTTCTGACAGCGGTATGCAGCCCACACCAAAGCCAAACGGCCTGCTGGGAGAAAGGACAACGAACGCATCCCGCACGTCGATAAGATCAGTGAACACCTCCGGCTCTTTGGCGAGAGCCGAAGGCGTTACACCGTCTTTTTCTTCTATGAATCTGAGGAATTTGAGGTGTTCTCCCCACTCAACGTTCCATTCGACCCAGTCGATGAGTTTTTTTCCGCGTCCTCAAGATGCTCTTGGCGGAATAATTCAGCATCGCTTGCCAAATCCACCACAAGGTCACGGAAATCTGTCAGGGTAATATCAGACAGCACTTTCAGCGCGTTGGTTTCGCTGTATTCCAACGTTTCGCCGTCCAGCACGAAATTTTCCCAGCCGAGTAAAACTGTCTTTGCCAAGCACTGTGCAAGGATGGAATTTTCCGTAGTGTCATCCAGCGTTTTATTGCGGATTTGCCGCTCAAACGGTTTGGTAAGTTTCTGGTAGAGCTTGCGGAAGTGTGGGTTTTTCAGACGCGCAATTTTGAGGCGCATACCGCCGCCAAGGTCTTGCGACCAGACGCCTTCATTTTCCTTGGTAGTATCAGTGGCATAGAGTTTACGAATATCGGTCATGGTTTTCTCCGTTGTTGGTTAAGTTATTGGCTGCGCTTGATTAGAAGGCGCGGTCAATTTGGATGGTGAAGTCGTAGGTAGGATGACGCAGCGCTTGGAAATCCAGCTCTGCCATTACATCTTGGTCAGCCGCGCCTGCGGTCAGCTCGCCTTTGGTGAGCTTCACACGTGGCATGGTGATGATGTAAGCGTTGTTCGCTGCATCCGTGATGCGGAATGACAGCGATGTTTCAGTACCTGCCAGATATTTTGTGTAGAGGTCGTTTGCCGCCCCTTCAAAATAGGCTTGCAGTTTGCCAGTTACGACAGCACGGCCAGTGCCGATACCGACGTTTCCGAGTGTGCCAACGGCTTTTTGCTGGCGCAGGTTGTTGTTGAGGTTCAGCGAGAATTCTTTGAGTTTTCCCGCAAACAATGCGCCACCTTCGCCGATATAAGCCACGTTGCTGACTGCATTGAGCACATCATTGGTCGGTGCTGCCGTTGGTCCACCAGTGCCGATGGTTGCAGAACCGAGCACTGCGCCTTTACCAAGGAAGCCCAGCACGCCAGTGAGGATTTCTCCGACAGAAAGGTTCAATGCCAGTGTGTTGACACGCATCCCAGTGAAGGACTTGAACTTCGTCACATCGGCAAATGCCAATTCCAGCGAGTAACTCTTTGAAGTTGTGCCATTACGCAGGGTTTGACCTTTGAAAGTACGGCCAGCTGCTGCGGATTCGTTTACGAGCGCAGTTTCACCTTTGACGGTGATTGTGCCGGCAGCAACAGTCAGAACTTGGAAAAAGCCATTGTTGGCAGGATTGGTAAAGCCAGATGATTTAATCCACTGACCCGCCTTAATGCCTGCGGTGATGAAGCCGTTTCCAGAATCTGTGAAGCTATCGGGTGCTCCGCTAACAGCCGCAAAAGTTGCGCCTGTCATGTTCACCGCAGTGAGCCAAGCATTGAACAGCGCACCTTGAAGCAAATCATCCGGCGCACCGTATGAAAGCTCAAAATTCACGTTACCGCTTGGTTCAACGTCTGTGCGAATCAGATCCGTGATTTGGCGGTCAGCACGAATCTCTTTCGATTGTGTGGTATCGATGCTGTAATTTAAGGTTTCACCATTATAGCGCATGGCTTTGAGGGCAATGGCTGGTGTTACGCCCCAGGTTACTTCTTCTGAATAGTAAAGCTGGGAACGGGCGGTATCTGCAATAGGCATAGGGTTTCTCCGTTAGGTTAAGGGTTAGGCAACAAAAAAGCCGCGCCCCTTGCAGGATGCGGCTTTGGTGCTGTTGGTTGGTTTCGGCTAATGCAGTTCGTCGCGCGTGAATGGAAAAGAAACATTCACCCGCCAAAAATTATCCTGCTTGCCTAAATCCCGCCGATCGACGGAACGGCAAAGGATGCCGTTAAAACTTTGCGCTCTAAATATGCCTTCAATCGTGTCAGCATATTGGTCGAGAAGTTTTGTGCCTTTTTCAGCGGGGACAAAAACATCCACGCTGATGACACCGGGATAGCGGAATAGACGCTGCGCACCCATTCCGCGAAGGGCGGATGCGCCGTTTAAGATGCTGAGTGCTACATAGCCATCTGGTGCTTTTTCAGCACGAAGGTTATCATACACGATAGGAATCGTTGGATATGATGCCTGCCACTGCGTCTTAAATCTGGTCTGGATAGCATTGCGTTGTGTGTCGTAACTCATTTGAAAGCAGCTTCAATTTCAGCAAGGGTTGTGCGCACCATGCCTTCAGGTGCTTGGGTGCTACCGCCATATTCCAGCACGCCGATATACGGCAGGTTGTTGGCGATACTGATAGAAGAAAACGGCTTTGCCTCATCAATGACGCTTACGCCGCGATTGATGGATTCAGCAGCCGCTTGCTCACGTGAAAGGTTGGCGCTTAATTCGATGGTATCGGATGGCACGGCATTTACTGCGGTCATCCAGTTGCTGCGCGCGCGTCCAGTATCCACAGGTGTTTTGTTCACCACGCCGCTCAGTGCCTGCATCGCCACTTTTTTAACCATATTGCTATGGTCATCAGGCACTTTGACCTGCGCGAAGATACTCAGGTTTTTATCAAAATCATTTATGTTGCTAGGCATGGCTAATTGCGAACCTGTAATGTGTGGATGATTGGCGTATCGGCGGCATATTCGCTATGCACGCCGATGATAAGAAATGACTGCCCTGCAAATAGGATGGTATCGCCCGGTGCTGGGGTGACGGACAAACTGCCTGCGGCAAGGATGATACGGCGGTCACCCGCTTTCACTAATCCTTGGCTAACGTGAAATTCTGAGTAATCCTCAATCAGCCCACGGACATTGTATTCTGTGTTTGGCTGGATAAGGTTGCCTGTGGTGGTGTCATAGGTTTCTGTGCCAGGCTTCCGAAGTGTTACGGCCGCGCCGTATGTTTCGATGCTGTCACGGGCAAAGCCCAGAAAATCTGTTTCAAAAGTCATGCTCTGAATAGCTCCGCTGTAGGTGAATCTTTGTAAAGTCCGCGCAAAATCTGGCGAACAATCGGGAATGTCCGATCTGAGCTCGCTTTCTCGAAGTATTCGATTTCAAGAGATGAAACGCGCTGACGCTTGATTGCTCCGCCACGTGCCAATGAAGGCGACAGCGGCTTATCGAGAGCTTCTAAGGCTAGTTCGCAGGCAGCATCTTTAACGCGCTGAGGCACTGCGCCACTATTTAATGAACGCCCCTCTGTGTCATAGACAAGAATTCGTGGCCAGCCTAAGGCTTGCTCGCTACGCTTGATATGACCATACCAGTAAAACTGGCTGTCCAGAAATGAAGTGGCATAAAGGATACCTTTTTCCTTGTCAGGAGTATTGCGCGTTACCCAGCTGGTAATGTTTCGCGCAGTAAAATAAGCGTCGGCTTCTGCTACCGACACATAGGCATTTGCGTTATTTATGCCGGTTCCGTCTTCGACGACTAGAGCCATGCTGAAATCCTTTGTTGGTTATCTTAAAAAGTTGCGCCCCAGCCGCGTGAGCAACTAGGGCGCAAAGTCAGGGGGGAGGTAAATCGGTTAAGAAGATTGGAGCTGTTCGTAGAGCGCGTTATTCTCGTCGCGGATTGCATTTAGCTCTTCATCTGTTGGGTCACGACCTTCTTTCAGCAGTGTTTTGAACAGGCTGTTGGTGTCAGTAAAAGACGCTTTCAGCTCTGGCAATGCCGGTAAAAGCAGAACCACTCGGTCAAGGAGTTCGAGGAAAAGTTGGGTTTGTTTTGGGGATAATGCCATAGCGGATTATTTCACCTCCGATGTGTGTTGAAGATAAGTTGAGAGTTCGCCAAGTGCTGTGCCTGCAATGGCAACGCTGGTTGCAAAATCAGCATTGATGCCGATTAGCCGAGCCGTTTCTGCCGCATCGAATGTGCCTTGCACTCGGCGTGAAATAGCCTGAATGTTGGTCACGTCTTTATGGCACGGATGCTCTTGAGCGGTTTTGGCACATCCATTTTTGTAAGTGACAGCCACTTTTTGGATGGTGCGATAGTCCGTCTGCAAGCCATAGTAACGTTGCAGCGGAGTGTCGCCTTGCACCGCATTACAGGCGGCTAGAAAGGCAACGAGAACGAAAGCGATAATGTTTTTCATAGATTCCTCATTGGTCATGTTTTTTGAAAATTGCGGATTTGGTAAAAATCCGCAGGATGATGTTGCCGATCGTCACGATGGTGACGGCAATTGCCGCCTGTTCCTCCGGTGCGATGGTGATGCCGTAATTGGTGGCAAGCCATGCTGCGACTAGGGCAACAATGTTAAAGATGACGGTTTTGAAGCCTTGCAGCATGACTGCCTCCATTATTGGTTAAGGTTATTGTTGGGTTTGCTTGCCAGAGTTTTTCTTGCCGTTGCCCTGAGGTTTTTGGGTTTCAGCTACTGGTGCTGGACTACTTTCGGCAGGCGGCGCTTCATCTTGTGGCGTTTGTTCCTGCTGCGTTTGCTCCTGCGGCGTGGCTCCTTCTGTCGGCGCATCTGGTAATTCAATCCTATAGAGTTGCTGCTCAGAGACTTTTTCAACCCGAGCTTGCGGCTCTGGTTTCTTTGCTGGTTTAGGCTCAGGTTTTGCAGATTCATCAAGTTTGGTTGCTGGAGGAAATTCACCTGTTGCAGCAAGGCGATTTTCTTGTGCGGTGTCATACTCAGCAACTTTTTGCTCAAGCTCATGCGCATAGCAAACGTCATGATAACGGCACAGAATACTTGCAGCGGCAGTTGCTTCATTGGCTGCAACTTCGCAAGCGCCATCGACAAATTGAAAGTTGCCGATTTTAAGGGATAACCCCCGATTGGGTCCGAAGGTCGTGAATTTCACGTTTGATTCGTTAGACATAGTTTCTCCTATTGGTTTTGGTTAAAAGAAAGGCGGGAGTTTTGAGCTCCCGCCTTGGTAGTGATGGGTTAGTTGGTGACGCCTTTGAGTGCGGCCAAACCTTTGAGCGAAAACAGAGCAAGCCCGCAGTACCATTTGACGCGGGTGATGGTTTCGTCCTTGGTTTCGGAAATACCCACTTCCTCGACCTGCATACCTGCCGCTTCATTCGTGGCGGTAAGGCCAGCGATGCCATGACTCATCGAGCCATCATCCAGAGTGCCGGCAAAGACAGTAGTACAAGCAGTGCTAGTGCCTTGCGTCTGGTTGATAGGGATATAGTCATTGCGGAAGATAGGAATGTTACGGTAGGCAGGAACTTGCTCACCGTTAGGAAGCGTCATAATATCCGACGCACTGTTGCCACCCAGCGCGCGCAGAAGCGCGAGATAGGAACGCAAAGTACGAGCGTGCATCAGGATATAATCGACCTGACCGTCCTTATCCGTCACCAGGTCAATCAGCTGATCGAGATAAGCGAAGGTAACCACGTCACCATTGCCGGCACCTGCGTTGGCCGTGATGGTCTGAGTCGGGTCAACAAGGCTCAGTAAGCCTTGGAAACTATCAGCCGTACCATCGCCGTTAATCATGCCATCCTGGTATTTGCGTCCTAGCGATTTTGCTTTAGACGCAACCTGAATTGCCTTTTGGTCATTAACGTTGGAACGGGTGGCTTGAATCAGACCGTTGACTTCCGCATCACCGAGAATAGTGGTGAGGCTAGAAGTTACCGCCGTGAAGGTAGCCGCTGCTTTCGCAGTGATTGTGCCGCCGACGCCGCCATATTGAACGTCGCCAAGGGCATTTTCACGGTTATAGGCCAGCGCATTGCCTTCGATTTCAGTGAAAGGCAGGAGCTGGTAGAAGCGGTTGATGGTAATGACGTTTTCAATTACGCCAGCCACCAACATATTAAGGGAAAGTTTCGCACTTTCCGCGAGAGTTACAGAAGCCATAAGGGTTCTCCATTGATTAAGGTTAAAGTTGAGATTGCGTTCCCTCGTTGGCTCCCCCGCGGATAGGACGATTTTTCTGCACGCTCGGCTTTGGCTCACCCGCCGCCGAAATCGGGCAATAAAAAAGGCGCGTCCCATCACGGGAACACGCCTTCAAAAAACTGGTTGGAAGTCGGACTACTTTTTCTGCAAGCCCAACTGGATTTTCTGGATAGAGGTCAGCTCACCTGAATTATTCGCAGTTGAACGGTTGCCTTTACCAGCGGGTGAACCGCTGCCAGAAGCATTAGTGCCTTGGTAAAATTTAGGCTTTTGCTTCTTGAAGGTTTCACCAAAGAATGCGTCAACGGTCAGATCCGATGCGTTGCCGCTGTCATCTTTCACAACGACGTTGAAATTATCGTCGAGGGCAAAACGACCACGTGTAAGCGTCAGCACGTCATCCACGTCATCAGCAAAAACGCCAGCCTTCATAACGGCACGACGGATTTTGTCGTCGAGGATATAATTTTTCTTGTCGCTTTCAGAACGCTCGACAGCCTCGGTAGATTTTTTGAGTTTCTTTTCAAAGTCGGCTTTGAGATCGTTGAGTTCTTTGGAGAAATTGCCTTTGGCTTTTTCAAGAGCTTCCTCGTATCTGCCTTTTGCTTCTAAAGTCTCGCGCTCACGCTGCTCTTTTTCGGTTTCCCACTCTTTCTCTTTTTCGAGCAGTTTGCCGTATTTGTCCTTGTCGATGCTTTCCAGCTCTTTTGCTGACTTGGTATATTTGGTTTCAAAATCGCTACGGATTTTGCGCTCACTGGCAAGAGCCTTGTCCTTAGCGGTCAATGCAGCAAGCAGTTCTGTTGGGTTAACGGCGTATTTGCCGTCATCGGTTTTGTGATAGAGCTTGCGCGACTCTTCAGGAATTGCGTCAAGATTGTCAGTGTTTAAGGGTAGGTTTTGCATGGGGTCTCCTTTGGTTGTGGCCTCTCGCCGTTGAAAAAACGCGCCCCAGCTTCCCGCTAGAAACGCGCAACAAAAAAGCCGCTCGGAAATCCGAAGCGGCTTTTTATCTCGGTGCTGATAATCAGCTTAAATTAGATGATGTATGTCTTTCTGCCTTTAACTAAACAGCTTAAACACAGCAATTTCTGAACTACTGGCTTTAGTTCGTTGTCCTTGCGCATGACCATTGGATACACAGGTATAAATTCAATCGTATCCACACCTTCAAACCGCATACAAACATTACAGGTAACGCGCTCTTCGTCACCAGCTTGTAATTCTGACCTTGGACTTTGACCGCCCTCAATCACAGTTAATCTTGAATATTTTTTTTCATTTCCCATAGCCGCATATTATAGCGGATGGAGAAATTATTGCAACTTTGCAAAGGCACTTTTTTCATGTTTTCGTAATTCGTCGAGTGTGTAAACCTCACCCTTGAAATCCACGAAGCGGTCAAGCGTCAGCTCACCTTCATTAAAGAGTTTTGCCTTGGTTTTTCCTAGCACATCTTCGACCACATCTTGCGGCTGCTTTTTAAGCCAATCCTGATAAGTCAGAGTTTCTGGCACTTGACCATCCATCGATGCGCGGGTGCTTTCAGTAAGCTCCTTCGCATCAATGCCCAGCTCTTGCCATGATTTGAGAATCGGTGTTGAAGATGAGCGACAATTTGGATGGCGTGGCGGCATCGGGCCCGTACTCAAGTCGAACACCTGACCATCAAGCGAAGCGCATATCACGGTAGTGCGTCGATCAAGCGTTGCTGTAAATCGCCATGCCTTAACGACCGAGTCATTGGCACGATAGAGTTCATCACGTGCGCGGGCGGTGATATGCGTGATGGACGTGCGTACCAGCCTTTCCACATCATCGCGCGAACGTTGCAGGATGCCATCCTTATAATTCATGGCTTTGCTGCCGCGAATGCGACGAATAATGTCAGGCGTGGTTTCACCTTCTAATATGCCGATACGGATTGCCTGCTCAATCTGTTTGATGCGTATGGCGTCCAAGTCTTTTACTTCCTCGGCTATAAAACGACCTTGCATTGGCTTGCTGGATACAAGGGATGAAAGTGTTTCAATCGCGGGACGTATCAGCGTGATTTCGACAGGGAGTATTTTTTCAATGAGATTGGCGTTAAAATTCGCCTCATAATTTGCTGTATCAGCTAATTGCGTATCTAGCCGTGATTGCAGAGCTTTGTAGACTTCGGTATTGAGCTTACGAACTTCCGCTAGTATTGCCCGTAATCTCTGTTGTGAGAAATCTGTCAGATCCGCACGAGAAAGTTTTGTGATAATATCTGCTTCTCCATCAAGGAGAATATTAAGCATCTCTCGAACCACCTGAGTTGAATAACGTTGCAGGTAAATTTGATGCTGCACACCGGCATGAAAAAGGGCTTCATTGATGTTTTGCATGATTATGCTGTTGCTGATGAGTTGTTGCTTGGCGGATCAGTTCTGCCTTCGGTTTCAATGCGGTCAATTTCTTCTTCAATATCAAGCTCGTTACGCAAAACATTACGGCGTTTAAGTTCAGTGAGATATGATTCACGAGAAAGTTCACCAGACAGCCGTGATTTTAGAAGCGTGTCTTCGTCTTTGCCGGAAATCAGAGATAGCCCGAAATCTTCGTTGATATTGACTCCGCCCACCGCTTCAGCTGGCAATTTCGACCAGAGAGCCATGAGCATAAATGCCTGCTGCATAGCATTCTCTAGGCGGCGCACCATGTCTTGCAGTGCGGAATGGGATTTGGCGGTATCCAATGAGGCAGCGGTTGCTGTACTATCGCCTGAGCGTTGCATGAGTAACTGCCCACCCATTGCATCCATTTTTTCTTCAAGGTCGCGGATGGATTGCCGGCCACTATCAACGGCTGCACCTGTATGTTCAACAAAGGTAAGTTTTGACTGCGGGTCTTCCGACATAATCATGCGGTTAGGACCAATTTCGATGTCTTTCTGGTCTTGAGAGAAACCTGCGCCATGCAATAGCGGGAAACGAATGAAATGCAGGATATGTTCTTGGTCAGATGAGGACTGCCAGTGCAGAACGTTAAGATGTGCCAAATCCAGTAATGGCGGCTTGGCTTCCATATAACCAGTTTTGCCAGTGTAAAAAGTCACGAGAGGAATGCGCCCAAGCGAGATTAAGCCTTGGTCAACAATGACCCATTCTTTCTTTTGCAGCTCATAAAGCTCAAAACGGTCAGGATAAAGAACTCGGATGCGCTGGACGCATTTTTCGCCCCATTCTCCGTCAGTCTCCGTGCTGTTTTCACGAAAGCGCACCTGTGTAAGCGTGCGCACACCATTAATCAATTCTGACCGCCAACCGATTAAATCAGCGGCACGAACAGGCACAATATAAGGGCGTGTCTTTAGGCTCTGCTCATCTGCCAGTGTCTTTTCTCCGTCATTGCGTGGATGATCGACAAGCAGATGAACGAGTCCATCGGTCAAGCCATATTCAAAGATTTCACGGCAAAAAGTGGTGACGTTACTGCCGCAAAGGTCGATGTCTTTGCTCCATTCTTTGATTTGTTCAGGGGTGTCTTCGAGCAAATTCACAGGCTTTGAAAATGGCTTCCCAACCAGCTTTTGCACCGTATCCGCAAAAGCATTGTAGAGAACCGAACGCGACAAACGATTGCGATATGCAGCCACGCTTTCTTTGGGCTCGCGCGGAAGATATTTTTGCCCAGCTTCACGCATAGCTTCCGTGCCGCCCATAAGCGTAGTGACCAGCTCAAGGTCACTCAGCATATTCAGATATGCTTTTGAAGGCGTATCAATGGTTGGTTTCTTAGCCATGAAATTATAACCTGAATTCGTTGCTGGTTTGTTTTTCGCCGCCGCCCATTATGGCGTAGCGAGTTTCGTCTGCTGCGTGGTCTTCCGAATCGGTGTCCACGTCATCAGGGTTTTTGCTGTCACGCTGCAAAACTGGCACTGTGCGTATCCAGTCAACACAGTTTTCAAAAACCCATAAGCCCGCACTTTCTGGAACATCCTTAAAGCTGGCTTCCATCATGCCGCGCATCTTCTGCCAGCCAGCAACACGGTTGTTGTCGGCTTTGGAAAACGTAATCATGCCGCCGGCTTCGCGTGCGCCTTCACGCAGCTGGTCATAGATGCTAGGTCCACCAGCTTTAATGAAGATGGATGGATCAGCTACGCAGCTGCGCCAGTTATAGCCCTGACTGCGACTGACGATGCCAGCGCCAACCTGTTTGTTATTCAGGTTTAAGCCAGTGTCAGGCTTGACATACCCTTGCGTGTCTTTTGCAACGGTGTACCACTCACCCACTCGAATAAGCGAGCCGCGAGGGAAATGTATATTGAGATTTTCAACAAGGCTTCCGTCGCTTTCCGCCCATAAACCGAGCGAAGATGGTTTTGCCGAACCCCAATCGAAGGAACGGCGCATCCGCCAGCTTGCAGGAATTTTGAACGGTGTAAGGATTTGCTTTGCTGGACTCCAAACATCATCAAAGAAGCCGCCTGCAACGATGTCCCAAATTCCGAAACGCCATGCTTTAATCAATGCGGCAGATCCCGCCTGTAAAAGACGGCGTTCATACCCAGGGTCTTTTTCCATCAAAGCAGGATTGTCTTCGAGCTTTGCAGGAATGAATACGCGTGTTTCACCGCTGACAGGGTCGATAATCCGCGTGTAACCTGATGGCGCCGGAGTGATGTAGCGTTGTTTTACCCAGTTATGTCCTGCACCGCCGGGGTTGCCTGTCAGTCGCAATTTAACTTTTACGCCATGCGCAGAACGCAACGTAGCACGGATGCGGTCAATGGCTGCTGGTGTCGGCCAGTTGGTCACTTCTTCAATACAAATCCAAGTGTAGCTGTGACCTTGATAGTTTTCAGCGTCTTTCTCGTCCCATAGATGGCGCAGTTTTAAGGTTGCGCCGTTTGGGAATAACCAGAGCTGGTCACCCTTAAGCCAGATTGCGCCAACTTTAGGGAAAATTTGCTGTGCGCGGAACTGGACTTCTTCGAGTTGTTTGTAAGTGCGACGGAAGAAAACCCCACGCGCATATTGTCCGTAACGGCTTGCATGGATAGCAAAGTCACCGAGCATTCCGTCGGTTTTGCCGCCGCCGCGCGCGCCGCCATAAAAGACTTCATAAATCTCACAAGAAACCAAGGCTTCTTGCGGCCCAGGCTGAGGACGCCAGATTGTTATGTAGTTTTTTACACGCTCTTTGGTTTGAATTTTGCTTCCCATGCGTCATCATTCTCGATTGCGGCTGGGGCTTCGATTACGAACTTGAGCGATTCGCCATTTGCACCCGAGAACTCCTGACGCTCGGTGTATCCTCGGTTTTTGCCCTTGGTTTTAAGAAAGAAAATGATGGCGGTCAGATCGCCTTCACCAATTTTCTCTGCAAGTTTGCCCTCTGCCAAGTCGATGCGTGACGCTTCGCATTCCTCGACTACCCGTTGCAGGCGCTTGTTTGCCTTGACGTAATTGGTAACCGTGCTTGGCGCGCAACGCAGCTTATTAGCAGCAAGATATTGCAAGCCCGCAGAATCGCGAAGTGCTTGCTCAATCTCAGCCTGTGTGAATTTCCGTTTCTTTGGCATTGTCGGCAGTTTCCTCGGTTGCCTCTGCCGGAGCTTGTGCCTTCAGTTGCTCAAGACGTTCCATTGCCAGGTCAGCCAGCTCGCGGATGGCAACGGCATTATTGAAAACGTTTTTGAATTCTTTAACGGCAACGATGGTTTCAAAAAGCCGCGCATAATCATCATACGCAGCCAGCAGATAGGTTTTCTTTTCGTTGGGTTTGCCCAAGCGTTCCAGATACGCCATGAACGCTTCTTTTTCCTGCGGAAGGAATTGCAGCACGATTTCTTCATACTGCGGTGTGCCGATCGCAAGGCTGTCGATATTCAGCTTTTCCAGCAGATTGAATGAATCATCCGTTAAGCCAGAATAGGCTTTGTATTCCATCGTCAGCGTTTCATAGAGCTTGCCGAGGATGTTTGGGTCATCCTGCCCAGTGATGGCATTATGCGAAAGCTGCAATGCAAGTCTGCGCTCTGGTGTCAGGTAGCACTGCACGACCATGACAGGCATGGTGACTTCGCCCGCCAGCACCGCGGCTTCGACGCGGTGATTGCCAGAAAGCACCACGAGCTTTTTGGCTTCATGGTCAGGATAGACCAGCACGGCGCTTGTTGCGCCGCCGTCTTTCTTGATGTTGCCAGAAAGCCTGCGCATCTGGTCGGCGGTCATAAACCGTGCATTGTCCTCTGCGCTCAAGGTGGAAAGCAGCGCAACCGGTACTTCCGAAAAGCAGATGGTGATCTGCACGGCACTGTCGTCTGGGCTTGCATCCACTTCTGGCACAGGGAAAGCAATTTGCTCAGGCTCGATGAATCGGTATTTGCGGATTTCCGTTGGAATAGAGATAACCGCAACCTCATTAGCATCAGGCTGTTCATTTGCTTTTTTGTTTTTGCTCGACATATTTTTTCCCATAGTTAGGCCAGTACCACGCGGAGTACATTTCTTGCGGAGTTTCGTCGCGCATGGCAGAGCCGTAGTTAATGATGTTCCCTTCCGCAGGGTCGTCAGCTTCACGTCGGTTCAGCATTTCGTAAATGCCCCGATATTTCATAGAAACGGGGTTATGCGTCCGTGCGGTGGTCACCACAAAATCAACTCGGCTGATGAGCTTTTTGCTGACCAGCGAAAGCAGTGTTTTGGACGTGGCGAGCTTGGCAATGAGTTTGGAAAGTTTTGCATCGCGGCTGATTGTCACATCCGACAGCAGGTAAATCGTGTTGTGTCCGAAAGTTGGAAATTTCGGCAGGGAATAAATGATGCCGCCGACGAGCATCTTATCAATGAAGATTAGAAAGTTAGCCACGCCGCTTGTGTGGATGATGGTTTTTTGCAGGTAGATGTCTTTGATGAAATCCATGTGGCGGCTCTCAGCAAGAACAACCTGCACCTCACTTTTGGCAGTCAGCTTGGCTGGGGTTATGGGGTCATAGGCAAATGGCTCTGGTGCTTTGTAGATATGGCGCACGCTGGATTTATCGGTGCGAGCGTAGCAGTAATGCGGCACTTTGCGCCCAGTCACATATTCCAGCACTGGCTTGCGATGTTCAAAGAGCTGATCGGATAGGATGCAGTAATTTACGCCGGAAGCGTCAACCTCATCAATAATCTTGCCCAGCATTTTCGGCTCGTAGAGGTCATAGTCCGGCGCAGGCCAATGGATGTTGTTGTCGATAAATTTGAACTGGCTTTCGTAATCGCCCTTGAAGAAAGGCGGGAATGCCAAGATGCCCGCGCCTTCTTCGATAGCGTGTTTGACGTGCGTACGCCAATCGCCAGCGAAGTAACCTTGCAACGGCATTTCAGGAATGGTGCGGTCAAGGCGGTCTTTAGCCTTGTTGAAAAAATACTCAAAGTTTTCGACGTAGTAATCGAAGTGTTTGCGGTTATATTCATTTTTGCGCCCGCTGTACCGCGCCATATCACAGGCAACCAGCAATGCCGCTGTTTTTTCAAAGAAGCTGTTTACGTCTGGTCGCTCCTGAATAAATGACAGGTCACCTTCAAACATGATGTTGAATTCTTTGTTGCAGGCCAGATAGCCAACTGCCGAAGAATACAGGCTCACGTCATTGCTGATGACTTGCAGATGCGGAAATTTTGTTTTCAGCGCGCGCTCGATGCGGAAGCTGCCGGAGCAGCACACATAGGCTTTTTGCCATGTGCTGAAATCAATGATGCGGAACACCTGCTCGATGCACTCTGTAGGGACGGCTCCGTAGAACATGGCAACCTTGCAACCTTATGTTATCGTTGTAAATTATTTTTGTTTGCAGGTCGAATTTTGTGGACGGTCAAGGTTACTAGGATAGGATTTTTATTGGCACTATTGCCAACTACCACAACCAAAACCAAGGAGAACAAAATGCAAACAATTCAGTTAAGTAACCTTAGTGTTTCCAAGCACTTCAACGTCAGGAAAACTGACACGAAGAAGGGTTTGGATGAACTCACTTCCAGCATCGCCGCGCATGGCTTGCTGGAAAATCTCATCGTCATCAAAACGAAAGAGAAAAATAAATTTGAAGTCGTTGCAGGTGGTCGCCGCTTAACTGCGCTGCACTTATTGCAGAAGCAAGGAAAGCTGCCGAAAACCCATGCAGTAAACTGCCAAATTGTCGAAGAAGATAAGGCTGAGGAAATCAGCCTTGCCGAAAACGTTGTGCGCTCACATATGCACCCAGCCGATCAGTTTGAAGCATGGGCGAAGTTGTCGAAAGAAATGTCCATTACCGATATTGCCGCTCGGTTCGGTGTCGCAGAAATCACCGTAGAGCAGCGCTTAAAACTTGGCCGTGTATCGCCTAAACTGATGAAAGCCTATCGTGATGAAGAGTTGTCACTGGAAAGTCTGATGGCGTTCACCATTACGGATGACCATGCCAAGCAAGAAGATGTGTTCAAGCAATTCAAAGACAGCTGGCAAATCAGACAGCCAAACACAATCCGCAGCGCACTCACGGAAACGATGGTGCGCGGTGATGACAAGCTGGCAAAATTTGTTGGGCTCGACACCTATAAATTGGCAGGCGGTGCATTCCGCACTGATTTATTTGGTGAGCGCGATTCTTTCTATCTCGAAGATCTGTCACTGCTTCATGAGCTGGCAGAAGAAAAGCTCAATAAGGTTGCAGCTCCGTTGAAAGAAAAGTGGAAATGGGTTGAAATCTGCCTCGAATTTGGTTGGGAGGATAAACAGCAGTATGGTCGCTTTCATCCACACCAGATTGGCGAGATTCCAAAGAAGTTGCTGAAACAACAAGAAGTGCTGGAAAGCAAAATGGAAGAAATGGATGCAGCCGAGGATTATGACGACGATGCAGCTGACGCACTTCGTAAGGAGCAAGAAGAGCTGGAAGCGAAATTGGCAGAATATTCTGGCTTTACCGAAGAAGAGCGTGCTTCGTCGGGCTGTGTCATCACCATTCAGCATAATGGCACGGTAGAAATCTTGGAGGGCATGATTCATCCCGATGATAAAAAAGCTGCTGCCAAGTCTGCCAACAGCACCGAAGGTGCAAACGTCAGCAATACTGCCAAGCATACGATGCCCTATAGCCAGGCACTGGTTGACCGCTTGAAAAACTACCGCCTGCAGGTCGAGCGTCCGTATATGGCGCAGAACTTTGAGGTGGCGTTTGATGCAACGGTTTACATGATGTGCCTGCGCAGCCTGAATTCCGCTCATAGCTACTACTACGGCAAGGATTGGCTGCGGGTGAAGCCAGAAAACTATCACTTCCCTCATCTCATGGTGTCTGAGGATGAAACAGGCACGGCATTGCACAGTGAAGAAGAAAAACTCTTTGCCAGCTTGCCGCTTGCATGGATGAACATCAAGGACGAAGGCGAGAAATTCAAAGCCTTCTGCGAGTTGTCCTTGGAAGTGAAACAACGGCTATTCGCCGCTTGTGTTTCCCGCTCGCTCATGCCGCAGCTGTCCATCGAGGATAAGCCTTCGCCAGTTGCCGAAGCGGTGTTCAAACGCTTGGATATTGATGTGGCGAAGCATTGGCGGCCGAGCCAAACCAACTTCTTTGACCGCGTGACGAAGAAAGATGTGCTGGAAATTGGCGAACACATCTTTGGTGAAGTATGGGCAAAGGAACAAGGCAAAAAGCCGAAAGGTGATGTGGTTGCGGTGCTGCATGGCGCATTTGCCAATCCTGACCAGCCGCAGTTTACGCCGGAGCAACAAGCCAAGCTGAAAACGTGGCTGCCGAAAGGCATGGCGTAATCATTAAATGACGGAGGGTTTTAACACCCTCCGTCACCGGCGCCAGAGTACCACCCCAAAGCGCACTACCACAACCTCCCATAAGGAGGCCGTGGACGCATTATGACTTGATTTTTTAGAAGCGCAATAACCAGCGGAGTTTTTATGAGTAAACCCATTGCCGACAGCGGCAAAGCCTTTCGCACGTCCTTTGACAGATTATGTTATCGCCGTAATTGGCATGACGCATTTCGTGATTTTATTGAAATTGCTGCCTGCACAATCCACCAGCAACCCTATCATTTGGGCTTGCTGGAGAAAGACGAAGATTATGAGCGTATCGAAGAGCTCTATCTTTCGACCATTAAGAAATATAACTGAGAGGAAATTGACCAGATTGTTGCCCTTTACGGCATCTCGGTGATTGCGCTGCGCAGTACGCAGGAAGATTTCCTTGGCGAGCAGTATATGCAGCTGGAAATAAGCAATAAACACAATGGCGAGTTTTTCTCGCCCAGCAATATCAGCCGCATGATGGCGAAAATTCAAATGAGCGGCATAGGAGAGCTGATTAAGGCGAAAGGCTATGTGACCCTCCAAGAACCCGCTTGCGGTGCTGGCGTGATGGTTATTGAGGCGGCAAACGCCCTGCGTGATGAAGGACATGATCCGCGCTGCACGATGCTGTTTCAGGCAATAGACATAAACCGCACCTGTTTCAACATGGCGTATTTTCAGTTAGCTGCGCTGGAATTGCCAGGCGTTGTCATTCATGGCGATACGCTGCGCATGGAGCATTGGGATAAACGCTCAACACCGCAATGGAAGCTCATGCAGCAACATGGTGTATCAGGCAACTTACTGCCTGCATTTGAACTGCCGCCACGACCAGAGCCAGAGCCGCAAATTGCTATGCCGCCACCGCAACAAACCGCCCAGTTTATGTTTGAATTTTAAGGGCAAATAATATGCTGAAAAACCGTGATTTTCTGCCGATTTTTGTGGACGGTCACTATCTTAAAGTTAGAATGTTTTTACTACCACAACCACCAACCAAACCAAAGGAGAGCAACGATGACAGAGGAATTAATACAGCTAAATGAGGATGAATTTAACGAGCAGTTTCCGCTCGTGCATAATCATCTCAACCCCAGTGCAGGCTGGGTTTATATTTCAGAAAACGATGCCGATCAGCGCGGCTGCCTGTTTGAAACTTACGGGGCAGAATATGAATTTGTGGTCAGGCAAGACCCACGCTGCATTTGGACGCTGATGGATAATAACGACGGCGAGCCACCATTTCTTGCCAGTGGATGCCGATGGGTAAATCGCCTCGGCTACCTGATTAGCAAAGTGCCAGTGCCAGAAGGCAAGACCATCGAAGTGGCTTTGCCAGACTGGAAATAGCCTAACCAACCCAACCAATGAGCCGTTGTGACCGCCGCCAAAGCAGCGGGTGGAAAATTGCGGCCTGAATTTGAAACATTAACAGGAGAACAGATTATGAAACCAGGACAGATAACTCACTACCAAGATATGACGGTGCTTGAATTCCCTCAGGAGGAATATCGCGGCTACCGCATCGTGCAATTTGAGGCGCAGAATTTCAGCGTCTATCACATGAGCAATATCCGACAGCGTGTGTGGGAAGCGCATACAGAGGCAGACTGCAAAAAATGGATTGATAGTCAGGTTGACCGCCTAAGTGCCAACAAACTTGCGCGCAGCTTCCTTGAAGTTGCCTCTCGCCCAGTCGCATACGATGCAGAAGCAAAGGAGCAATTCCACCGACGCGGCAAAGCACTGCTAAAACAAATTGCCTGCGATTTGGGTTATGCCAAGGGCAGTTTCGATCTGCGAAACAACAAGGCAGGCATCGCGGTCAGCGGTGAAGTCACTCTGCATACCGATGATTTGTATGTGCAGTTAGCACAAGGAAGTTGCGGTAGCGACCTTCAAATTCTCTACCGCTCATGCAAGCACCGCCGCGATTACACAGGCGGAAGCAACAACTGGATGAGCTTTGCCCACCTCCGCAATTATGAAACCGTTTTAGAGCGGTTAAAAAACGCCAAGAGAAAGGCGGATTAATGGTGTATAAGCTATTGATATTTATAGTTATATATGCCGATTTTCCTTTACATAAAAGGTAAAAAAGCTAGAATAATTTTCACTACCACAACCACCAAACCAAGAGGCAAAAACTATGTGCATTTACAAAGAACATTACGAACGAATACTCAGTGTATTTCCTGCGGTTGCAGAAAGTGCGGCTCAGGATTGCATCACGATTCCAACCAGCCCGATGACTGGCATCATCAAAGTAAAGCAGCGCGGGCAATCCGTGATGCGTCTGGAAATCGGCTTTCATTATCGGCACGGCGAAGAATTGCTGCCCGACCACAAAATGACCGTGAAACTCGATCTGCATGAGCGCAAAGCAATTCCAGAATCCATCTGGTTCAAATGCCGAGGCACGACGCACACACGTGAGCCAAAGAAGGGCGTGAATGAGCAGATTCTGAACGTGATGAATAATCGACTTACGAATTGGCTCGGCATCCTTGCCGGCAATGACAACGCAACAATCCACTAATCAAAACAGGAGCTACCCATGAACATGACAACTATCAGACAATTCAAAGCCAACTATGAACGCATCGTTGCGCTCATACCGAACATTGAGAACATGAAACCCGGCGATGCAGGCAAACTCACCGCAGGCGGCTTCATGGATTTACACTATGACGCGCTCGACCGTCGCACGAACCGCTTGGATATTGCGCTGGCGCATTACTACAAGCAGAATGGTGATTCAGTGCCAGACCCAGATATGCGCATCTGGCTTGACCTCGAAAAGAAGCTGGCTTTGCCAATGGCGATGCAAGATTTCCTTGGTTATCGCGAGTGCATTGATGAGAATGACCGCGTCCGTACCAAAGAGCTAGACAGGCAAAGTGCGTTTCTCAGCCAATGGCTGCGGAATTTGAAAGCTCAAGGTCATACCCTTGCTAACCACGAAGCGGCATAGGAGGAGTTATGGCAGATATGTATGGAGCACTTCGCTCAAACTTTTTCAAGGTCAAAGACGTTGAGAAATTCAAAGAATGGTTTGTGAAATATCACTTCGGTGATGATGTTGAGGTATGGGTAGAAAACGAAACAGAGCGTAGTGTCGGCTTTGGCAGTTATGAGATGTACCCTTTTGCTCACCCTCGCATCCATGATGAGGAAGAAGATGAACTGGTTGATGCCGATCTGAATGTGTTTGCAAAAGAGCTATGCGAACACTTGGAAGCTGGTGAAGTTTTCTCGGTGACTTCTGGCGGAAATGAGAAGTTGCGGTATGTGTCGTATGACCAGCTCATCATCGCACAAGAGCATCCAGACCAACCACTTTATGAGTATCGCAGCAGTCAGGATGACAACGATGTTTTGCTTAAAAGAGTCCGTGGTAAATGATTGTTAAGGTACTGAAATTGCTGGATTTGTAATTTGTTCCTGCTATAATTTTGCCACTACCACAACCACCAAAAAAAGGACGAATATGCAAACCAGCAATTTCTGGAACTATACTGGTTCCGGTCGGATTATCATCTCTCGCGGATTCCCCCGCAACCTTGGCGAAGGCTACAGACTTTACCGAGCATTAAACCCAGGCACATGGTTCAACAGCGAAGAATATAAATGCTGTGAAGAAAAATTTCGTGAGCGTTATTTTCGTGAAATTCTTAAACCGCTCAATCCGCAAAAAGTTTATGACCACCTGCACGAACTGGCAAAAGGTCATGAGCCTGTGCTGTTATGTTGGGAGAAAGACCCAAGCAAACCAGATGAATGGTGTCACCGCCGCATGGTGGCTGAATGGTTTGAAGAACATCTCGGCGTGAAAGTGCCAGAGTATGTCGTTGCCAAAAAGCCGAAGGCAAAATCAAAACAAGCATCTTTGTTTGAAGAATAATGGAGCGGCTACCGGGACTTGCACCCAGCTGACAAGGGGGCACCTGTGTCATCCTCTATAGGTCGCCGCATAGTATAATGCGCTTTCTGGTTTCTGGAAAGCGCATTTTCTATTTAAGCTGTTGATTTTATGCGAATTATTTTAGTTTCTCAGGTCGAATTTTGTGGACGGTAAAGGTCATTTAGATAGGATTTGGATAGGCACTAAAGCCTACTACCACAACCACCAAATTAAGGAGAACCCTATGCCTAAAGCAACCGCCAAGAAAAAAGCTACGTCACCAAAACAAGCCAAGAAAGCCAAGCCTGCGAAAATCACTTGTCTGCACCAAGCCGCGCCGAACGATGTGATGCAGCAGCTTCCTCTCAATCAGATTTATGCCAACGATGAGCAAGCCCGTAAGCATTTCGATGAAACCGAACTGCGCCAACTTGCTGCGTCGATTAAGGTGCAAGGTCTGATTAGCCCGATTGTCGTAAGACCTGACGGCACAGGCAAATACATGATTGTTGCTGGTGAGCGTCGCTACCGCGCCTGCAAACTGCTTGAGCTGGAAAACGTCCAAGTCATCATCAAGCAGCTGTCTGATGCTTCGTTGACAGCGCAGATGATTATCGAGAACTTGCAGCGAGTTGATATTTCACCGCTGGAAGAAGCCCGCGCATACCGCAAAGCGATGGATGATTTTGACTTAACGCCAGAGCAGTTAGCAGAAACAGTTGGCATCTTGCAGCCGTTCCGTGTGCATGACCGCCTGACGCTGTTGAACTTAAAACCTGAATATCAAATCTGTTTGGAGCAAGGGATATTGACACCCACCCAGGCATTTTACCTTTCAAAGGTTGCTCCTGAATATCAAGACCCATTCTGGCGCATGATCCGCAGCGGTAAAGTTGATAGCAGCGAACTTGCAGCGGTTGCTCAAACTTTTGCCGATGCAGGCAACCAGCCTGAATTGTTTCCTGATGTGAAGCTGTCCGAAGAAGAAGTGCGGGCTCTGAAAAGTCTTGAGCAGCATATCGACACGATGGCACTCACCCTAAACCGCTTTTTCAATAAGGATGGGGAAATGGACATTGTGAAGAAGATCGACCGTATCCGTGCAAGCACGATTGCCGATAAGCTGGGTGCAATGGGCAAGACTTTAGCAATGGCGCAAAAGAAATTGCTTGAGCCTGTCGCGCAGAAGAAAGTCTTTGATGAATTGAGCGTGGCTGATGATGCGACCGAAAAAGCCGTTGCTACCGAAGAAGTGCTTGAAGCAGCGTGAATTTGAGAGGTCAGATGGTGCAAATGCTGTCTGACCTCTTTTTTTTAGAGATTCATTTATGATGAAAGCGCGGGCAAATTTTCTTCCAAAGCTAGGAATACCAAGGCTTTCAATCATTAGGTGCGATTTTTTGACCTAGTCCCAAAAAGGTAAAAACACCACTTTTTGACCTCATTTTGAGGTGAAAACGGGTAAAAACAGGGTAAAACTAGGGATTTTTAGGGATACGAAATTCATTTATTCCGTGTGGGCAAAAAAAATCCCAGCTCGGTGGCTGGGACGTAATTTTTCGATTATGTGAAAACATTACATTATGCCGTGACGCTATGCAAGATATTTTTTCAGTATTTCAGTAACTTAGCAAGTTTGCAAAGATTCAAGGCGAGCAAAGGTATAATATGTGACCATATAACCACTGTTATTATAGCTTTATCGGCTAATGCTATAACAATACCTCTTGTTATTATATGATAATCGGTGTAAAGTATAATAACTAACCAGAAAAGCCATCCTTATTATAGTTTCGAGGACTAAAATGACGACACAAGCAAGCCGCAGCGGGCATTATGAGAAATTTGGAGAACACGAGCATTTCGTGCCGAAACCTCTGCCACCAGAGCCAGCCTTCCAGATGGATGCAGAGATGATCTCGCTCTATGGCGAAGCTATGCAGAGCTTGGGGCGGCTCGACGAGGTGGGAACCCGCATCCCCAGCAAGCGCCAGTTCATTGACGTGTACGTGGCAAAAGAAGCCGTGCTTTCCAGTGAAATTGAAGGCATCTACACCACGCTGACCGAAGTGCTTGAGTTTAATGCTCGCAAGAAAATGCGTGAAAACCGCAATGTTGAGGATGTGTTGAATTACCTCGATGCGGTCAATCATGCCCTGAATATGGTTCGCGAACAGGGGTTGCCACTAACAAACCGTGTTATCAGGGAGAGCCACCAAGTTTTGCTGGCTGGTGCGCGGGGACAGACTAAAGCCCCAGGCGAGTTCCGAAAAGTTCCTGTGTTCGTCGGCAAGCTCGTGCCGCCTCCTGCCAATTATGTGCCTGATCTGATTCGTGACCTTGAGAAGTTCATTAACGAAGATAGCACCTGTGAGCCGCTTATCCGCGTTGGGCTTGCGCACGTCCAGTTTGAAACCATCCACCCATTTTTAGATGGCAATGGCCGTATTGGTCGTTTGCTGATTGTGCTGATGATGTTGGAATACGGACTGTTGAAAGAGCCGATTTTGTATCCGTCCTTTTACTTCAAGAAATTCCGCAGCGAGTATTACAGCAGGCTCGATGCCGTGCGCGTGAAGGCTGACTATGAGGGCTGGATTAAGTATTTTCTCCGTGGCGTAAAGGAATCCGCTGATGATGTGGTTACCCGCGCGTGGCGGGTGGATACACTCATTCGTGAAAGCTCGGAACGCATCGAGGCTGCGCTTGGCCGCAACCGCGTGAAAGGCTTAAAGCTACTCGATAGCCTCTGCCATAATCCAGTAATGACCATCAATGACGTGGCAGAAGCAATTGAAACCACTTACCCGCCAGCAAAGAAGCTCGTGGATAAATTCGTGGAAATAGGAATTTTGCAGCCCGAAGATGGGAAGCAGCGCAATCAGAGCTTTAAGTTTAAGCAGTATGAAAGAAGATCTATCTTTAACGCGCCGTTCTTAAGAAATACCGGAGGAATAACTCTTCCGCTTCCATCG
>RFOF01000021.1 GCA_009926845.1 Alphaproteobacteria bacterium
GGGCACCCGCGTTTTGCACAGGGTGACATCACCACCAACTTCATCGAGCAGGAATATCCCGGCGGCTTTATCGGCGCGGAATTGACCTCGGAAACCACCAAAGTATTCATCGGTGCGGCGCTGACCATCTTCCTTCGCGATGCTGAGCGTGCAGCGAAAATCAGCGGGCAGGTTCCAGGCCGTGAGCGCGCTATCGGTGCGCGTTGGGTCGTCAATGTCGATGGCGAAGATTATCCGGTGTATGTGCGCGCGGATCAAGACCAAGGCTATTTCATCACGCAGAACCGCAAATTGATTGCAGTTAAAACCGCGTGGCAGCTTGGCCGTCGTTTGTTCCAGGCGACCATCAATGGCGATACGCACGTGTCGGTGCAGATAAAACACCTGCAAGAAGGTTATCTGCTTTCTTACGGTGGGTCAGACGTGCCTGTGCGTGTGCGCACGCCGCGCGTGGCTGAGCTCGCGCAGTTCATGCCGATTGCACAAAGCAAGATTCGTCGCGATCAGGTCATCGCGCCGATTGCTGGCCTCATCGTGCATATGAAGGTCAAAGAAGGCGAAGTGGTCAAGCCTGGCCAAGAGCTGCTGGTAATTGAAGCAATGAAGATGGAAAACGTCCTCTACGCTGATCATGAAACCACGGTGAAGAAAATCAACATCGCTGAAAAAGAGAGTGTCAGCGTGGATCAGGTGCTCATCGAGTTTGCGGCTTAGTTTTTTGTCATCCTGAACTTGTTTCAGGATCCACTTGGCTGGTTGCGTAAGTGCAGGCGTGGATCCCGGCCTGCGCCGGGATGACAATTAAAATTAGCCAAAAACAATTTCAAAATGTTTTTGCAGTAGCACATCGAGCTCAGCGGTGCTGAGATCCACGCCCATTTCGGCAAGTGACGTCACGCCATAATTGTTGATGCCGCAGGGGACAATGCCGCTGTAATGCGATAAGTCAGTTGAATGGTTGAGGCAGATTCCATGGTATGTGACCCATTTCTTGACGCGGATGCCGAGCGCGGCGATTTTACATTCGCGACCATTTTTATCCAAGCACCACACACCAACACGACCATCGCGGATGAAGCTTTCGATGCCAAGTTCTGCCAAAACGGCGATGAGCCAGCCTTCTAACTTTTGCACAAATTGGCGGATGTCCGGCTGTTTGGGGGCGGCGCGTTTTTTGAGGTCGAGCAGCACGTAGCCCACGCGCTGCCCCGGGCCGTGATAGGTGAATTGGCCGCCGCGCCCGCTGCTAAAAACAGGAAAGCGGGTGGGGTCGATAAGGTCGGATGGTTTGGCGCTGGTGCCCGCGGTGTAAAGCGGTGGGTGTTCGAGGAGCCAGACCATTTCATCGGCGCTGCCCGCGATGATATCCGCCACGCGGTTTTCCATGGCGGTAACCGCCGCTTCATAGTCCACCAAATTGTCAGATATTTTCCATTCCATACTTATTGCTGCGTCGCCGTTATGGTATATGCGCCGCAGATGTACCATGCTTGCAGCAGCTTGTCTTGGTTGACGCGCTGGGGAGTGTCAAAATTATTGTCGTTATAAATAAAATCACTTCCATCAATTCCAGTAATGACGATGGCATGATTGAAATTTTTGGAAGGATCGCCAGACAGGCCGCTTTGTTTTACGATGCAAATTGTGGGAACACGCTGCGCTAAGTTATGCTCCAGCATTTTAAGCGTAGGAAGGGTATGCGAAAGGGAAATTCCTGATTCCATGACCTGAATGTCGAGACTCAATTTCTTGCGTCGGTAGCTATTTTCGTCCGCCGGCAGGGTTTCATATATTTCTTTTAGTTTTGCTAAAGATGCATTTTCGACTGCCTGATCTACAACTGCTACATCATGATGTGCAAAGAAAACCCTATATCCTTTTTGCGCCAACCATAATGCGGTTCCTTGGCTATGACGTTCGTTATTGCCTTGGGTAAAGGGGGATAAATTCAGGATATCTTTTTCGGCTTCGAGCGTATCTATGGTTTCACCATAATAGGCCCTGACCATAAGTGCAGCAGCCAGCTGGCACAAATTGCTGCCTTGGGAGACCTTCACCAGAGGAACATCTAACTGCATATGACCTTCAACGCTTCGAGAAGCGAAGTGGTGCGGTCGAGAAGACTCGAACTTCCAATCCTTGCGGAGCTACCACCTCAAGGTAGTGCGTCTACCAATTCCGCCACGACCGCACAGTCCTCGCGAAAGGAGAAAGAGATGTATCAAATATTTTATGTTTAGCAAGAGGTATATTGCATAATCTTAGAGAGTATAAAGTATTTTATTTTGATTCTGTGCTAGGCAGCCAAGGTGAGGCGCAGCGATGTGTAGCGGCGCTACATGAGCAAGCTTAAGTCCGCAGGATAACGAAGCACGGGGCTAAATAAAATACTTTAAACGCTGACGAGGCGGAGGCTTTCAAGAATCTCGCGGGTGTTGGTATCGTCAGGCGCAGGCACAGCATCGGCGCTGATGGTGCGGTCTAAGCGTTTGCAGCTGCCATCGAGATAAGCGCCATCTTCCATCGACAGCGATTCGTGCATGATGGTACCCTCGATGTGGCATGTGGAGAACAGATGCACATCACGGGCGCGAATGGTGCCTTTAACATGGCCATAAACAAATACGCTTTCGGCAAAAATTTCACCAGACACATTGCCATCAGCGCGAACGGTGAGGCACTGGCAACGAATGCTGCCATCGAGCGTTCCGCCGAAGTCAATCGTACCTTCGCTGACGATGGTGCCAAGCAGGTTTATATCGTTTGAAAAGACACTAGGAACAATGCCCTTTTTCAGGGTGGCCATAGCCGTTTCGGGTTTTTTAGTTTTTAGCAACATAACGGCGCGCATTCAAAAAGTTTTTAGGGTTAATGGGCTGGTCTTTGTAACGCACTTCATAGTGCAGGTGGGCACCGGTAGAGCGGCCTGTGCTGCCTTGGATGCCGATGGTTTGGCCAATGGCCACCTGATCGCCGGCAGTGACTAAGATGCGACTTAAATGGCCATAACGAGTGACGATGCCCATGCCATGGTCGATGTCAATCTTGTTGCCGTAGGCGCCATCGCGTTCAGCCGCAATGACCTTTCCAGCCGCGGTAGCGCGGATCTTGGAGCCAGCGGGGCCAGAGAGATCAAGGCCAGAGTGGAACGCCAATTTGCGTGTAAATGGGTCAACACGATGGCCAAAAGGGCTTTGTGGCTCTGCATTTAAAACCGGTTTTGCCAGTGGTAACTTGCTAACGATTTGGCGCAGTGATTCTAGCTCATCGAGGCTCGAAAGCATTTGTTCAGCGTCTTTCTGTGGCAAAGCAGACATATCCGCAGGAATGAAAGGGCCACCCTCTGCACGTTTAGGCTTATCCGTTTTGCTGGCCACTTTTTTCAGTTCTTCTTCGTCGAGGCCGGTTTTGCTGATGATGGATTCGAGGATGTCGATATTGTTCGCGGTTTTTTCTTTGACGTGCTGAATGATGGCCTCGTTGCTGGTTTTCAGCGCGGTGACCTGTTGTTCGAGCTTAGCAATATGAGCATAGAGCGCTTTCGGGTCAGGGCCAGACATGGCGAGCATCGGGTCAGACAGTTGAGCATTGCGGCGGCCAGTGGCCAAAACGGTGGGGCGCAGAACGCTGCCGAAGTTCATGTCAACACGGTCGCTGGCAACCGAGCGGATGGTGATGTTCTGCTCTTTGACTTGCGCTTTGACGGAATAAAAGCGATCGGTGAAGTAGGTAGAGCAGCTGAGGCTGGCAATGGCAAGGCTAAGCAGCACAAACTGCACATGCCCGTTGATAGGGATGTGCTTAACTTTGTGTTCAGACATGATGATGAGGCTGCGGGTATGGAAAAAGCGGGTGTAGATAGACGCAATACCCCCAAATAACTCACTAAAATAGGTCGCAAGGTCGGCCAAAAAGGCCTTAACATAGGATTTCAGCATTCGATTTCCTTGGCACTGTTAGTTGAATATTTATGCGGCTGCGTTGCTGTCCCAGCGGAGCAGGCGCTAGGCAAGACGCGAAGCCTATAGCCGTGCTCTACAGGCAAGCGGCTTAACGAAGCGAATGCCCGCTGGGACGCAACCCAGAGGGACGGTCGCTTTTTTGAAATGGCTACGTTAAAAGGCTTGCTCGTAGCGTAAACTATGCGCCGCGCCTTTTGCCTAGCCATTTCAAAAAATCGTTCCGTCGCAGTCATATAAATATTCAACTAACCGTGCCTGGTTGTTCATTTGTCTTCTTCTTATTTAGCGGGAAGCCGTTCAAACACTGCGGCGAAGAACCCGTCTACCCCATCTTCATGTGGGGTTAAGGATAGATAGGAAGGGGTGCTTCCGTCTCCATCGACTGAAGACTTATTCCATACTTTTTCGGCGCAGACAACCCTGAAATCTTCTTTTTTGGTTAAGAACCGGCTAACCTGTTCATCATTCTCACTTTTTAATATCGAGCAGGTGGCATAAATAAGCCTTCCACCCGGTTTTACGAGGCGGGATGCACTCTCTAATATGCGTTCTTGCAGGTCTAAAACCTCGTCCAGATCCTTCTGGGTGAAGCGCCATTTGAGGTCGGGGTTGCGCCGCCATGTGCCGGTGCCAGAGCAGGGGGCGTCCACCAAAACGCGGTCGGCGAGGTATTTATGCCGCTTGATGAACGGGTCGGACTCAGAGGAAAGCACGTGCGTTTGCACATTGCCGACGCCTGCGCGGCGAAGGCGGATGGTGATCTGCGACAGGCGTTTTTCTGAAACGTCCCACGCCATCAGGCGGCCTTTATTTTCCATCGCTGCAGCAATGGCAAGCGTCTTGCCACCCGCGCCCGCGCAAAAATCGATGATTTTGTGGCTCGGCTGCGCGTCGGTCAGCACGGCGACCATCTGCGAGCCTTCATCCTGCACTTCGAACCAACCTTTTTTAAAAGTAGCGCTGGTGAAGATTGCCGCACGTTTTTTCAGGCGCACACCAATGGGCGACACCGGCGTTGGCTCAACCTCAAACCCTTCCTTGCGGAGTTCTTCGATGAGTTTTTCGCGCGTGGCTTTCAGCGTGTTGACGCGCAGGTCGGTGGGCGCTTGCTCGCTCATCGCCTCCATCGCCTCTTCAATATCCTCGCCAAACGCTTGCTCCAGCAGCGGGGTCATCCACTGCGGGTAGTTCAGCTTCACATGCATTGGCATGTCAGGGTGCGTCAGCGACCGGCCCGCCAGATCCTCGCCGAGTTTGAGTTCGGTTTTGCTGAGCGACTGCGGGGAAAAGCGGCTATCCTGCGTGATGCTTTGCAGCGTGCGCGCGTCCTGGTCGCCGCGCAGCAGCACCGCCGCAAACGCCATCGACCGCCCGGTCATATAGGGAAATTCAATCTTTTGCAGCCACCATTCAATGGTTGCCTTGTGGCGCAGCGTCCAATAGGTCAGTTCGGCAATCGCCCCACGGTCTTTGCTGCCGATATAGCGGTGGCCTTTGAAATAGCCGTCGAGGAGCTTGTCGGCGGGGATGCGTTTTTCGCTCCGCCATGCGGTGAGGATCTGGTCTAGCAGCTCGATGGCTGCCTGTATGCGCGCGCCGGGGGTCATTGTATATATAGGGATTAGGGGTTAGGGATAGGCGGTTGGTTCTAGCGCAGTAGCGTTGTTGACGCAACCTTGCAAAAAATTGAGGTGGGTGTGAGCGCCGCGTAGGGTGCAGGGGGCTATATATACATACGTGATCCACATTGGTCACTTTCAACCCAAAACCTTATGGAGATTTTATGTCTTTTACCCGTACCCTTCCTGCTCTTCTTGCTGTTGCTATCCTCGCTACCACCGCTACTGGTGCATATGCTGCAAAAGCAGCTCCTTCCGCTGTTAAAGCGTGCAAAGCTGAACATAAAGGCGACAAAGCCGCGATCAAAGAATGCATCAAAGCCGCTAAAGCTGCGAAGTAATCTGACGCTAATGTCTGGAATTGTGCCGCGCATCGGATATACTGGTGCGCGGCATTTTCATTTATAAGGCATACTGCATGCGTATCCTGATTATTGAAGACGATGAAACCCACGCCCAGTTCATCACCGATGGGCTGAAACAGGCGGGGCACAATGTCGATCTGGCGGTAGACGGCATGGATGGCCTGTTCCTTGCCACCGAAGAAAAATATGATGTGCTGGTCGTTGACCGGATGATCCCGAAGATTGATGGCCTGACGGTGGTGGAAACGTTACGCAAAAGCGGCAGCAAAACCCCAGTGCTGGTGCTCAGCTCGCTCAGCAAAGTGGAAGAGCGTATTAAAGGCCTGCGCGCTGGCGGCGACGATTATCTGACCAAGCCTTTTGAATTTGGTGAACTGCTTGCCCGTGTGGAGGCGCTCGCCCGTCGTGGCGCCCCGGAGCAGGCAGAGCAAAGTGTTTTGCGTGTGGGTGATCTGGAGATGAATTTGCTTGCGCGCAAGGTGACGCGGGAAGGGCAGGCAATTGACCTGCAGACCAAAGAATTTCAACTCCTCGAATTTTTGATGCGCCGCGAGGATCAGCTCGTCACGCGCACGATGCTGCTTGAAGGGGTTTGGGATTTTCATTTCAACCCCAATACCAACCTCATTGATGCGCAGATGAGCAAGCTGCGCCTAAAGGTGGACAAGCCTTTTAAGCGGCAGATGATAAAAACCATCAAAGGTGCGGGATATAAGATCAGTGCAAAAGACTAGCGCATTTCTTCGTAGTTTTTCCTTCCGCGCAGGTGCGGCGATTTTCTGCATCCTCAGCGCCCTGTTCATCACTCAGCGCATCATCATTTATCTGCAAACGGTGGAGATGGCTTATGAGGATATCCGCCTTATTATCGACGCGCATGAAGAAGGCATCGACGAGGCGATGGAGCATGATGGCGTGGCTCATGTTAAAGAGCTGCTGCAGGGGCTTTCGCAGAATTTGCACGACAAGCATCTTTTCCTGTTGCTCAAGGAAAAAAACGGCGCGCTCACCGGCAATCTGAAAGAATGGCCAAAGCTTGATTTTCATGGGCGTGATTATGCAGAAACAACGGTGGATCAGCCCGATGCCCCTGATGGCGTACATCTGTTGGTCAGCGTTTCAGAATACCCCGGGGGGGTAAAATTGCTCATTGGCTACGACCTTGAACGCGTGGATGATTTGCGTGAGAATTTGTTCGAGGCGCTGCTGGAAAATGTGGCGCTTGCGCTCATTGTATCGCTGGCCACCAGCGCGCTCATCATTTGGCTTCTCGCGCGCCATTTCCGTCGTTTCAACAGCGCGTGCGACAAGGTGATGTCGGGCGATTTGAACCACCGCATTGCCAGCGAGCATTCGCATGACGAGTTCGACACGCTTGCCGCCAACATCAACCGCATGCTCGACTGGAACCGCACGCTGATTGCCACCGTGAAAGACTCTACTAACGCCGTCGCCCACGATATGCGCACGCCGCTTAGCCGCCTGCGGCTCGACCTTTCCGCGCTTTTAGAGCGCAAGTCGCTCGATGAGGAAGCCCGCCAACATGTGCAGTGGCAAGTAGAGCGGGTGGATAGTTTGATTGAAATGTTTGAAAATATTTTGAATATCGCCAAGGCCGAGTCGCGCTCGAGCACCGAGCTTTTTGAACCCATCGACTTTGCGCAATTGGTGCAGGATGTGTTGGATTTTTATGAGCCGATCATCGACGAGAAAAAACTGCATCTGAGCCTTACGCTTCCTGAGCAATTGTTGATAAAAGCCGACAAGCAATTGCTGGGGCAGGCGGTGATGAACCTCGTGGATAATGCCTGCAAATTCACGCAAAGCGGCGGCGCATTGTCAGTGGAATTGCGCAAGGAACATGAGCAGGTGGTGCTGACGGTGGCCGATAATGGTGTGGGCATCGCGCCTGAATTTTTAGAAAAAGCGAAAGAGCGATTTTTCCGCATTGACGCCAGCCGCCACACCACTGGCCACGGCCTTGGCCTGAGCCTCGTTGCCGCAGTGGCCGCGCTTCACCACGGAACATTTGAATTGGCCGACAACAACCCCGGCCTGAAAGCGATTTTTACCCTGCGGGGTTAGGAGTTAAACACCTTATACCCCACCATCAACGCCAAAAAAATAGCTGTCCAGACGAGGCCATATTGGAAAAACTTTTCTTTCGGCAGGCGGCGGGTGAGAAGGGCGCTGCCGCTGATGAGAATCGCCCAGATGGACAGATACATCAGCCGCGCTTTTTCAGGAGTGCTGTCGATAGCGTGTGGATATTGCCATGCGAGAACGGCAATTAAAACCGTGAGCCCAATGAGAAAATAGGTGCGGGTGAACATCAGCTTGCGGGCGTGGGTGAGGGTGGCGGCGTCAGCGTTTGCAGCAGGTCGTTTCCGCGCGTTCCATCTTTGTTGATGGCGACGATATTATCAATTTTCCACGCGCCCGCTTCCTGCACCAGCGAATAGACCAGCGTTTTTTGTTCGCCCCAGTTGGCAAAGCCCACGCGCACGGTGGCGACGTTGTTTTCGATGAGTGGGGTGGAGATAGAGACACCCGAAACATTGGGCTCGGCAGCATCAGAAATCGGGTCATAGGTCAGCTTTTCGGGCGTGCCGTGCAGCTGGTGGTTGAAGTTGTCTTCGCGCACGAGCGCGGCCAGCTTTTCAGTGAAATATTTTTCGCGTTCACCGATGTTCCAAAACGGGTGCGTTTTTTGCGCCTCGGTATATTGCGTAAAAAGCGTGTCGGCCAGCTCGGCGTTGCCTGCTTCTTTGGCTTTGCTCCACTGCTCGCCGAGCGCATCGGCCTTCATCGCCACATCATACACATGGCGCACCACGGCATCGGGCGCACCGCGCACACCCGCCAGCGCGGGAGCGGGAGAGGAGAGGAGGAGAAAAAATAATAAAATGCGAATCATAAGAATCCTTTTTAATTTGTCATGCCAGCCCCGTGTCGTCGCACGGGGTAAACTCCGGCTGGCATCCACGTCTTTTTTTAATCACAAACGTGGATCCCGGCCTTCGCCAGGATGACAATATAAATTACTCCGCTCGATAGTTCGGTGCCTCATGCGTAATCGTGATGTCATGCGCATGTGATTCACGAAGGCCAGCGCTGGTGATGCGCACGAACTGGGCGTTTTCCTGCAGCCCCGCGATAGTCGGGCTGCCGGTGTAGCCCATCGAGGATTTGAGGCCGCCGATGAGTTGGTGTATAACGCCGGAAACTGGGCCTTTGAACGGCACGCGGCCTTCGACGCCTTCGGGCACGAGTTTGAGTTTATCGGTGATTTCCTGTTGGAAATAGCGGTCGGCGGAGCCGCGCGCCATCGCGCCCATCGAGCCCATGCCGCGATAGGCTTTGTAGCTGCGGCCTTGGTATAAAATTTCTTCGCCCGGGCTTTCTTCCGTTCCGGCAAACAGGCTGCCGAGCATCGCGCAGTCCGCGCCAGCGGCAAGGGCTTTGGCCAAATCGCCGGAATATTTGATGCCGCCATCGGCAATGAGCGGGATGCCCTTTTTGCGGGTGACCTCGGCCACTTCCATCACCGCGGTGAGCTGCGGAACGCCCACACCTGCGACGATGCGCGTGGTGCAGATGGAGCCTGGGCCAATGCCAACTTTCACCGCGTCTGCGCCAGCTTCCACCAGCGCCTGCGCGCCCTCGGCAGTGGCGATGTTGCCTGCAATAATTTGCACATTCGGATAGGCGGCTTTGATGTCTTTCACCGCTTTGATAACACCCGCCGACATGCCGTGCGCGGTGTCCACCACCAACACGTCCACTTGCGCGGCAATCAGCGCCTCGGCGCGTTTGAACCCATCAGCGCCGGTGCCCACGGCAGCGGCCACGCGCAGGCGGCCACGCTCGTCTTTGCAGGCGTTGGGGTGGGCTTGCGCTTTTTCAATGTCTTTAACGGTGATAAGGCCGATGCAGCGATAGTCTTTGTCTACCACCAGCAATTTTTCGATGCGGTGCTTGTGGAGCAGGCGCTTGGCCTCAATGCTGTCAACATTCTCGGTGACCGTGATGAGGTTTTCGTGGGTCATCAGCGCGCGGATTTTTTCGCTCATATCAGACGCAAAGCGCACGTCGCGGTTGGTCAGTACGCCAACCAGCTTGCCATTTTTTTCCACCACCGGAATGCCAGAGATTTTATTTTGCCCCATCAGCGCGAGCGCGTCAGCCAGCGTGGCCTCGGGGTCGATGGTCAGCGGATCGACCACCATGCCGGATTCAAATTTTTTCACGCGCGCCACTTCCGAGGCTTGCGCTTCGGCGGTCATGTTTTTGTGGATGCAGCCCATGCCGCCATGTTGCGCCATAGCGATAGCGAGGCGGGCTTCGGTGACGGTGTCCATCGCCGAGGAAATCAGCGGAATGCCGAGCGTTATTTCGCGCGTCAGGCGGGTCGATGTGTTGGCGTCAGCGGGGAGGATGTTTGATGCGCGGGGGCGCAGGAGAACGTCGTCGAATGTGAGGGCTTGTTTAATCTCGATCATGTGCAAAACCTTATGTTAAAGCCCGTCATCCCCGCGTAGGCGGGGATCCATTCGCAAAAAAAATATAGTATTACTTTGCGAGTAGACTCCCGCCTGCGCGGGAGTGACGAGGTGTGTTTTGCCAGAGGGATGTAGCGGGTTTTTATGGGCTTGTCACCTGTTTTTATAGGCTAATCCTAATGAAATGACATCAGCGCGCAAAACAACACGCAGGAGCACTGCAATTCCAAGATATTTCAGCGTAAAATAGTAAATCTTCTAATTTTATGCCGCCCCTATGCCACCTTTTAGAACGCCGCCAATGTCGGTAACTGCCTTACTAACTGCGTCTCGGGTTCGCTGAGCAGTTAAGGTGTGCGTCTTGTCGATTAGGCCCATGTGTTGCAAAGTAGCATTGATTTCGTTGCTAGTGCCTATTTTAGCGTTTTTTACATCAATAGCTTCCTCGCCATAAGCACCTTCAATTAATTGCGAGATTAGTCTACGTTCAATGGCTTTTTTGAGACGGGTTTTATCATCTGGGTCAATCATTTCATGGTTGTTGAGCTGCACCAGAATACCGGTTGTAATTTCTTTCGCTTTTTGGGCAATGTCGATTGTAGAGTTGGCTACTTTAGGGGCTTGAAGTGCTGGAGTCTCGCTAAGGAAATCCGCAGCTTGGTCAATTGCCCTCCAAGTCGATGCAACTACCTTGCCTCGGGTTTGGGCATCTTTAAAAGATGCTTTTTCCATAGAACGGGTAAGATGGGTCTGAATGAATTGTTGCATGGTTGTATCAGGGTAGGAAACTCTGTCTCCATAGGCTTGTTTTATCAGTGCCATTTCTAAGCCGGTTGCGACGATTTGTCGCATATCTGTTACCAAGTCATAGTTTCCATCTATTGTGTTTTCTTGAACAACGCTGCCAACAATTTTTTTTGCGCTTTCGTATATATCCAGTGCCATGTCGATACTCCGTGGAGGTTGTTAAAACGGACATCCACCATCGCCCAAGGGTTTATTTTTGTCAACTCTTTGCTCCAAGGAGGGTGAATCTGCTGCTATTTTCCCCAAAATTGAGCAAAAAAGCGCATCACAGGCCAACCCGTGGCAACCCCTTGAGGGGCTAGGGAAAAAACTTGAAAAAAATGATAGTGTGAATGCAGTTTTTACTATACTGTTTGCTTGATTCTTGTTATGAGAATCACCTTCTTTAACAACGCATAGGGTTTTTGTGCAAATACTTATTAAAAAACAATGCTTTAACAAGCGGTTTGTTGGGTTCCTTATCAACGAGCCGTAGCGGTTAACCCCAACTATATGGTATTAAGTTAGATGAAAAACAGCACTACTGAGCCTCCCGGCTCCCTCCGAAACACAGTTTCGAACCCCTCCCACACAGTCCAGATTGCCAAAGCTCCCTCCAAAGGTAGGCTTCGTGCAACCAAAACGAAATTTAGCTCGGTCGATCAGCTTGTGTTCGCCACGCGCCCTGATATGCCGGTGCATATCGTGCGCCCAGCGACGATTACATCGACTGCGAAGTGGTTCTTGAAACAGTTTCCAGGTGACGTGCTGTTTGCGGTTAAAACCAACCCAGACCCTATCGTGCTGGCGACGCTTGCCAAAGCGGGTGTGGCGCATTTTGATGTGGCGTCGCTTGGCGAGGTGAAGCTCGTGGCGGAAAACGTGCCAAGCGCTGAGATGTATTTCATGCATCCGGTCAAAAGCCGCGAGGCGATCCACGCCGCGTACTATGATTACGGCGTGCGCAGCTACTCGCTCGACTCGCTCGAAGAGCTGACCAAAATTCTGCAAGTCACTGGTTATGCTCGTGATTTGAACCTCTATGTGCGCCTGTCCATCCCTAATGAACACGCGGCGATGAGCCTGTGCGGCAAATTCGGCGTAGCAACCCACGATGCGGCGGAGCTGCTGATTGAAACCCGCAAAGTGGCCGCCAAGCTCGGCGTTTGCTTCCATGTGGGTTCGCAGTGCATGGACCCTAGCGCGTATGTAACCGCGATGGCGCTGACGGCAAACCTCGTGCGCGAAACGGGCGTAAAGCTCGACGTGCTCGACATTGGCGGCGGTTTCCCCTCCGTCTATCCGGGCATGACGCCGCCATCGCTTAGCAGCTACATGGAAACTATCCGTGCAGCGCTGAAAGCCGAGCCATTGTTTGCAAGCTGCCAAATCGTGTGTGAGCCTGGCCGCGCGCTGGTGGCCGAAGGTGGTTCAACGCTTGTTCGCGTAGAGCTGCGCAAAGCGGGCATGCTCTACATCAACGATGGTGTGTATGGCAGCTTGTTTGATGCGGGAACGCCTGCGTTCGTCTATCCTGTTCGTGCGATTCGCATGGGCGGTGAAGTGTCGCAGCAGATGCAGGAATTCAGCTTTTATGGCCCAACCTGCGATAGCTTGGATGTGATGCACGGCCCATTCACTCTGCCGTCGGACATCCGCGAGGGTGACTGGATCGAAATTGGCCAGCTGGGCGCGTATGGCGCGACCATGCGCACCAACTTCAACGGTTTCCGCTCGGATGCGACCGTGGAAGTGGCTGATAAGCCATTGCTCAGTATTTTTGGAACAAACTAATTCGTGGTAATCGTGATTCGTGGTGACGTGGTGTCATCACGCACCACGCGCCACGTCGCCACGAAAACAAAGGAACAAAAGAATGAAATCGACCGCTAAAAAACCAACGCCGAAACAAGCACTCCTCACCAAAGAAGTTGAGCATATCGACATCACGAAATTTGATGCGCGCCCGATCATCGACGCGATGAAAAAAATGTCGTTCACCAGCCGCGATCTGGGCAAGGCGACCGAGATTTACAACATGATGCTCGCCGACAAAAAATGCTCCATTTTCCTGACGCTCGCGGGCAGCACGTCGGCTGGTGGCTGCATGAAAATGTATGTCGATATGGTCAAAAACAACATGGTCGATGCCATCGTGGCCACCGGCGCTTCCATCGTGGACATGGACTTCTTTGAAGCGCTTGGTTTCAAGCATTATCAGGGCAACCAGTTCATGGATGACAAGGTGCTGCGCGACAACTACATCGACCGCATCTATGACACCTTCATCGACGAAGAACAGCTTCAGGCCTGCGACCACACCATCAAAGAAATTGCTGACAAGCTCGAGCCACGTCCATATTCATCTCGCGAATTCATCCACGAGATGGGCAAATGGCTGCAAAAGAACGGCAAGAAAAAAGACTCGCTCATTCAGCGCGCGTATGAAAACGGCGTGCCGATTTTCTGCCCAGCTTTCACCGATTCTTCCGCTGGCTTTGGCCTTGTTGTGCATCAGGTTGAGCGCATGAAAAAGAAAAAACCGTACATGACCATCGACAGCATTGCGGACTTCCGCGAACTGACCGACATCAAGATCAAGGCTGGCACTTCCGGCCTGCTGATGGTTGGCGGCGGCGTTCCGAAAAACTTCGTGCAAGACACCGTTGTTTGCGCGGAAATTCTGGGCGTGGATGCCTTATCACCGTGGCCACTGGAAAAAACGCGCTAAGCGTTCATATTCCAAGCTGTTCGCCTAATGGGAGCGCCCCCGCCGTTTCGCGGGCGCTTAAACCACATCTTCCACAGTTGAAGGGGTGCTAGCGGGGTGCTGGGCTGCGTCCAAGAAGCCTATTGATTGCGCCTAACATCTTCTCGAGAGTGCTTCGTATTTCGGGTGTGGTCTGTATTTGTGCTGCTGCGGGGTTTTTTATGGCAGAGTAAATCTTCCCAACAGAGATTTTCCATGTTTTTTGTTCCTGAATTTCAGTATCCTGAGCTTCTTTCTGGGCAATCTCATAGGCACTTGTGATGTTTTTATCTGAGTCAAGCGTGGCAAGTATTTTTGTTAGATCGGGTTTTAGTTTTTCGGGGCTAGTGTCTCGAACGACTAAAGAATAGTCTCCATTGTGGAATAAGTTTGAAGCAAAGTCAGTTTTGCCTAATTGGTGATTTAATACAAAGATGACTTGTTTAGCGGATTTCTCTAGCTGCTGATAATTTTCGTTGAAACCTGCTGACTTAGGAGGGAGTGTTATGGCAATACTTGTGTCGGCCGTAGTAAACGCCGCGCAATTTTCGTGAGGTTTAATGTTGACTGTTAGTGCACCCTCAACGAGTTTGTATTCAATATTGTTTGACATGATTTCTCCCTGCCTGCTTATCTAAGATTAATGTATTTTAATACCACAAGGGTGTCAATGTCAATCTATTGGCACGACTATTGCTGATTCCTCCCTAATCTTTGAAGATAGGTGAGGGGCAAATGACCATTTACGGTGCGCTGAGTGTTGGGATTGCTGGGCTGCAGGCGCAGAGCAGCAAGATCAGCATTATTTCAGACAATATCGCCAACCAGAACACGGTGGGCTATAAATCTGCGGTTACCGATTTTCAAACGCTGATATCGCGATTTTCAACCGCTACGGCCTATTCTCCAGGGGGCGTTATAGGTGCGGCATATCAACGGTAATCTGCCGACGGAATTGTCGGGCGATAGTGTGACGGCTGGCACAGGTGAATCCTCGCTGACAGCGGTTAATGTCTCGCCGACCGATGGTGTTTCCACGGCAACAGATGCTATTAGCATCAAAGCAATACTCAAAGCTTCAGAAATAGCCACTGCCAATAGCAGCATTACCATCAAATCCAATTTAAAAGTAACTGAGGTAGCATTGCCCACGGCAAGCATTGCCCTCAGCGGTAATTTGCAATCATCACAAACGTCCTATTCTCCGGCTGCGCATAATAATGTTACGTATGATGCGACGATTACGGGGCAGAGCATGGCTAGCGGCGGTGTGGCTCCTCATTTTATCGACAAGGTAGAGGTGATAGATAATGTGGGGACAACACATATTCTAGCTTTTAATTACCTCAAAACTGCAGCAGACACATGGGCAGTGGAGGTCGCAACGCAACCCGCTGCTGATGTCACACAAGCCGATGGGCAGATAGCGTATGGGACACTTACTTTTAACAGTGACGGAACGCTTGCTTCGGTCAGCTCTGGCCTTTCGTCCTCTGTAACGGCGGGGTGGGCGGTTGGCGGATCGACAACGCTCTCACTTAATTTTGGCACGGTGGCCGCGGCCAATGGAATTGGACAAGTAGATAGTGGGTTTGATGAATTTGCTATCACCACACCAGATTATAGCCCGACCAGCTCAACAAAAAGCATGGCCTCTGGCCTTATCACACCGCATTTTTCTCGCGCCATTAGTGTTCTCGATGGCGCTGGGGCATCGCACACACTTACTGCCTCTTTCCTCAAAACAGCGGCAGATACATGGGCAGTAGAGTTGTATGCGCCCGTGGCTGCCGATGTGGTTTCTGCCACTGGCGTTGATGGGCAAGTGGCCTATGGCACGCTGACATTTAACTCCACCGGTACGCTGGCCAGCGCTAGCCCCGCACTGCTTAAACCCGTTTCTATTGACTGGGAAAGCACTACTGAACCTACCACCACAAAATTTGATTTTGGTACGCTAGGAACGTTTACCGGTATCACGCAAATGCCCGTATCAGTGAGTCTCCCAACACCCGCCTACACCACTACCGCCACTACGCCAACCGAAGCGTATAGTCCCATCATCACCGCAAAAAACATGGCCTCGGGCGCGGTGCAGGCTAACTATGGCCGCGATATAGATGTGGTGCAGTTGGTTGATCAGGTGGATAGCAGTGGGGTGACCACACAAGTTGGAGTAACGCGCACACTTACGGTTGGATTCCTGAAAACTGCGGATAACACATGGGCCGTTGAGGTCTATGCCAAAACCCCATCGCAAGTAACGACCACGGATGGCCAAATTGCACATGGAAATATGGTTTTTAATGGTGATGGCACATTAAATAGCGTTGATGCTGGCCTTTCCTCTGCGATTGACGTGTTGTGGGCTGCCGGCGATCCAAGCGCCATCACGATAGATTGGGGAACAGCCGGAGCGATTTTTGGAACACCCGGGGCAACGGTCATTGGCAAGGCCGACGGCATGTCGCAGGTCGATAGCGAATACACCACCGATCAAGTCATAGTTAATGGTGCGGTAGCGGGCAAGCTTTCCAATGTGTCGGTTGATGCGGATGGCTATGTAACAGCGGTGTATGACAATAGCAGCATTCACAAACTGTATAAAATTCCGCTGGCCGTGTTTCACGATCCAAATTTGCTTACCGAACTTAGCGGCAATCTTTTTGAACAAAATGGCGAGGTGGGAACCCCTATTTATGCGCAGGCAGGGAAGGGTGGTGCCGGTAAAATTCAAGGTAGTGCGCTCGAACTTTCCACGGTGGAAGTAGCCTCGCAGTTGACCGACATGGTCATCGCCCAGCGCGCCTATCAGAGCAACACCAAGGTCATCTCCACCACCGACGAAATGCTCAAAACCATAACGCAGATGCTGGGGTAGGATTAAAACCTACAAAAACCGCTTCACGAATGGGATGGTGAGGCGGCGACCTTCGGCCAGCGTTTCGCGGTCGAGGGTGGCAACCAGCGCATGCACGGCGGACAGCGAGCGCTCGATGCGCGGCAGGATATAGGCGATGATGTCGTCATCCACCTTCAGCTGGCGGTCGGAAAATTGCTTGCGTAGGGCTGCGGCCACCATGTTGTCATCGGGCGCAGAGATTTTGACCGCAGGGATGGACAACAAACGCGAGGTAAGGTCTGGCAATGAGAACGGGAACTGGCCGCTGGCCAGATTGCTGGTCAGCAGCAGCGAAAGCCCGTCTTCCTTGCTGCTGTTGAACAGATGGAACAACACGTCTTCGCTGGGTATCTCTTCAATGTCTTCTATCAGCACCGCGCTGCGCGGCGGGAAAAATTCGGTGATCTCGGACGCATGAAACGTCGCTGCGCCGGATTTTTCAGCCCAGACATGCCCCAGATGCGTTTTGCCCGCGCCTTTTTCGCCGTAAATCAGCAGCGCGTGCGTCGGCCAGTTCGGCCATGACAGAATAAAGCGATAGGCCTCTTCGTTGCAGGCGGCGACATAGAAATTATCGAGAGAGAAGACAGGCGGCAAATGAAGTGAGAGGGGAATCTGCGACATGGTTATTTAAGCGCAGTTTCGCCGCGATAATAGCTGCTGACGAGGTAGCGCTCCAAGGCAAAACGAATGAGAACACCGATGACCGCCGAAGCCGGAACGGCAATGAGTACGCCAACAAAACCAAAGAGTGCGGCGCCCGCGAGCATGCCAAAAATAATCCACACCGGATGCAGCCCCACGCGCTTGCCCACGAGGCGCGGCGTGAGCAAATAACCCTCAATCACCTGCCCGATGAGGAACACCACCAGCATCACCATCACCGCGTCATAGGTGGGGAATTGGAAGAAGGCAACGGTGAGCCCCACAGCGGCACCGAACAGCGCGCCAACATAGGGGATGATAACAAGCATGCCGGTCATAAAACCAATCAAAATGCCGAACTGCAAGCCGAGCATAGACAAACACATAGCATAATAAATGCCGAGAATGAGGCAGACATTGAGCTGCCCACGAATAAATCCCGCAAGCGTTGCGTCAATGATGGAAAGCTGCGTGCGAATCGTATCAGCCTGCGCACGCGGCAAATAATTATCGAGGCGCGCGACAGCCGCATCCCAATCACGCAACAAATAAAAGGCCACCACCGGCGTAATCAACAGCAGCGATAAGGCGTTGACCACTGCCATGCCGGAGTGAAAAATGCTGGCCACGCACTGTTCTACAAAGCGAATCGCCACACCGGAATAATCCGCGACTGAGCTTTGAATATTCTCCGTCTGCAACATCGGCAGGCCGTTCATCCATTTGGCAATGTCTTTGCCATAATCCTTTTGCAGCGTGGTGATATATTCGGGAAGTGACGAAATAAGCCCCGAAAACTGATTGGCAATGATGGGGATGACAATGATAACGGAAAGCCAAAATTGGAGCCGACGATTATTAATCACGAGATATCACCCAATAGTTAGGATTTTGCACGAGGCGAATTTTTTGCGCGTTGATGCCAGCTACAAGTGACTCCGGCGTTCCGCGATAATAAACCATAATATCCACCTGCTGCGGCGAAATAGCCAGCACGTCGATTTTATCGACCATCGGCAGGGTTGAGAGTTTTTTGCGCAGCTCTGTCCATGAAGAAAGGGTGCTGATATTGGCTAGCATCATGATCTCATGGCGTTCGCCGCCGAGGGCATTTTTGGTATCAGAGAGTTCCTCGGTTTTTTTGAATTGGATGCGCTCCGCGATGTCACGCGCGGCGCGCGCTAGCAGCATGTCCTTTGTTTCTTGAGGGTCTGCGCGATAGGTTAGAAGGTTCACTTCGTTTTGCGTGCGGTTGAAACGGCGTTTGACGATTTCTAAAACCAAGTCTGGATTTTGCGTCACCTTGGCTTGCACGATAACCACGTCCGACACGCCATAGCGCGAAATCAGTGGCACCATGGAAGCGTATGTGGCAGAGGAAACGCCAGCTACATCGAGCGCTGCCGCATCTTTGGCATCGCCATAAGGAACCACCACGTCACCAGAATTGATCTCGATCCCCACCTTGCGCCACACTGCGCGCCACACATTGTCTGCTTCCCACAGCATGGGAATGCCATTTTCTTCATAAGCAGGAATGATGAGGAATGCACCCAGTGGCGGCGCGACATCAATTTTAGTTTTATCGGTATGCGCTTGGCTAACCAGCGCGCTGATATCGTCGCCATCAAAGCTGACCAACAAGCGCGCGCGGTAACGATTTTCTGCGATTTTCTCTTCTAATACTTCCGTACCGCGCACCATAGCGCCCATTTTGCGCGGGTCTAGCCCCGCCACGATTTCCTGCGCTTGGCCGGGGAGGGTAAAACGCCCGAGCAGGTCGAGCAGCCCGTCCACCTGCGCTTTGGCCATCGCCTGTGAGCGCGCATCAGCGGCGTCTTTACCGGTTACGTCCACAGACACTTCAGCATTGACCAGCGTCTGGCTGGAATAGGCGATAGACGTTGCGCAAAAAAGCACAAGGGCGGCCAAAATGATATTTTTGTAGCGCATTGGGTTAAGTTGCCAGTTGCCAGTTGTCAGTTGCCAGTTTAGAAAGATGGTGAAAGCTTATACTGACAACAGACAACTGACAACTGGCAACTTCATGACAATTACTTACAAAGATGCAGGCGTGGATATTGATGCAGGCGAAGCGCTGGTCGAGCGCATCAAACCGCTGGCCAAGGCCACACGCCGCTTAGGTTCGATGGATGACCTCGGTGGGTTTGGCGCGCTGTTCGATTTGAAAAACGCAGGCTATAAAGATCCGCTGCTGGTTTCCTCCACTGACGGCGTCGGCACCAAACTCAAAATCGCGCAAGCCGCTGGCATTCATGATTCCATCGGCATCGACCTCGTTGCCATGTGCGTCAACGACCTCGTCGTGCA
>RFOF01000201.1 GCA_009926845.1 Alphaproteobacteria bacterium
TGAGTATCTCATTCACTGAAATGCGATACGCCTGAGCCACTTCCGCAATTATGTGGCGGGCCAGCTTGCGCGGCTGGGGCTCAATCAAAAGCCCCGTCAACGGGTCGTGTGTCAGGGAAAAGGGCGCAGGTCCGGTAGGGGGGGCGTTAACCGGACCTGCGTTGACCGCGCGTTGAACGGGGGGCGTCAACGCAGCGGATGCGAAATCAGTTTTCATGGTCGCGCTATTTGCAGTATCCTGCATGGGCTGAGGGGTCATTAGACGGCCCTCTCCATGCTTGGGTTAGGATACAAATCAGGGCGAATTCTGTGGCGGGCAATGCCTGTCACCCGCTCCAATTGCAGCACGCGCAATGCAGGGATGACGCCTCGCGTCTTCCACGCGCCCACCGTGCCTTCTGACAGGTGCAACTTCTTCGCCAGCTCAGACGTTCTGCCGAACAGCGTTTCAAATTCGTCGGAGGTAAATCGCTTAGTTGCCATGTTTCGCACTTTGCAATCCGCAAAGTACGTTCGTCAAGCCCTTCTTTGCAAAAACATCAAAGACCCTTTGCGATACGCATGTGACGCTAGGGAATGGTAAAGCGTAAACAAAAGACCTCAGTGAATAACCTGCGTGCATGGCGGGAGTTCAGACAGCTTACACAAGACGAACTGGCCGCGTTGATTGGCACAAATGGGTCCGTAATTTCCCTGCTGGAAAGCGGAACGCGCGGTTTAAGCCTGAAATGGCTGCAAAAGTTGGCCCCTGCTCTGAAAACCAAGCCAGGGATGATCCTCGACCACGATCCAAACCATCTGGACAATTCCATCTTGGAGATATGGGCAAACGTGCCTGACGAACTCAAAGACCTAGCACGCGAAAATCTACGGACTTTTGCCCGCAAAAAGACAGCCTAGCAAAAATAGTTTTGCAAACTGCAAGTTTTGTCTTGCCAACCGTGTTTGCATATTGCAATGTGCCTCCAACACAGGGAGACACACATGCCCGCCTTCGACCTGACCGCCCACTTGTCCCGATCTGCTGAGCAGACAGCGTGGGATCTCACCGCCCACCTGAAAAAGCGCCAGCCCATCGAAGTTCTGCGCTCCACCTGCGCTGTCCTGCGCCGTCCTCTGTCCAATGAGCGCGCGTTTCGGAGGGCTGTCTGATGCGCGATGAGGCTCTGATCATCTCTAAATGCGGCAAAGAATTCGGCAGCAAGTTTGCTGAGCTAATGGACCTGCTCTCCAACGCTAGCGATGCTGGTAATTGTCGCGTGAAGCAAAAGGAACTGGACGAAGTGTTCGCCTGGATGGACACAACCATCAGCGACACGCTTTGCGATGTCACCAATGCCGCGCACGATCTCTTCTTAGCAGAAATGCGCCTTGCATACTGGGGCCTCAGAGCCGGTTTGAAGCAGCGCGACCAGTGGGAACAAGTCGTCAACGATGCT
>RFOF01000202.1 GCA_009926845.1 Alphaproteobacteria bacterium
CGCGCGCGTGTCTGACGAATTCAAGATCTTCACTAATATCGATTCGGCAACCGTTGACCCTAAATCCTTTGCCAGCAATGGTTTTGTCGATCGTCAGGGTCCGGTGTGTGTCATCCCGCCAAATTCTTTTGCCCTCGCCCGCACGGTGGAATATTTCCGCATCCCGCGCGACACGCTGGTCATCTGCGTCGGCAAATCGACCTATGCCCGCTGCGGCATCATCGTCAACGTCACTCCGCTGGAGCCCGAGTGGGAAGGCCATGTGACGCTGGAATTCTCCAACACCACGCCGCTGCCCGCGAAAATCTATGCGAATGAAGGCGCGTGCCAGTTCCTGTTCCTGAAGGGCGATTCGCTGTGCGAAGTTTCCTATGGTGACCGCAAAGGCAAATATCAAGGCCAAAAAGGCGTGACCCTGCCGCGCATCGAAGCGGGCAAAGAAGCGGGCAAAAAGGAAGTTGCTTAGCACATGGACAAAATTCGCATCATCGGCGGCAATCCGCTCCAAGGCACCATCCAAATTAGCGGCGCAAAGAACGCGGCGCTGCCGCTGATGGCTGCGTGTTTGCTGACGGATGAGACGCTGACGCTGTCGAACATGCCCTACCTCGCCGACATCGTGACGATGGCGAATTTGCTCGCGCAGCATGGCGTGGCGCTCAACATGCAGGGCGACGCGGGGAGCGGTGGGCGCATCATTTCGCTAAACGCAGGCAATGTGAACAACCTCACCGCGCCATATGATCTGGTGCGCACCATGCGTGCTTCGGTGCTGGTGCTCGGGCCGCTGCTCGCGCGTTTTGGCGCGGCTAAAGTGTCGCTGCCCGGCGGCTGCGCGATAGGCACCCGCCCAATTGATTTGCACCTTAAAGCCCTTGAGCAAATGGGCGCAAAAATCGAATTGGCCGATGGCTACATTCACGCGAGCGTGGCGGGAAAACTCCGCGGTGCGAACATCACGTTTGACAAAGTTTCCGTCGGCGCTACCGAGAATTTATTGATGGCTGCCTGCCTCGCCGAAGGCCAGACAATTTTGCGCAACGCCGCCTGCGAACCCGAGATTACCGACCTTGCTAACTGCTTGATTTCTATGGGCGCAAACATCACCGGCATCGGCACGGCGCAGTTGCATATCGAGGGCGTAGAGCGCCTGCACGCAGCGCAACATAGCGTCGTTTTTGACCGCATCGAAGCAGGTTCATTTGCTGCCGCAGCCGTTATTACTGGCGGCGATGTTGAGCTCGTCGGTGCACACATGGAATACATGCAATCGGTGATGGAAAAATTTACCGCCGCAGGCGCAATCATCAGCGAAACCGAACGCGGTATCCGCGTACAGGCAGGCACAAAAATTCGCGGCATCGACATCATGACCGACCTCTACCCGGGCTTTCCCACCGACATGCAAGCG
>RFOF01000203.1 GCA_009926845.1 Alphaproteobacteria bacterium
TGGGTTGATGCGAACGGAAGTGCCGGGAGTGATAAAGATATCGACATTGCCCTCGGCATCGGCGACTTTGCCCTTGCCTTGGGTGATCTCCATGATGTCTTTGAGGGACAGCTTTTTCTGGCCCTTTAACTTGGCTACTTTTTCAGTTGTAGCACCAACAAGTTGGCGAGCAGAGTTTTTTGCAACTTTTATCAGTTCCTCATCAAAACTCTTGTTTGCTCCCAAAAGCTGGTCATCAAAAGATTGATCCACCAGACTCTTGGTCAAGTCCCGCTCTAGCCTTTCACGCGAAGCTAGTTGCCCCCGCATGAAGTTGTCCAACATAGCTACAGGCTCTGGCAGCGGGGTGCGCAGCGATGGCCGCTCAATCCGGTACTTGTCTATCAGCGCCTTAGCTGCTTGTTCCATGTCCACTGCAGGGAACAAGGAGGCCCCGTTTTCCCGGGTGGCCGTCGGCAAACCATTAGGAGCATAGCCCTGGCGAAACCCGAGGCTTTCCAAGATCTGTTTGCGCGCCCCGGTATCCATCTCCATGTTGGCCATCAGGACTCCGCGCAGCTCATCGTTGAGCGTGTCCATGTTTTGTGGCCCAAGCCGCTCGGACACAGACATAATTTCTGCATCCGTCAGCTGTTTTTGTTGCTTAAGCAGGTTCTCAAAGAAAGATTGGCGCTCCTGTTGAGCAGCCCGGAAAGCATCTTCAATCGGCTGGCGTGCCTGTGGAGAAAAGCTGTCAAACAAAGAAGACAACTTTTGCTGATTCTCACTGATGCGCTGCTTGATGCCTTCGAGTTCCTTGGGGCCCAACTGATTCAAAAGCTCTGCCTTGCGCTGCAACAGCGGCCCGTACATCGTGCTTTCTGCAGCGTCCAACAAGAACCCTGCATTTGCCACCCGCGGATCAGCCAATGCAACTTCGAGCTGCTTGAGAGCTTGTTGGGCTTCTGGGCTTTGTGCGATAGGCCCGAAAACCTGCGTCAGCTTGCGCTCCGCATTTTTCATGAGCATCGTCGGAACGATACGAACTAGCGGCAGACGATATACGCCGGGAAGTCCTTCGATGGTTTCTTTTTCTATTTCGCCCAATCCGGAAGAAGCCGACCGAATTTTGTCATGGACGAACTTTGCGCCTCTTACGCTAGGCAAATTAGCTGCTGCCAAAGGCAAGCCCATGAAGGCCCCCATCGGAAGCAACTCTTTGTAGAGTTGTTTATTTGGGTTCGAGGGATCTACGTTTTCTTCAACCGCTTGGCGAAGTCCTTCATAGCCTGCCCCAAACGCGACATCTGTAAACGCAGCCAATCGCGGATTTTTTTGAACAAATTGAATAGCGTCATTTGCAATCCCTTTCAGAACGCCTGCTCCCGGCTCAGCTACTTTGACCATGGGAGACGTTTTAGCGGCCCACGC
>RFOF01000204.1 GCA_009926845.1 Alphaproteobacteria bacterium
TCGAAGGATCTTAGATTCCTCGACTTCGCTCGGAATGACATCAACTAGTGAGGGTTAGAATTAAGCAACGGGGAATTCCGCCCAGATCTTTTTTCACGGCTGACACTTTCAGACCGTGTTCTTCTGCGAGCATTTCCAGCGAGCGCTGCTGGCCGATGCCAATTTCAAATGCGGCAAAGCCGCTTGGTGTGAGATGTGCGGGCAGTTTCGCGGTGATGGTGCGATAGCAGTCCAGCCCATCTTTTCCGCCGTCGAGCGCGAGCAGCGGCTCAAATTTTTTGACTTCCGGAGCAAGCGTTTCAATGTCATCGGTCGGGATATAAGGGGGGTTGGAAATGATGATGTCGAACGCGCCCGAAAGCTGCTCACACCAGTCCGACGCCACAAACTCCACGCGGGTTTCAAGCTCCAGTGCGCGCGCATTTTCCCGCGCCACGCCCATCGCGTTCGGGCAGATGTCAACGCCCGTGCCCTGTGCATTTGGAAGTTCGCGCAGCAGCGTCAAGAGCAAACAACCGGTTCCCGTTCCCAAATCGAGAATCTTCAGCGGCGCGTTTTTGTCGGCCACGCGCTCAAGCACCGCTTCGATGAGCGTTTCGCTATCGGGGCGGGGGTCGAGCGTATATTCGCTGACAGTAAAATCCGCGCCCCAGAACTCGCGGCGGCCAATAATTTGCGCCAGCGGACGACGCTCGGCGCGCAGGGCAATCAGGTGGCGATATTGCGCTTCTTGTTCCACCGTCAGCGTTCTGTCCATGCCCATGAGCAGCTGTTCGCGGCTCACACCGAGCACATATTCCAAAAGAATTCTAGCATCGAGCGAGGCCGATTCCACATGCGCGCGCTGCAGGTCGAGCACGGCGGAAAGCAAAACATCCTTCGCCGAAAATGTATTATTTTTTAATTGGATAGATGGCATAGTTAAATCACTACCTTAATTCTGAAAGTCGGCGCGCTTCATCATCGGCGATGAGCTTGTCAATAAATTCGTCTAAATTTCCGCCCATCACTTCGTCGATGTTATAGGCGGTCAAATTAATGCGGTGGTCGCTCACGCGCCCCTGCGGAAAGTTGTAGGTGCGGATGCGCTCCGAGCGGTCGCCCGAGCCAACCTGGTCTTTACGGATGGCCGAGCGTTCATTCGCCAGTTTTTCGCGTTCCGCCTCATAGAGTCGCGCGCGGAGCACCTTCATCGCTTTGATTTTATTTTTCAATTGCGATTTTTCATCTTGCTGCTGAACCGTCACACCCGTTGGGATATGCACGATACGAACTGCAGAGTCCGTGGTGTTGACCGACTGCCCGCCCGGGCCCGAAGCGCGGAACACGTCAATGCGCAAATCTTTTTCCTCAATTTTAATGTCCACTTCTTCCGCCTCGGGCAAAACCGCGATGGTCGCCG
>RFOF01000205.1 GCA_009926845.1 Alphaproteobacteria bacterium
AGATCGTTGTCGCACGTATGGGTGCCAGATAGCGCAGTAACGGAATTGAAATCACCCGCTATCAACCCCGAAGACTGGGTAGGATATTGGCAAGAAGGCGAAAAAATGCCCGATAAAGAACCCACGGATCAACCGGCGTATTTCTTGCCATCTACGGTCAAAATAAAAGTCTCAACTGGAGACAGGCTGGATATTCACGGCGTAACATTCTGGCATGGTGCTATTGTAGCATATGGCGAGAAACGCCTGCGCAATAAGCACTATGGCGAATTCAAAGGAGATATAGCCCCAGCAGGTGTGCACGTGAAAATAGGAGACATAACTTCTACCCGTGAGTGTGGAGTTGTGCTGCGACTGCTTACCCCAGATTATCTTGCGGTGTCAGACAACAGCAATTGCGGTGGTGTGAACGCCAGGTTTGATGGCGTATATCACCGCGTGACGGATACATCCAGACAGCAAGAAATCGATAGAACGGGCATCGAATAACCGATATGCCTAGCGTGTGGCCACGCGCTTAGTGGCAGCGTGCTGCTCGAGCGCCGCTTCAACTTCTGTCTGCGGAAAGCAGGCATCCACCCAGCGTGTTGACGGCACATCGTGCGTGGGCGCTGCGTAGCGTGTCAGATAGTCTTCCGCTGCAAAAGCAAAAGATTCGGCGATTTTATCCCGCAGCGTATACGAAAAATTGCCTGGAAAATGCTGCACGCCGATGAGAGCACGCTCCACCGCTTCATAGGCGGTAACGGCGGCATCTTTTTGTCTATCCAGTGTGCTGAAATCCTGAGTTTTAGTGGCGTGCGCGTGTATGGCCTGAAATAAGGTGAGAGCCGCCTGCTCAATGTAATGCGTAATTTCTGTCTCGGGAAAATTTTTAATATGCGTGCGCACAAACTCCATGGTTTTTTTGACATCGTTTTTACCGCCCGTATCGGATGCCTGCGCGCCGGAAGCAAAGCTCAGCAGGTTCAGCAGAAAGTGCTCGCCACCCCCACGTTTATTAATGAAGGCGACAAAATCCTTATCCAGATGCGGCTGAAGCGGGTGTGATAGCTCTTTGATGGCTCTATCGGGAAGCGCAAGTTCACCCCACGGAGTGCGAACAAGGACATTGAGCGAATGATATGGATCCTCGCTAAACTCGATGTTAGCCATTTTTTCTTTAAGGCTCTCAACGATGCGCGGATTATATTGCCGCGCCGCCCATGTTTTGCGTACCCCGCCTTCGGTAAAACTGTATTGTGAAATACGCTCCACATAAGGTTTGATTTTCTCGAGCGGGTCAGTGCCGGTGACTGAACAAAAAGCGTTATAGGTTGCATTTCCTACTGCGGACAAGGCAAGCGTTAAT
>RFOF01000206.1 GCA_009926845.1 Alphaproteobacteria bacterium
ATATTTAATGTGATATTTGCAGACTCTTTCAAATCTGAACAGATTATTATTAAATCTTAATCAAATTACCACCATAACTTACGAATTAATTTTTGTCAACGACGGTAGCCGCGACAAGACGCAGGCCGTGCTCGCGGATTTATTTGCCAAGCGCCCTGATGTTATTCGCGCGGTGCAGTTCATGCGTAACTATGGCCAGCATCCGGCAATCATGGCGGGTTTTGGGCAGGTGCGCGGCGAAGTGGTGGTGACGCTGGATTGTGACCTGCAGAACCCGCCGGAAGATATCCCAAAACTGCTCGAGCTCATTGAGCAGGGGCATGATGTGGTCGGTGGCTATCGCGGTGATCGTCATGATCTGGCGTGGCGCAAGGCGGTGTCGAAACTTTCCAATATTGTGCGCAAGCATATCACCGGCATCGAAATGCGCGACCATGGCTGCATGCTGCGCGCCTATCGCCGCTACATCATCGACCAAATTGTAGACGGCGATGAATCTTCGCCGTTCATCACCGCGCTCAGCCAGACGCTGGCGGCCAACCCTGCTGAAATTGAAGTCGGGCATGAGGAGCGCGCGGCAGGTGAATCAAACTATAATCTTTATAGTCTGATTCGCTATAATTTCGATCTGATGACGGGCTTTTCCATCGTGCCGTTGCAGCTGTTCACACTGGTGGGGATGACCTGCTCATTCTTTAGTTTTCTGCTCGTTATCTACATGGTGGGGCGTCGCATTTTCATTGGCCCAGAGGTCGATGGCGTGTTCACCTTGTTCGCTATTTTATTCCTGCTTATCAGCGTGACGATGGCTGGCCTTGGCCTCATCGGTGAATATGTCGGTCGCATTTCCAAAGACCTGCGCCGCCGCCCGAAATATACGATCAAACACATTCTGGAACAAAAATGAAAATTCTGATTCTCGGCGTTAATGGCTTTATCGGCAGCAATCTTAGTGCATACATTCTCAAGCATCACGACTGGGACATTATAGGGATGGACCTCGATACCAGCCGCATTGGCGAATGTCTCGGTCATCCGCGCTTTCATTTCACGCAAGGCAACATCATCACTGATAGGGCTTGGGTGGAAGAGCAGGTAGCCCAGTGCGATGTGGTTTTGCCGCTGGTGGCCATTGCCAACCCCGCGCTCTATGTAAAAAATCCGCTAGCAGTTTTTGAGCTGGATTTTGAAGCGAATCTTGACATCGTGCGCCACTGCGTGAAATACAAAAAACGCATCATCTTCCCATCCACCTCGGAAGTCTATGGCATGAGTGATGACACGCCGTATGACGAAGAAACCAGCAATCTGGTGACTGGCCCCATCTGCAAAGAGCGCTGGATATATTCG
>RFOF01000207.1 GCA_009926845.1 Alphaproteobacteria bacterium
CGCGGCCAGATCAGCCTTTGACCAGATGGTAATGTCGGCATCTTGCATTTGCGCGGATACGGGTTGTGTCGGGTCAAGAACCAGTATCCGCAGATCGGCGGTATCAATGCGGGCGCGGGCGCGTTTGATCCCTTCTATTTCAATGACATCTGTACTGAAATCCCGCAGTCCCGCCGTATCGATCAGCAATACAGGATATCCGCCAAGATTTAATGGCACTTCGAGAACATCACGGGTGGTGCCCGCGATTGGTGAAACAATGGCCACTTCGCGCTGCGCCAGCGCATTGAGCAAGGTCGATTTACCAGCGCCGTTGGGCCCGATAATGCCGATTTTCGCGCCCGGCAAAAACGACAACCAAATATCCTTGAGCACTTCTTTGCCGCCTGGCCAAGCCTTGCTCATACCCTTCATGACATATACATATTGAAACGACGCCATTACATCCTCGCATTTTTAAACTGTGCTAGGCATAGCAAAAATAACGGCTTTTGTCAGCTATCGATTTTAAGCCAAGGCGGCCGGGTCCGGCGCCGGATGACCGCGGGAAATATGCAACCGTTTCTCGGTGAAATAAAACAAAAACGGCACGATTATCGACACCGCGATTGCCATTATACCCAGCCGGTCAACGCCGATCAGCCGGTTATCGGCGCTGTGCGTCAGGATTTGCGAGGATAAAAACGCGCCAATCGCCGACGATAAATGCGTTACGCTGGATTGCAGGGACATATAGCTGCCGCGCTCGTCCGGTCTTGGCACCTTGGATGCCAAGGTTTGCGCGGCAACGCTGCGCGACGACATGGACACCATGAATGTGACGAATATGACCACCGCCGGAATGGGATTAGGATACCAAATGAATCCAACGCATGTCACCAAAATGAACAATGCTGTGCTGCCTACGGCGGCGTGTGTCGCGCTGGTGCGGTCGATCCATTTGCCGACCCAACGCATGCTGAAAAAACTGATCAATCCACCGCAAAAATACAAAATCCCCAAATGCTCGCGCGGGTAATCCAAATTCATTTGCAAATGCGCCGAAAAATTCGGGATGATCATAAATCCCGACATCATCGACAATCCCATAAACGCAAAGGCGCTCAATGCGGTTGGATTGCGTAAACATCCGCCGATATAGGATAATTGTTCCGTTACATTGCCGCTGTTTTTTGTGTTTTTGCCGCGCGGCAAGAAAAACCAAGCCATGACAATAACGCCCATGGCGCCAAGCGCCAAAACCAAAAATGGCGCGCGCCACCCAAACAGCCGCGCGATTTCAAGCCCGAACGGAATCCCCAAAACCGATGCGGCGGCAAACGCGCCCATTACCTTGCCCATCGCGGCCCC
>RFOF01000208.1 GCA_009926845.1 Alphaproteobacteria bacterium
TGGCAAACACGCGGCACTGCGCGCTGGAGAGAATCGCGCGGCTATAACCGCCTGCGCCAAAGGTTCCATCGACATACACGCCGCCGTCTTTGGGTGCGAGCCATGCGAGCATTTCATTTAGGAGTACGGGGTTATGTGGGGAATTTTGGTGGCTGGTCATTTACCACCCTCACCGCTTGGACTCGCGCGTAGCTGGTGGCGCTTGTCGTGTGCAAGTTCGCGCGCGCGCGCCACGTGCGCATCGAACGCTTTTGGCTCCCAGATTTCAAACGTCTCACCTTTACCGACAAACACCGCCTGCTCGGAAAGTGATGCAGCAACCAACAACGACTCGGGCAACATCACGCGCCCTTCGCCATCGAACCCAAGCTGCACGCTCGAGCCAAAAATGGTGGTGGCAAACGCGTCGCGCTCTTCCGAGAACGGGTCGAGCATTTCAATGCGCTGGTTGATTTTTTGGATGCGGTCGATGCCGCAGGCTTCCACCGCTGCGTGCATCAGCGAGCTATAGGCGATGATGCCAGCGAATTCCTGACCCGAAAGCGCCGCGCGAAAAGGCGCAGGCACAGACACGCGGCCCTTCTTGTCGATGCGATTAAAATAGGTCGATAAAAACAGCATCAATTTTCGCCAATTTGCACGTGTTTTTCAGCCAAATTCCGCCAAATTTGCCCAAAATCGCCCAAAATTTTTATGGTTTTTTATGGGATAAAATGGGAAATCATGGGTATTAATGGGAGAATATTGATATTTGATGGGCGAGTCAAGCCGTGTTTTGCGCTTTTTCCTCCCCCTCTTCGTCATCCTCGGCAGCACATCGTGCTGGCCGGGGATCCATAAAAAGCTGGATGCCCGGCTCTGCCCAGCGGGCAGCCCGAGCATGACGATTTTTGCTATTGCTTGAGCTTGGTGGATGTATAAACTCACTCCATGATTACTGTTTTCCAGAAAAATGCGGCGGGGGTGTTCACAAGCACGGATACGCTGTCTGTGCGCGGTGGCGGCGTGGCGTGGATCGACCTTTTCAACCCCTCGCAGGAAGAAGAGCTGCACGTTGAGTCGTTGCTGGGCGTGGAGATTCTGACCCGCGAGGAAATCTGGAAAAATCAGGTGCTTAACCGGTTTTATCAGGAAAATGGCGTGGCGTATATGAGCGCGGCGCTGATCACCAAAACCGACACCCCCCACCCACAAACCAGCACGGTGACCTTCATTTTAGGCCCCAATTACCTCATCACCCTGCGCTATATCGCGCCTACCTCGTTCCAACATTTTGGCCAACGCCTCATGCGCCGCCCACAGGAATTTGTGGATAATAACGATATTTTAGAAGGGCTTCTGGAAGAAATC
>RFOF01000209.1 GCA_009926845.1 Alphaproteobacteria bacterium
ACATTAGCTGTTGAAAAACAAAAGGAAACGGTGAATTCGCCTTCGCCTGCGCCTTCCCCGCACGTCGAATGTGCGCCAGAGGAGGGGGCATCGCACCAAACTGCCGGCCATAAGATCCACAACGAACTTACCTACCGGGGCGTTGACTGGCTGCTCAATTCCACCGTCGGTGTGGCCTCTACGATTGCTACAGATCGTACAGAACTGGGCAAAAAGTGGTTTTCTGAGCCGGTGACCAATTTTTTTAAAAAAGCGCTGGCGCCCATCCTTAAAAACCCAGCACAACTGCAGGAAGGCGCGACCTGGGGCAGGCGGTTTGCCAGCATCATGGCGGGTGGATTTGCGATCATTCCTGTGATGATGGTCATGGAAAATAAAAAAGTCAAAAAGGGTGTGGTTCGTTGGCTTGACGAGAAAATGTATGGCAAGGAAACCGTTGCCGAAGACCCTAAATTTCACGAGTGCTACGAGGCAATCGACAAAGAGCCAGAGAAGGGGTTGGGCACTGGTATGGCCTCACGCTTGCTCACTTTGGCGCCATTGATTGCGGTAACGGTTGAACCGCGTACCAATATGATTTTAATAAAAAAAATATATCAACCTATTGGAAACTTTTCAAAGCGCTGCGCTTTAAAATTAGGTATTAAACCGAATAAATGGTGGCTAGAGAAAGGTGCCATGGAGCATCTGGATGGCAACCCTAAGACGCCTAAACAATTCCAAAATAACTGGGATTTTCTGCATGCAACGATTGGTTTTGATTTCGGTATGACTGCGCTTTATTCAGTGCTTCATGAGGCAGCTTACAAAACTCTTGCCGCGCTTGGCATGAAAAAAGACAAGACAGAAAGCGTGTCTTCGGATGATATGCTGCGCCATGGTGACGCAATCAATGATTTTTCCGGCGAATTCAAACTATTAGAGGATAAATTGGCGGCAGGGCATGCCAAGAGGGTCAAAAAAGCAGAAAAAACTGCCCCAGAGCCTATGCAGTCACATTCTCACCGCATTACCTCGCAGGCCCAGTCAGAGCCTATTCCGCAGCTATAGACGACGGAACCCTATTTCCCTGAAAAACGTCACAAAACTGTAACACACGGAAGGCATAAATAGTGCTATATTCCAAGGTGGATAAGTGTGTTTAAAAGGTAAGAAGGCGCTAGAAATACGACCAATGGATAAAAAAGAACAGGAAATTCAAATGGCTAGCGATCAATCGGGTGCAGATGCTCCCGTGGCTGCTGCTGCGCCTGCGGTTTCTATTGGCGTCAATAACGGTACGGTGGCGGTTGAGCAGAACATCGTCCAGCAACCCACAGG
>RFOF01000210.1 GCA_009926845.1 Alphaproteobacteria bacterium
TGCTTCGAGGGGTTTGGATTCGGCCACCGCATGTTGGGCGGCGGTGCCAGCTTTGAGGCGCGCCATGATGCCGGTCCATTTGGTAAACGGACTGATATCGGCCGAGCGTGTTTCGGAAGCACCAAAAAGAGGCTCGTATGTTCTAACGGCGCTACCTGGCGAGGCACGGTTGAGCGAGACCTTTTGCAGGCCGTCCTCTGGTACGCTTTTGCGCGAGGTTGTAACGCCTTCAAGCGATGCCGATGTAGCGCGGGCCGAGTGGATACCAAGGGCCGAAAAACCGATGACAAACGCAATCGATGCCGCCATCGCGCGCCATGCCATTTGCTGCATGAGGGTCGCTTTGAGGCCGGTGCCTGTAATCAGGCCTTGTTCTTTCAAAACGGTGCCAAGGGCAAAACCCGTCTGTTTCTGGATACGGAGTGCGCTCAGCAGCTGTTCCGTCGTAATCGTGCCGTTGGAAACCAGGAGCTCACCCAAACGGTTGCGTTCCAGGTTAGCTTGCAGGCCCATCAGAAAACCCGCTTTTTTGTTTTTATCTTGGCTCATCGGTTACTGCCTTTGTTTTTGTTGTTTTGGCCGTTTGTCCGAGGGTTCAGGCCGCCCAGACCGTTTTCATAACCCCAAATATACACAAAGCCTCTTAGTAAATTATGAAAACTGAATACATTTTTATGTAATTCATCAGAAAAAATTAAAAACCAAGGAATTCCTTGCCTTTGCAGGCCAAAAAAACTACATAAAAAGGCATGACCCATACTGAAAACCAGCTCGATATCCTCGAAAAAGTAAAAAACACCCCCCTCTTATGCGTGGGGGATGTGATGCTGGATAGGTATGTATACGGCACGGTCGACAGGCTCTCGCCCGAGGCGCCGGTTCCGGTCTTGCTCGAAAACCGGGTGGTTGTAACCGCAGGCGGGGCTGGCAACGTGGCCATGAACCTCAAGGGGCTGGGCTGCGCGGTGAGGCTCGTGGCTGTGGCCGGGGCCGATCATGCGGCGGAAACGCTCGAAAACACATTGGCAGGCATTGATGCCACGCTCATTATCGATGATACACGCCCGACAATTTCAAAAACCCGCTATTGCGTGGGCGCCCAGCAGATGCTGCGTGTGGATGCCGAAAAAACAGGCAATCTCGCCCCTGATATCGAGGTCGCACTTTTAAAGTCGGCACTCGAGGCGCTCGATGGCGCAAAAGCGCTCCTGCTCTCGGACTACGGTAAGGGTACGCTAACGCCAAACGTTTTAAAAACGCTTGTCACAGCCGCCAAAAAAGCAGGCATACCTGTGGTGGTTGATCCCAAAGGGCGTGATT
>RFOF01000022.1 GCA_009926845.1 Alphaproteobacteria bacterium
GCGCATGCCCCTTCATCGCTTCGGCGAGGTCGTCTTCTAAGCCTTTTTTGTCACCATCGATGATGCGCTCTTTGAGCACCTCTTCAATGGTATCCGCGCGTTTTTTCTTCTCGCTGGCGGCCGCGGTTTTCCCCTCGAACAGCGCAATAAAATACTGCAGCGGATCATAAGGATCATCCGAAGTTCCGGCGGGTTTCTTAGGAATATACGCTTCGGTCACGCAACCTCCGGTATCGGCAGTCTGCGGTCATAGATAAGGTCTTCGGCAGCCTGCACTTCATGCGCGGGGATTTTGTGCAGTGGGGCGATTTTCGACACATGGATAATCGCGCCGGTCATGCCGCGCTTTTGCGCGTGGTCGAGATACACCGAGTTGAGCACGTGGCGCGCAGCCGGGTTCAGGCCAAAGGAAATATTGGAGAGGCCCAGAATGATTTGAATATCCGGCAGCTCTTTGTGGATGCGCTCGATGGCTTCCAGCGTCCACAGGCCGAGCTTCCGGTCATCTTCGTTGCCGGTGCAAATGGTGAAGGTCAGCGGGTCGATCATCAGGTCAGAGGCGGGCAGCCCATATTGATTGCAGCAAAAATCATACAGCCGATGGGCAATGGCCACTTTGCGGTCAACGTCTTTGGCCATACCCTCTTCGTCGATGGTCAACGCAATGACCGCTGCGCCATATTTCTTCGCGAGTTTCATGCGTGCGTGCGCGGGTTCTTCACCATCTTCAAAGTTGATGGAGTTGATAATCGCCTTGCCCGCATAGAGCTTGAGCGCGGCTTCCAGCACGATAAGCTCTGTGGAATCGATAACCAGTGGTGCAGTCACCGAGCCACGAAGGCGCGTCACCATTTCGCTCATATCGGCTACTTCATTGCGGCCCACGAATGCGGTGCAGATGTCGAGTGTGTGCGAGCCTTCGCGGATTTGTTCCTTGGCCATATCCACGCAGGTATCCCAATCGCCCGAGTCCTGCGCGAGGCGGAATTTTTTCGAGCCATTCGCGTTGCAACGCTCGCCGATAGCCAGAATCGCATTTTCCTGACGCAGCTCAACGCTGTTATACAGCGACGCAACTGATGGGATAAAATGGACACTGCGCTTAACAGGAGCAGGTCTTTTTTTGCCCCCAGTTTTATCAAATTCTTGACGTTCCAACATCGCATTAATCGCCGCAATATGGTCTTCGTTCGTACCGCAGCAACCGCCAACGATGTTGATGCCGTCTTCCTTTAAGAAACGTTCCAGCCAGCGCGCCATTTCATCTGGTGACAGAGGGAAATGCACCTTGCCGCAATGCAGCTCCGGCAGGCCAGCATTAGGCAAAATGGAAATTTTGCGCGGCCAGTTTTGCGATAGATAGCGCACATGCTCGGCCATTTCCTGCGGGCCGGTGGCACAGTTCAGCCCCATCACATCCACATCCATCGCGTTCATGATGGTGGTGGCCGCCGCAATATCGCTGCCGACTAGCATCGTGCCCGTTGTTTCGACCGTCACCTGCGCCACGGTTGATCTCGAGTGTTTTATCCTGCAGGTCGAACTCGCCAAGAGTCAAATGCGAGCCACCAAACGTGTTGGTTTCCACCGCGTCCGCGCCAGCGGCGAAATATTTCATATGGACGCCCCGAATAAAATCCGGGCGCGAAAGGTTCAGGATCTCTGAGCAGTTTTCCTGCCCCCAGTAATCCTCTTCCACCTTCAGGTCAGCGCCCTGAATTTGCGTTCCCATCGCGCCATCGAGCAGCAAAACCTGTGTATCTATGAATTCAAGAAATTTCGACATTCCATTATCTCATGAGTGACTTTCTGCTTTAGATAGGCTAGATAAGGCTTTATGGCAAGGTCAACCTCCGAAATTCAATGGCTGGAAAGCATCGAAAGCCTCCCCCTGATAGAAATTTTGCCGGGGATGCGCGGGCGATTTGTGCATTCTGAGCATATGACATTTGCTTTTTGGGAGATCGATGAAGGCTTTATTTTGCCCGCTCACAGCCACCCTCACGAGCAGGTGACGCATATGATAGAGGGGCAGTTTGAATTAAGCGTCGATGGTGAAATACAGACGCTATCTGGAGGCGCAGTGGCCACCATTCCCAGTGAAGCGCTACACTCCGGGAAAGCACTGAAATTCTGCCGGATTATGGATATTTTTTATCCAAAACGGACGGACTATCAGTTTAATTAAAGTGGCCTAGAGAAAGCTTTGCGGGTCGATGTCAGCGCGGACGCGCACAGATGATGGATGTTGCACCGAGCCCAGCCAACTTTGCATAAATTCCGGCAGGTTGATATTTTTGTCGGCCTGCACGAGCAAACGATAGCGGAACTTGCCGCGCAGCATGAACAGTGGCGCCGGTGCAGGTCCCAAAATATGCAGGGCTTTGTTGCTGTGGTGGCCAGCAGAAGCGGCAAGCTGCTTTGCCGTTTGCAGTACTTCGTTTTCTTTTGCGCCATCAACAATGACGGCGGCAAGGCGCGCAAAAGGCGGCATGTTGCCGTTTTTGCGTGCGGTGAGTTCCGCCGCAAGAAACTTGTCGCGGTCACCTGAGATGAGCGCCTGCATCACTGGATGCTCGGGAAAATAACTCTGCAGATACACGCTGCCCGCCACGCTTTCCCGACCCGCACGGCCAGAGAGCTGGTGGAGCAGTTGATAGGTGCGCTCGGCAGCGCGAAGGTCACCGCCCGCCAGCCCCAGATCGGCGTCAACCACACCGACGACCGCAAGGCCTGCAAAGTGATGGCCTTTGGCGATCATCTGCGTGCCTATCAACACATCGATTTTTCGTTCCGCCATCGCAACAATGGTTTCTTCCACGCCTTTGAAATTTTCGCTGCTGTCACTAGCCATCACCGCCACGCGCGCCTCCGGCATAAACGCCACTACCTCTTCGCTGATGCGCTCTACGCCTGGGCCGCACGGCGCAAAATTATCCTCGGCCTGACAGCTTGGGCAGGTTTTAGGCACGGGTAAATTGTAGCCACAATGATGACATTCCAGCCGTGGCTTGCCCTTATGTAGCACCAGCCACGACGAACAATCGGGGCATTGAAACCGATGCCCGCAGGCGCGACACAGCATCAGCGGCGCATAGCCGCGGCGGTTCAAAAACAACATTGCCTGATGGCCGGCGGCAACGGCCGCAGCGATTTTCTCTCTCAGAGGTTCTGAAATAAAGCCCCCCCGTGCTACGGGGACTTTTTTCATGTCGAGCATGTGTATATCGGGCATTTCCGCTGCGCCGTGACGTGCGGGCAGCGACACCTCGGCATATTTACCTTGCTTCACATTGTAATAGCTTTCAAGCGATGGCGTCGCCGACACCAGCAACACCGGCAATTTTTCAAACCGCGCGCGCGCCACCGCCATGTCGCGCGCATGATAAATAACGCCCTCTTCCTGCTTGTAGGATTGGTCGTGTTCTTCATCGACCACAATGAGCGCAAGTTTTTTATACGGCAAAAAAAGTGCCGAACGCGCGCCGACGATCACCCGCGCCGATCCTTGTGAAATGGCCTGCCACGTCGCGCGTTTTTTCGCAGGCGTAATTTCGGAATTCCACACTAGCGGCGCGGTGCCAAAGCGCTGTTCAAAGCGCGAAAGCGACTGCACCGAAAGCGCAATTTCCGGCAACATCACCAGCACCTGCGCCTCGGCATCGCTGGCCAATATTTTGGCGATAGTATCATAATACACTTCGGTTTTTCCCGAGCCGGTCACACCATCGAGCAGCGTCACCGAAAACCCTTTGCCGAGTTTTTCCTCCAGCGTGTCGGCGCCGTTTTTCTGCGTATCGGACAGCGGCGCAAGGTTGAATTTTTGTGGATCGATCGCCGTGTCAATTTTCACCCGCGATTTCATTTCGCGCACCACTTCAGCAATGGGAAGCACCATTTTGAGCATCGCACCTTTGGGCGCGCAGTTGTACCACGCCGCCCAATCGACAAACGCGCGCAGCGCATCTGAAAGCCGTGGATATTCGCTGTGCTTTGCTGCCACCGGTTTCATTTTTGCGGGCGGAAGATTCGCCGTGCCCTTGCCCCAGACCACGCCGAGCGACTCCCCACGCCCGAAGGGAACGGTGACGATATCGCCCGCCTGCAGACCATGGCTACCCGCCAGATAATCAAACCCGTGCGGGGCGGCGGTGGGCAGCAATACTTCTATTTGTGCGCCAAGTGGCGCTTCGCTGGGTTTCATATTGCCAAAGCTTCGCTATCTCGTTATCGTCGGGTCATATTCATATAATGCAAGGATAATAGACCATGAAATTTTTTGTTGATACTGCTGAAATCAAAGACATTAAAGACCTCGCTGCCACCGGCATGCTCGATGGCGTGACCACCAACCCGACTCTAATTGCCAAATCAGGCCGCGATTTTGTTGAAGTGATTAAGGAAATCTGCTCGATTGTCGATGGCCCCGTTAGCGCGGAAGTAACGGCGCTCGACACCGAGGGCATGATCGCTGAAGGCGAAAAACTGGCCAAAATCGCTGAAAATATCGCTATTAAAGTGCCGCTGACGTGGGATGGCCTGAAAGCCTGCAAACATTTCACCTCCAAAGGCACAATGGTCAACGTCACCCTTTGCTTCTCGGCGGCGCAGGCGCTGCTGGCTGCTAAAGCGGGTGCAACATTCATCTCGCCATTTGTGGGGCGTTTGGATGACATCGGTCAAAACGGCATGGACCTCATCGCCGACATCTGCCAGATCTATTCGATGTACCCGAACATTGAAACCGAAGTGCTGGTCGCTTCTATTCGCAACCCCAACCACATCATCGATGCGGCGAAAATGGGCGCGCATGTGGCCACCATCCCACCATCGGTTCTGCGCCAGCTCATCCATCACCCGCTGACAGACAAGGGTCTTGCGGCGTTTGTTGAAGACATTAAAAAATCCGGGCAGAAAGTCGCGTGACCACCAAGCGCACCAAATCGCCCAAGGCCGATGCAGCCATTAGCGGAATTTCGCCGGCGCAGGTGCGCGAATTTTTAAAGGCCAATCCGGAATTTCTGGAAAAAAACTCTGACCTTTTGTTGTCAGTTACGCCACCGGAACGAAATTTGGGCGATGGCGTCATCGACTTCCAAAATTACATGGTCAAGCACCTGCAGACTGGCAATAAGAGCCTCGAGACCAAATATGAGAATCTGGTGGATTTCTGCCGCGACAATATGTCGGTGCAGGCGCAGGTGCACCACGCCGCGCTTCGCCTGATCCGCGCGCGCACGCTGGAACAATTGCTGGAAGTGTTGACCCTCGACCTCGTGGGGTTGTTCGATGTCGATGTGGTGCGCCTTGCGATGGAATCGGAAACCGCCCACGCCTATGACGGCTATCACGGCGACCATGCTTCGGGCATCGTTTTCATCCCGCCTTACACGGTGGACGCCGCGCTCGGCAAGAACAAACCGGTGTTGCTGGTGGGTGATGTCCACGCGAAGCCACCCGCAGGCTACGAACATATTTTTGCCGATTGCACTTCGCTGATTCAATCCTGCGCGCTTTTGCGCCTTGAGATGGAGCTGGTGGACAAACACGTGCTGCTGGCCTTTGGCGTGCGCTATAAAGACCGTTTCCACCCCGGCCAAGGCATCGAACTGCTCAACTTCCTTGCCCAGATTGTCGCCCACCGGATGGATATTTATCTCGATGAGCTGACGGCGTGAGGCGCATATGAAAATTGCTCCCAAGCTCGTCGATAATTTCCTGCAAAAACCCGATAGCGTGCATAAGGCTGCGCTGCTCTATGGGCCGGACAGCGGCGGTGTGCGCGACCGTGCGAAAAAAATGACCGCGGCGATTTTGGGCGCGAATTTTGACCCGTTTGCACTCGTCGAACTTCCTGAATCCTCATTGCTTGCCGACCACGCGCTGCTATCTGACGAGCTTTCCGCGGTGAGCATGATGGCGCCACGCAGGGTCATCCTCATCCGCGATGGCGGCGACAAACTCACCAAAATCATCGACGGCGCCGCGAGCTGTTTTAATGCCGATACGTTTCTCATCGTGATGGCCGACGAGCTGACGCCCCGCTCCAGCCTTCGCGCCTGGTTTGAAAAAAGCGACGTGGCCGCCGCGCTCGCCTGCTACCGCGATGAGGTGCGCGACATTCAGGGACTCATCCGCAAAGCATTCGACGAGGCCAAATTGCCGCTCGACCGCGAGGTGGGCGATTATCTGGCCAGCCAGCTCGGCAATGACCGCTACGTGACCTATCAGGAGCTGGAAAAAATCATCACCTATGCGGGTGGAAAGCCGGTGACGCTGGCGGATGTGCAGGCGCTGGTGGACTATAACCGCGAAACGAATCTCGATGATATTGTCAGCGCCGTGGCTGATAAAAACGTGATTGCGCTGGAAAAAATGCTGATGCTGTTTGCCCGTGAGGGGATGCAGCCGGTGGCGTATTTGCGCGCGCTGCAGCGCTATTTCAACCGGCTTTATTCGCTTAAAGCCCAAGTGCTGGCGGGCTATTCCGCCGATCAGGTGGTCGCCGCCATCCGCCCGCCTGTTTTCTTCCGGCAGGTGCCTGTTCTCACCCGCCACATCCAGAACTGGAGCATCGATTCGATTACGCGGGCGCTGGCGCTTTTGGTCTCCGCTGAGCTTGCCTGTAAAAGCTCGGATACACCAGCGCTGGCCACCTCTAGCCGCTATCTCCTGCAAATCGCCCAAATCCGCTAGCCAAGCCAGTGCTTAGTTGGTAATTGTGACCGAGTGGACTCGTAGCTCAGCTGGATAGAGCGTTGCCCTCCGAAGGTTATAATCATGCGTTATTGATGTTCCTTTTGTTTCCTTAGTTCCGCAGATTCCCTAAGTTCATATAAACGGCTGTTTCTCTGGTATATATGGCTATACTGGTATTTATTTGCGTTCTTTGTGGGGGATATGTGGGGGATTTTTCTTGTCAAAAATAGCAGGTGATTTATACTGACCCCATAAAAACCCCACAGGGAAAATCTATATGACTGATACCCCACTGGCAACCCTAAAGGGGCGACCCAAAAAATACGCTGAATACGAGCGCCTCTATACCAGCCTGCCCAAACCCATGAAGCGGCCAAGCTATGTGCATAACATTGGCATTCTAAGGGGCATATCCCGCGAAAGTGCTTACGTTAAAATATGCATGACCAATGGCGGCGTGTATGGCGGCAAGACCTATGGCAAGGGTGACTATGTAGAAATCAATCTGGGCAAACTATCATCATTCAACTGGAAGCAGCTTGAAGACAGGCGTGACGAGCTACAGGGCAAAGCAGATAGAGGGGAGCAATTGGAAGAAACACCAATGGTTACCTTTACATCCTATGGCGCACAGTGGCTTGAACGCGCAAAAACAAGGGTGAAAAGCTACAAGACGCTTAAATTCCATGTCGACAAATATCTAAACCCCACCTTTGGCAACAAGCCTTTAGATGGTGTCACCACCAGCGATGTAAACAACTGGATTGCCAAGCAACGTAAAACGCTCAATCCTGCGACCGTTAAGCGCACTTATAATACCCTAAGGGCTATTTTTAATGATGCTATTCGCTCCGGCGTTATCCAATCTAACCCCTGCAATAATTCAGATCGCATTACAGGTATTATTTCGCGCCAACGCTTCCTAGAGGCTGACGAGGTATTAGCCCTGTATTCCAAGGCAAAAGAAAAGTCCGAGTGGCTGGCGGATTTTATTTTATGGGCGGTGCATTCTGGTATGCGTAAAACGGAAATCAGAAATCTAGCATGGGAAGATATACGTAGGCTACCTGATGGCCGCGCATTCGCCACCATTAAAACCAGCAAAAGCGGCAAGCCCCGAATCATCCCCTGCACACCTACCATGATAGAGATTTTGGAGCGTCAAAAGAAACTGCAAAAAGAAGGCCGTAATGCCATTTTTCCTATCACGGAGATTACGCTCAGAAGGCATTGGATGGACTTACGCACGAAGGCTAATTTATCGGATGTTGTTATTCATGATTTCCGACGCACCCATAGCTCGCATGTTGCCGCTGCCAATGTGGATTTGAATACACTAGCCGCACGTTTAGGCCACTCGGATTTGACCATGCTGCAACAACACTACGCGATGATAGTAGGCAGCGCAGAAACCAAGGCCACTCAAACTATTGAGCAAGTGTTTGGTGATATGCTAAAACCAAAGCCAGAAAATACAACACCAAGCCCAGCCAAAAAATCAACAGCGAGGAAATATGGTAACCCAAAGAAAATTCGTCCTTAATGGCGCGCTTGAGCGTGTTCGCCTTGCTGATGCTTATCAGCATATAGGAAAATCTGAATATTCTGATTGGGTTGACCATGAAATTGGTGTTTTTCTTAAAGATAAGGTTAAAATAGCAGACTTATCCGCTATGAAGCAGCCCTCACAGAAACGCCTTGTTGAACCGCAGTATGTTCGTATAACGAATGCAACATTGCTACACATCCCAATCAGTGCCGCTACAACTGAACAAATAAAGCGCCACCAGTCCGCACAAGAACTCATTGAGAAGATAATCAAAGCCCGCAAATTAAACCTTCACCTCACTAAGGGGCTCACAACAACCAACTACGAGCATCTTAATCATGGGGACATCGCAGTAGCCGTGTTTGATTTTTTGCATTCGACACTGAAAGTTACATACAGGAATCGGGCTACGGAAACATATACCGTAATGGTTGAGGGTGTATCACTTTATGCCCTAACAAAAGATGTATCAAAAGACCGCAGAGCCAGAGCCAACACCAATAGCAACGCAGGACGCAAAGTGTCTGCGGATAGCAAAGAAATATACGAAATAATCCGAGAAACTATTTCCAAAAATCCTGACATTAAAGTCCGCAGTGAGATGGCCGATATAGCACTCAAAGAGTTAGAGCGGCAAGGTCATCACCTTAAAAAAAGTCCGGTACTTAATCGCATACGGCGCGAAAAATTAATGTAGAGTCTAGGCTGGAAGCCAAAAAGACATAATTCAGACATAATTGATACATTTTCAAAACGAAATTCTCCTGCGTCACAATTTAGGGAATGGCAAAGCATTGTGCCCTGCCAATAACCTATAGGAGAGTTTTTTGATGAATAACTACAACCCCACCCTGCTTAACGATAGAGCAATTTCTGAAATGCTGTGTATGTCACCCTCATGGGTGCGTAAACAGCGATGGCTACGCCGAAAAGGTGAGCCGCATACGCTAACCATCGAGCCAATAATGATCGGCACAACCCCACGATACAAACACGAAGATATTACGGATTGGCTGCAAAACTGCTGCCAGCCTACATTTCACTAATATAGGAAGGTTTTTTATGACTACTAAAACAATACAATCAAACAGCGCAGCGGTTGAGCCAAACAACATTTCATCCGAGTATTTTACGGACTCAAAACAATCTGACATTTTTGCTGAGAAATACAGACCTGTTGCCCGCTACTGCCATGAGGATAGATACTGGTTAGTTTGGGACGGCACTCACTGGACACCTGATTTATCTAGCAATCTACTTGTCCTAGCCGAAGAGTCTATTAAAACTCAGATGCAGGAATTCTCCCAGACACACCACCATGAAGAAGCTAAGAAATTTGTGACGTGTCTTAGCACTGGCAGATTACGCAGCATCGGTGAACTGGCAAAAAGCAAAATGGCCATAAAGAAATCGGAGTTCAATCCCGACCCTTGGCTATTCAACTGTAAAAACGGAGTGATAAATTTACGCACAGGAGAGTTGTTGAAACATTCACCGGAGTATTTCCAGTGTTCAGTAGCCAATGTGGACTATGACCAAAACGCAAAGTGTCCGCAGTTTGTAGAGTTTACTCGGCAGATTATGCTGGGCGATGACGCTATGATTTCATATCTGCAAAGGGCAATGGGTTACACGTTGACAGGTTTGACAGAGGAACATTGTTTTTTCTTTCTAATGGGCGGTGGCAGAAACGGAAAAACCACCTTGTTGCGCATCATGAGCTATATCTGGAGCAAATATTCACAGACCGTGGCGGCGAAAACCTTGATGGTGCAACGGTTCGAGCAAACCCCTTCGGACATAGCGCAACTGGAAGGAAAACGCTTTGCCCAATGCTCGGAAACGGATGCTATGCAGAGCTTAAACGAGGCAAGAATCAAATCACTGACAGGCGGTGATGAAGTTCAAGCCCGCCGACGTTATTCTGACGAGCATTCCTTCACGCCACAATTTAAGCTATGGGTTGCCACCAACACCATGCCAAAAATTAGCGGCACGGACGAAGGCATATGGCGTAGGATTCATAAAATCCCCTTCAATCTAAATCTTACACCTGAGCAGGTTGATAGGGAGTTAGAAGCCAAGCTGACCCAAGAGGCGAGCGGTATTTTGAATTGGCTGTTGGAGGGATGTATGCAGTGGCAAAAAATGGGAGGATTAAATCCTCCTGAAGCTGTCAAACAGGCAACCCGAGAATACCGCGCCGAAATGGATGTGCTTGGTGATTTTATCACTGGCTGCTTGGAGCATGTTACAGGCCAGAATATTAATAACGCCGATCTGTATAGGGACTTCAAAACATGGTTCTATGAAAATGTGGGAGACAAGGAGCTGCCAACACAAAAAGACCTTACCATTCGCCTGAAGCAAGATGGCTTTGTGCAAAAAGGTGGCAAGACACGCCGCTGGGTGAACGTGCAATTTGTGAAGGATGATTTTTCAGAAGAAATCCCTGACTTAACAGACGAGGAAATGGAGGAAGAGCTGGGGGCGTTGCCTGTTATCACTCCGGTTTATAATGCAATGCTCGACGATAGCCTACCTTTCTAGGTAAAAACCGTGACACAGGTGACACTTGGGACAGGTAATTGGAAGAGTATTTCGCCCAAAATATTTACCCAAATGCCCGTCTCATCTGTCACCCGTCACCGTGTACGATGTTGACATAGACTTGGTTTACATCACCGTTTATAGAGATTTTGCATACTATCATTTTGGGGCATCAAAAACTAACTTTTCAGAGGTTTATGCGCGCAGCCATTATGTAAGAAAATGTTGAAATGCAATGGATTATGATTGCTTCTTGTCCATACAAGCTATGGCAGATGGGATTACTGCGGATTTTACGAAAACACCCACCCCGCCCCACCGTATATTATTTCGGCACAGCGTATAGCTGCTCAGTAGCCAGCATATCCTGTATCATCTTCTCTAAAATAGCATGGTATGGCGCATATGGTGTAACGTGCCACATCGTACCGCAGGAAGAGCCGCACCACTGGTTCTCATTTTGGAGTTTCCAATAAAACCCCACAGTCGCCCTCGATAATTCCCCAAGTTGCTGCGCTATCTCTGCCTTTGCTTTTTTCTGCTGTTCATTGGGGTAAATATGTTCGGCCAGATTCAGGATAGTTGCCTCAAGGCATTTTGAATAATCCATTGCCCCCTCTCGCATGGTGGCTGTGATGCCAGAATCTAATTTTGGCTGTGCTTGGCTACGACATTTTTCAATCTGGGGATTGGGCACATTAGTTTTCATATCTACTGATGCATAGGCCATAGGCAGAGACAAAAAGATTGATACTGTTATCAGGCCATAAAATTTATAGGAATACATAAAACAATCATACTTATTGGCGTTTAAAATTCTTGTTAGAAGGGCTTTGACGTAAACTCTTTATCCCACACCAGAATGAATTTTTTGGAATACAAAATGCACACCTTTTTCGTGTATCTCATCAGCTAGCATTGGCATAAAATCGGATTTGCAGCCCATTTTTATAAGCGTTGCAAGGTTTGAAAATTCCGTATCACTCTGGTCTTTGTACCAGCACATCAGTTGAAGGCATGGCGCTGAGAGGAAAGCGTCTTGTGGAAAGTCAACCAACTGTCCGCGATTGTTGCTGCATATATTGGCATTTGTATCCGCCTTTAGGTAAAGCTGCACAAAATCATCTTCTGAGATTTCATAATGCTCAAGGATAGGGCGTAAATCTTTCTGAAATTTACAATAAAAATAGAAATATTTGATTGTCTCTAGCTTCTTAAGTGTTGGTTTCTCATATCTGTGAAAGGGGTTGCTAGAGTTAGCTCTCAACATTTTGTGCATTAAGTGTACGCGAATAAAATTAACCGTTGAGAAGCAAAGCCAAACACAAAGTGGCCAAGTAATTATCCAATATTGTTTTGCTAGTTCACTTGTATATTGAATACCCAATGCTAGTAAAATTGACGATATGATTTGGATTGGCAAAATTCTCATAATATTTTCCTTTATTTTGTCTCGTCAGCTGGCTAGATGTCATAGTGTTATTAGCGACCATGCCGACCATCCCGCTGATGCCAATTACAATTGTGTTTGGCTTATTGTTACCATTCATAAGCGCGAGTATCTGTAATGAGCATTTTTTTATCGCCAACCTTCTTTCCTGCTAATGCTTCATCGAGCGCTGCCTTTGCTTCTACAAATGAGCATTGGAAAATTTCATGTGCATCTTGGCTATCACCGCCCTTTTTGTAGGTGATTATTTTTTTGTATTGTTTGAGTTTAATGTGGGTTTTGCTTTCAACCTCTCCATAATTTTCCACTCTTACCCAGAAAAGCATCCGCAAATCGTCTAGCCCTGCATACTTATAATCTGGGACAGCTAAGGATTCCCTTCTTTCATTAATTGATTTTGTTATTCCGATTTTGATAAGTTTTTGACTAATCGAAGCGGCAATATATACATACCCTGATTGTGAATGGCGGTTAGAATACGCAAGTTTGCTCGTATCGCATTGAACACAATGCCCACCAGACCGTGTTCGGAGCCGATGGCCATGCTTTTCACACGGGCGGCCACCAATATAAATCTTTTTCCCTAACTGTTTAGCGAGCTGTTTTATTTGTTCTTTGGATAGATTACGCCCATCTAAAACATCATCTGCTGACAACTTGTGCTGAGTCAAAAATGATTTTTCATCATTAGTAAGTAGATTGCTCGAATTAGTTTTTAAATCTGATTGCATGTGTGCCCCATGGTGACTGGGGTATTAGAATACACATACAAAGTTGTGCCCAAATGCCTTTACGCCGAGGCGCTATTGCATAGCAAATGGTACCCCAGCCCTAAGGCTAGAGTCCACTTCGTGGGACTAAAACGCTTTGTACCGAGTGTATTCTACGCACCCAAGACAGCTTTATTGCTATCTCACCTGCAACGATAATCCCGCATAGTGCAAAAGCAAGAAAATAAAAGAAGGCTGGTTTCCAAAACCATTTTAGGGATTCTCTAACGAGCACCTATATCATACCCGTAATGCCCCCATGTCCCCATGCCTACCCCTTCTGCAATTACTAGGGGATTGATATACCATCAGTCATGCCCGCTGCCTCATACAGATGCCATTGTGTTTGCAGTATTTTAGAAATCAGATATACACAGGCTTACAAGTATGGTCTCGTAGCTCAGCTGGATAGAGTGTCGGCCTCCGAAGCCGAAGGTCAGCGGTTCGAATCCGCTCGAGACCGCCATTTGCTCTTATACGTTTGTCGGGAGCGGTATGAGTTCCTACACACTCCGCTATTTTAGCTTCGATTTTGTGGGGTATATGTGGGGTAACCCAAATGGCCGCCTCACCATAAAACGAGCCAACAGCCTGACTTATAGTGTTTATTTGCCTCTATGCCAGCTGGATAGAGCGTTGCCCTCCGAAGGCAAAGGTCAGCAGTTCGAATCTGCTCGAGTCCACCAACTATCGCTAGTTTTATCCATCTCCTAGCTGCGGCAAAAAATGCCGAGTGGCGCTGGGAGCGCGGCCATTTATTCCATTGTCACATTGGCCAACACCAACATAACACATTGATATAAATCAATATTAAAAAATCGCTCCGGCGGGTTCGCCGGTTGGCATGCAAATCGCTACCTCTGTTTCAATAGATATAAAAAACGAGGGAGCACCCCCATGACATACGAAATATCATACGAACAAAACACGGCGAATTATTGGATGAGTGTGAGCGAACCTGCGCCACGCACATCGCATACGGATGTTTTATGGGTGGCCTATCGCTCGGTAACACTGCTGGTGATTTTCACGCTGGCGATGATGGTCTATCTGGTTTCGTTTTCTACCCCCGCTCAGGCTGAAGCGCGCATCAAAGACATCGTAACGTTTGAAGGTGTTCGCGAAAACATGTTGATGGGCTATGGTCTGGTAGTTGGCCTGAAAGGCACCGGCGACAAACTTAAAAACAACGACTTTACCCAGCAGAGCCTCATCGCATTTTTGGAACGCCAAGGCGTCAACACCCGTGGCACCGAACTTAAATCCAAGAACGTGGCGGCAGTGACGGTGACCGCAAAGCTCCCACCCTTTGCTCGCAACGGCAGCCATGTTGATGTGTCGGTCAGTGCGCTCGGTGATGCATCGGATTTAACCGGCGGCACGTTGCTGGCCAGCCCGCTTTATGGCGCGGATGGCAGTGTCTATGCGGTGGCGCAGGGGGCGCTTTCTGTCGGCGGATTTAAGGCAGAGGGCGCATCAACCACGGTTACCAAAGGCGTTCCCACGGCTGGCGTTGTGGCCAACGGCGCTATCGTGGAAAAAGAAATCAACTTCGCTCTCAACGACATGCCGGAAATTAAAATGGCACTGCGCAATCCTGATATGACCACCGCCCAGCGCATCTATGAAACCATCGCCGCCAACATGGGGCCTGGCGTGGCTGCGATCGCCGATCCCGGCACAATCGTCATCACCATTCCGGTGGTTTACCACAATAACGTCACCAAGCTTCTGGCCGAAATTGAGCAACTCAAAGTGGAGACCGACCAGATTGCTAAAATCGTCATCGACGAAGCGTCAGGCACGATTGTTATGGGCGAAAATGTGCGCATCGACAAGGTGGCGGTGGCGCAGGGAAATCTTGTGGTGAGGGTCGAAGAAGATACGTCTATCTCGCAGCCTGCTCCTTTCTCTCCTGATGGCGCAGAAACGGTGGCAACCACGAAAACCACTATCACCGTTGATGATAGCCCAGGCAAACAAATGGCCACGCTGAGCCCCGGCGCAACGCTGAAGGATTTGGTGGCAGGCCTCAATGCCCTCGGCGTTGGCCCGCGCGACCTCATTACCATTTTGCAAACCATCAAAGCAGCAGGCGCTTTGCAAGCAGACATTATTACGAAGTAGGTTTTTATGATTTCAAGCAGCTCAGGCGGATTTTTATCTTCACTCACTAGCAGCGCCGCAGATGGTGTTGAAGTGGGTATGGCGCGCATGGCCGCCAGCAGCAAAAAATTCGGCGCAATGGATGAGGCTAAAGCCGCGGCAACCGGCAAAGATTTTGAGTCGATGTTCCTTGCCCAAATGCTCGAGCAGATGTTTGGCGAATCCAGCGGTGATGAGTCTTTTGGTGGGCAGGAAACCAACGAAATCTATCGCGGCTTCATGATGAATGAGTACGCCAAGCAGATAACCAATGCCGGTGGCATAGGAATTGCTGATTACGTCACACAAGAGCTAATGAAAACACAGGAGGTGTAAAATGAGTATCAATGCAAGTAGCGTCGCGCCAGTTACCATCAACGTCAAAGACGTCATCACGCTGACTGCGCGGTTGGCTCAGATTTTGGCAGAAGAAGTTGACCTTCTGGCCGAGATGAAAATCTCAAAAATTGAAGCGTTGCAGCAGGAAAAACTTTTCCTCACCAGCGCGCTCGAAGCGCAGCGCAAGCTCATCGATAAACATCCGCACCTAAGCGAAACCATTCCTTCACAAGACAAAGAAGATCTGGCACGCGTGGTCGAGGTGTTTAACGGCATGCTGGAAGAGAATCATCACAAATTGTTACTCGCCAAAGAAGTAAATCACAAAATCGTGCAGGCCATTACCGACGTAGTCAAACAAAGCACCCAAAGCAATGTCTATAACGGTGCCGGCACAACCGGTTTTGCGCCGTTTGAAACGCTTTCGGTCACACTCAACAAACGCATTTAGGGCAAATATATGGTGGGTCTTTCCGCTGCACTCAACAACGCGCTCTCTGGCCTGAACGTCAACCAGAACGCTCTTTCCGTTCTGTCGCAAAATATTGCCAACGCCAACACAGCCGGCTATAGCAAGCAGAACGTCAATCAACAGTCTGTTTATCTCGATGGTAACGGGCTTGGCGTAAGTATTGATGCCGTTACACGCAAGGTAGACCAATATCTGATAGGCGCGGTACAAAGGCAAAATTCTGTTGCGGGACAAACAAACATCGTCAGCGATTATAATGACCGCATTCAGCTGTTGATCGGCAAGCCAGGCAGCAACACCAACATCAGCTACTATACTGACGCCTATTTCGGCGCGGTGCAATCGCTATCGCAAACTCCCGACAACCCAACGCTGCAACAAAATGTGATCGAATCCAGCAAAACGCTTGCAGGTAGCTTTTCTGACTTGGCGCGCGAGCTAAATAATTTGCAACTACAGGCCGATAAAGACATCGAATTAGCCGTCAATAATATCAATGTGGATTTGCTGGGCTTGAAGGATATAAACGCGTCCATCACCAATGCGCGCGCACTAGGCAAATCAACGGCAGATCTAGAAGACAGGCGCGATCAACTGGTCAAAGACATTTCACAATATATCGATATTAATACCACGCTGCGCGATAGTGGTGCCATGACCATAAAAACCGCTGCGGGCATCACGATTTTAGATACCAATCTTTATAAACTTTCTTACTCTGCACAAAACACGGTTGATTCGTTTTCTGGAAATGCTTCGCTTTCTTCATTAATTGCCCATCGCTTAACCGACGCAGGCGAAGAAACGGGAATACCTCTCTCTATCATTGTTGGTGGCAAACAAGATGAAGTGGCAAGCACCATCACCAGCGGCAAAATAAAAGGATTAATACAGATTCGCGATCAACAAATCCCCGCACTTTTGAATCAGCTCGACACTCTTGCATCTGAGTTGCGCGACCAAGTCAACGCCATTCACAATGTAGGCAGCGGATTTCCTCCTGCCAACAGCTATACTGGCACACGCTTGGTTACTCCTCAAAACATGAATGAATGGAGCGGCAAGGTCCGCATCGCCGTACTTGATGCTACCGGCCATCCTTTGTCTACGCCCTATAGCACGCAGTCAGGTGGTGGGCTGTCGCCACTTACCATCGATTTATCCACCCTCAATAGCGGCGAAGGCGAAGGCAAGCCCAGCGTCCAAACCATAATTAATGAGATAAACCAATATTATGGCATTCCGCAAAATAAAGTACAGCTTGGCAATCTCGATAACATCCGCCTTGCCTCTAACAGCAAATCATTGCCTGGCAGTGCGTCTTCTTTCAATTTTGACTTTGATCTTAGCAACCGATCAGGGACAGACGCAAATATCTATATAACCAGCATATCTGTCCAAGATGATACCAGCTCAGATGTAGCTGGAGTAACCTCAACCATTCCTTCGGTTGCATTAGATCCCACCACAACCTATGTCACCACAACAAATAGCACAACGGTTGTGGTGCATAGCACTACGGCGCATGGATTTATCGAAGGTCAGCGCGTTTATCTTTCCACCCCCTCAACGGATGTGGACGGCATTCCCGCAGCTAATCTTGGTGGATTTTTTACTATCAGCAATGTCACCTCCTCCAGTTTTGAAATTACCGTTTCAAGCGCGGCAACGGCTGGTCTAACCAATAGTGTTGCCAACGTGACGGCTAAACCGCCTTATTCCAGCGTGAACGCTGGTGAAGACAAGCGCACCTCAGCCGACGGCACCTTTACCGCAAATCTGATAGGCAGCACCAACTCAGAGTATTACACCGTGACAGCTTCCATAACGGTTGATGATGGGAGCGGAGAACTTGCCACCTCACAAATTTCATACCGCGTGATTAATAAGCGCAATAATTTGTTAAATGAACGAGTGGAAGCCATATCCGCTAACAACAATGCCACGATTGTACAGCCCACCTCTGCAACGGCTATCGCCACCGCCATGCTTGTCGATGCCGATGGCAATGAATTGTTCAAAAGCAATGGCGCTTATAGCGCAAATCAAAGTGGCTATCTTAGCATCCGCTCCAATATAACCGGACAGACAATTGTAATCGACAGTCTTGACAGCAAAGAGATAGGGCCCTATTCCGCCGAAACAACGACAGCTGGAAGCACGCGCAGTTTTTCACATTATTTTGAACTGAATAATTTTTTCAAAAGCAATGCGCCGATTGCAACAGGCGATACATTAAAAAACAGCGCACTCAATATGCAGTTGGAAGATCGGATTGAAAGCAGCCCTCATCTAATTTCTACTGGCAAACTTACACGTGTTTCTCAGTCAGAAAGCGACAGCCCGCTCTACCTTTATGAACGCAATCCTGGCGATAGCAGTATCATCGGAAATTTATTATCTCTAGGAACTGCATCGATTCATTTTGACGCTGCCACCGGCTTGGCCACAACCGACCAAAGTTTTTCAGGCTATGCCGGCAGCATCCTCGGTGTCACTGCACAACAAGCAGCCAATGCTGATACCACGCGCAAAACATCCCAAACATTGCTAGATGGATTCGCAC
>RFOF01000211.1 GCA_009926845.1 Alphaproteobacteria bacterium
GAACATCGGGTCAAAGTTTGAACTGGTTTTTAGGTCAGGATCTGCGCCCAAACAGGAAATTATAAACCACCACCCAAACGGCGACGAGCGTGACAATGCTCATGAAGGATTTGATGGGCTCAGGTGGGGTCAGCACGCCTAGAAACACAACCGCCGCATAGGCGACGATCAAAGACCAGATGAGGCTTCGAGCCGTGCGCCAGAATTCCTTGCTGGTGAAATCAGGTACGTTGATGGACGGCATGGGTATCTCCTTTAGAGCTTCCGGAATGGAAGGTGATTGTAACAATTCGTGATATGGCATGCCATAGACTTAGGGCGTATGGCATGCCATATATAACTGGTCAGCCACGGAGACGGATATGACAGCCAAGATGTTTGATGTGCTTTGGGTTCGCGACGATGGAAAAACTGGCGCCACCTACGTCAGAGCTGAAAACAAACTGAGGGCCGGGAATTTCTTCACCAAGCGTTTCAACAAACATGGACGAAAAATTCTCGACATCAAAGAATGCCCTAAAATTCGCTAACTGCCCGCGCCTTGGGGGGCAACCTAACGAAGAATAAAGGAGCCAACAAATGTTGTTGCATAAAAACGAAGACGCCACGTACACAATAACACAATCGCCTGCATTTGGGCCCGTTCCCGCAGGAACAGAGTGGGTTTTTCGCCCGGCTCTGAAAAACTCTGAAACAGCGTCAATTTACACCGAGCTGGATGACGGCAGGTACATAGAGCTGCCCTTCGATTATTCTCAGGGAGCGGTTTGGCCTGGCATCGACGCCATGGGTCTGAAGCGTCAGGTTGAAAATATGTTTTCTGCAGACTGGTCTGACAGCTTCATGCGGTAAAAAAGCACAATGCGTACAGAAGCACAGATCCGGGCTGAACAGGCTCGAGATGAAAAATGGGTCAACGTCCAATTTCGCGTGACCACAACCGAATATGCAAAAATCAAGAAAAAGGCTGGAGATCAGGCCGTTTCCGGCTGGGCCAGAGACAAAATAAGACACGCAGCAGGAATTAAAACTGACTAAATCCTGCAGCCAAATGCGCGCCAAGCCTCAGCCTGACGGTTGGCGTAGTTCAGCAGCGGGATGACCTGTTCCTCAACCTCATTGAGCCTCTGAGGCTTCAACGCGGCGCAGGCATCCTCAAGAGCCTTGTCCACCGCCTGCTTCACGAGGTCTGAGGATGATGGAGGCGTTGTCTGGATATCGTGCGCGCAGCTCATCAGCGCTAGACACGTCAGAAACAGCA
>RFOF01000212.1 GCA_009926845.1 Alphaproteobacteria bacterium
GAATTGCAGGATTTTTTCTTTCAGGCCGTAAGCGATTTCCTCTTCGGTTTTACCCACGCCGGAAAACACAATTTTATCGCCCGGCACACCGGCTTTCCGTGCCAGCATGATCTCGCCCTGACTTACCGTATCCGCGCCCGCGCCGAGTAGCGCCAGCGTTTTGATAACCGCGAGGTTGACATTCGCCTTCACGGCATAGCAGGTGAGGGTGTTAGGGTTTGTGCTAAACGCCTCGGTAAACACCTTGTAATGGCGCTCCAGCGTGGCGGTGGAGTAGCAGTAAAACGGCGTGCCAACAGCCTCAGCAATAGCGGGAATGGGCACATCCTCTGCATGCAGGACGCCGCGGTGATAAGCAAAATGATCCATATCGCCCTATGTACTTGTTTTCTTTGGATTCCGCAAGCGAGTAACCTTTTTGAAACGTATTTTTGTTATAAACGAATGATGGGCATATTCGACACATCGCTGATAGAGCAATACACACCAGAAATGGCGAGCAACGCTCCGGCTGCGGCGCAGGCTGTTGAATATAAGCAGGATAGCGGCAAAACGCTCATCTATGTCGCAGCCAAGCATGGCGTGGTTGGTTTTACAAAAACTATCGCTTTGGAACTGGCTCAACATAATATTACTGCCAACGCTATTTGTCCTGGCTATGTCTGGACGCCGCTGGTTGAGGGGCAGGTCAAGGATACCGCCAAGGCCCGCAATATGACCGAGGACGAGGTCATCAAAAATGTGCTGCTCGCGGCGCAATGGACAAAGAAATTCGTCACTGTGGAACAGTTGGGGGCAACCGCGCTGTTTTTGTGTTCGGACGCGGCGGAAAACATTACTGGCATCGCCTTGCCGGTGGATGGTGGCTGGACCGCTGCTTAGAATTTTTTGCCAAAGCGAGGAGCGCCGCCATGAAGGCTCAAGATATTCTATCCCTGCCATCCATGCCTTTGGCATCGCCCAGCTATCCGCGCGGTCCGTACCGTTTTATCGACCGCGAGTATATGATCATTATTTACGAGACTGATCCGGCAGCCTTGCGTGAACAATTGCCGGAGCCATTGGAGCCGGATGGAAGCAATACGATCCTATATGAATTTATCAAAATGCCGAACTCTTCTGGGTTTGGCTCTTACACCGAAAGCGGGATTGTCATTCCTGCACGTTTGAATGGCGAAAGTGTCAATTTCACGTCTCAGATGTATCTTGACGACGATCCACCAATTGCCGGCGGCCGCGAAATCTGGGGCTTTCCCAAGA
>RFOF01000213.1 GCA_009926845.1 Alphaproteobacteria bacterium
GATGCACTGAGCCACGGCGAGTTTGATAAAGCATGTAAGCTTCTCGCGGCAGGCGGCTTTACGCTTCTAAAAGATCTCGAAGCGATTTTATCAACCGAGTGCGTGGTGCTTTTCCCCTCGGCATTGCAGGATGTAATTGGCACTCATAACGCGCCCAATCTCAAATGTTCATATTTGGTTGAAGGCGCAAACAACCCCACATCGCGCGAGGCACAATCACGCCTTCATGAACGCGGCGTTATTGTTATCCCCGATTTCATCGCAAACCCCGGCGGCATCATCGCGGCTTTCGTTGAGCTCACCTCAAAGGTCTCAACCGAGGATAACATCAAAAACCGTACCAAGGTTGAGGAGGCAAAAACCATGACACGCACGCGCATAGCGGCCAACGTCTCTAAAATGCTTGATCTCGCAAAAACCTACGGGATCGAGCCAGCAGACGCCGGGTTTTACATGGCCCTTCAAAATATTTTCGGCAAAAAATCATGAGACAAACGGGCGGCCAGGCACTCATCAGGGCGCTTTCAGCCAACGACGTTGAAAAGATTTTCTGCGTCGCAGGCGAGAGTTATCTGGCCGCACTCGATGCATTGGTAGATGAACCGCAAATTCAGGTTATCACCTGCCGCCATGAGGGCGCGGCCTGTTTTATGGCCGAGGCGTACGGAAAACTCACCGGCAAACCCGGCATCTGTTTTGTCACGCGCGGGCCAGGTGCCTGCAACGCATCCATAGGCGTGCATACGGCCAAGCAGGATTCAACACCGCTCATTTTGCTCATAGGTCAGGTTGCGCGGGAGGATCGCGGGCGCGAAGCCTTTCAGGAGATCGAATTTGCCGAGATGTTTTCAAACGTCGCCAAAGCCTGTATGCGCATTGAAACCGCAGAAGAGGTCACAAACACAGTCAGCCGCGCTTTTCTAACCGCACTCGAAGGCCGTCGCGGCCCCGTCGTAATCGAACTGCCGGAAGACATGCTCCGTGAGGAAGCCGAGTGCGCACCACTCACACCCCTAGCCATACCCGCACAGCAGGCAGACCCCGCGTTTCTAAAAAATCTGGCAGGCATTCTGGAAGGGTCAGAAAAACCGCTGATTATCCTTGGTGGCAGCGGCTGGTCCGATGATGATTGCCGCCGCGTCCAAAACTGGGCAGAGGTACATGGCATACCCGTAGCCGCAAGCTTCAGGCGGCAGGACCTCATCGCGCACACAAGCCCTGTATATGTGG
>RFOF01000214.1 GCA_009926845.1 Alphaproteobacteria bacterium
CTGCGCCATTTTTGAATACGCTCCAGCACCTTTTCTTGGTTGCCCGGGCGGCGCATGGCCTTCAGAATCTTTGGGCTGGCGTGCTGAAAGGGGATGTCGAGATAGGGCAAAATTTTGCCTTCCGCCATCAGCGAGATCACATCATCCACATGCGGATACGGATAGACATAATGCAGGCGAACCCACACGCCCAGCTGGCCGAGCGCCTCGCACATATCATAGAATTTCGCGCGAACGGCGTTTCCGCGCCAGTCGCTCGCCGCGTATTTAATGTCCACGCCATAGGCGCTGGTGTCCTGCGAGATGACGAGCAGCTCTTTTACGCCGGATGCGGCAAGCTTCTCGGCTTCTGCCAGCACATCGCCCATCGGCCGCGAAACAAGATCGCCGCGCAGTTTCGGGATGATGCAGAAAGAGCAGCGGTTGTTGCAGCCTTCGGAGATTTTGAGGTAGGCATAATGGCGCGGGGTGAGCTTGACGCCGACATCGGAGGAAGGCAATAAATCTACGAATTTATCATGCTTTAGTGGCGCAGCTTTATGTATCGCTTCAACGACGGATTCATATTGCGCGGGGCCAGTGATGGATAGAACGTCCGGATATTTGCTGCGAATGAGGTCTGGCGTGGCGCCCATGCAGCCGGTGACCACCACCTTACCATTTTCCGCGAGTGCCTCGCCAATGGCTGACAAGCTTTCTTCGCGCGCGCTATCCAAGAAGCCGCAGGTGTTGACGATGACCACTTCCGCGCCACCATAGTCCGGCGCGAATTCGTAGCCCTCGGCGCGCAGCTGCGTCAGAATACGTTCAGAATCGACCAACGCCTTGGCGCAGCCAAGGCTGACAAAGCCGACTTTTGGGGCAGAGTTTTTTGATGCGGCGGCAGATTTTTTCATGCCGCGCTTATAGGGCTAAATGCGAAGCTAGGCAACAGGAAGCTTTGCATCCGGTGCACGGAGGTAAAAGGGGTGCATACCGATGTCGAGCTGTGCGCCGCAGGTGGCGGCGAGTTTAGCCAGAGTGTCGGCGCGGGGGAAGGTGGCCTCTGCCCGCAAAATGCCTTCTGGCAGCTCCACATTGCTGGCCACCAACGCGCCTTTTGCGCCTGCAAGCGCAGAATCCAGCGTTCCCACCTGCGTTTCGCCACTTGCGGCAAAAGGCGATGCATATAGTCTTGAATACACCTCGCCCTTGCCAGCATTGAGGATAGCAAGGACATTACATTCCCTC
>RFOF01000215.1 GCA_009926845.1 Alphaproteobacteria bacterium
GCGCTTGCCGCCTTTTGCCACTGCGCTGATGTCATTATCTGCGGTTTTTTTGCACGCCTCACCTTTGCATGCATTTGCGTCGGCAAAAACGGTGTCCCAGTTTTCGCGCGACTGCTGCCCATTATAAGCGCATGCGCCGAGCACCAGCAGTATCATATAAAGCGTATAGCGAAGTGAAATGGACATAGGCTATAAAATTAGCTACAAAGGCGATAAGAATCAAGTGCCGGAGTATGCCAATGATGGACTGGGACAAGCTGCGAATTTTTCACACGGTGGCCACCGCGCAGAGTTTTACGCGGGCAGGCGAGGTGATGAGCCTCAGTCAATCGGCGGTTAGCCGCCAGATTTCGGCGCTGGAAGAATCGCTTCGTGTTGCGCTTTTTCACCGCCATGCGCGCGGGCTTTTACTGACTGAGCAGGGCGATATTTTGTTTCGCGGCGTCAGCGAAATGCTCACCAAACTTTCCGCCGTTGAAAATGCGCTGCTCGAAAGCCGCGAGCGCCCGCGTGGCCCTCTGAAAATCACCGCTCCTGTGGCGATTGGCACCACGTGGCTCACGCTGCATATGCGCGAATTTGGCGAGGCGTACCCTGAGATCAATGTCACACTTTTAGTGGATGACCGCGAGCTGGACCTCACGATGCGCGAGGCGGATGTGGCCATTCGTCTCTATCCTGCCAAACATCCTGAACTCATCCAGAAAAAACTCACCACGCTTAAAAATTCGGTCTATGCCAGCAACGACTATCTGCGTGTGCATGGCGTTCCGAAGAATGCCGCCGACCTTGCGCACCATCGCCTGATAGCGTTTGGCGAGGATGGAAAACAGCCATTTGCCGAGGTGAATTGGCTGCTGGAAGCGGGCGCGCAAAAACACCACGCGCATGAAGCGTCATTCAAGATAAACAGCCTTTTTGGTATGCTCAAATCCGTCGAAAGCGGGATTGGTATTGCGGGGCTACCGGACTATATGGCGCAGCACGCGAGCAAAATCAGCAAGATTCTGCCAGAAGTCAAAGGGCCGGAAACCGATGTTTATCTCATCTATTCGGTGGAGATGCGCGAGTCCAAACGCATCAAAGTGTTCAAAGAATTTTTGACCCGAAAACTCGCAGAAGATGGCTTAAGCAAAGTTGCATAGTTTTTTTGTCATTCCCGCGAAAGCGGGAATCCTGACGGTTCTACAAGATCCCTGCTTTCGCAGGAATGACAAT
>RFOF01000216.1 GCA_009926845.1 Alphaproteobacteria bacterium
GCTCGGTCGAACTAGGGGGCGCGCAACATCTTTTGGCGGAAAACTGCCAAGCAAAAAAGTTCCCGTGGGTCATCGAACGGCTGGAGCTCCGAGCTTCAGGAAACGGACGCACGGCGCACGCCGGAGTGACGAGGTCCGAATCGTCCAAAAACCCGCAAGGGCGCGGAAGGTCCGCGAAGCGAGGCAGCCAGGAGTCATGCCTTGAGACAACAACTCCTAGAGAACTGCAGCGTGTTCTACTCCGCTGCAGTTCTCGCAGACAGCAGTCTGTTTTTTTACGTGCGCCGCTTTCTTTTACCTATCAATGAAACACGATGGCTTTGCGCGTTATAAATAATTATGGATAAGGAAAAAAATTTTGAGGAACTGGTGGCGGCTTCCGCCGCCATTAACCAGACGATCAAAAACCTGCCTGGGGACCTGACCCCGGAGCAGGCTAAGGAAATCCTGCGAATGCTGTATGGCATCGCAGATGCCTTGCAGGAGACGTAGGTTTCTCGTGGGACTATTATGGTGGTGCAGGTCCCGTGTCCTTATCATACCACTAAAGATCCCCGTCGGGCGGGTAACAGCGCTTTTGTGCTGCGGGGCTTTCTTTTAGCTACCGCAGCTTAAAGCCCAACAAGGTTGGCAAAAATAACCTCGTCCCGGCTTGAACGGGCTACGCTCAAGCGCGATGTTACAGACTATGGATCCTACTATTAGAGATCGCGCTTTTGCGGAACTATTGGTGTTACGAGGGATGATGAAATTAGCAGCTAGCGCCCCGCCTTCGACGCTTTCCCCGTCGGCAAATAAGCTTGCACCGGAGACGCCCCGCACGCCACTTGGACGCTCACCCTCTCCTGAAGGAAGCTTCGAGGTTCCGAACAAAATCCGCCCGTTTGACATGTTGCCCGAGAACTACGCCTCAGGCGGGCGACACACAAGTCCGGGTTGGAACTCAAGCCCAGCTTTTCGTCGGGCTAGGCTTCTAATGAATGTAAGTAAAGCCAGAGCATATGCCGACGCTTCCAGCAGCAACCCAAAATTTCAGGAGGCGGCAAAGAGATTCGGAGGGGTTCCCGAGTACAACCATTTTAAAACATTCAATGTCACGCAAAATAGACTCGAACCTTCGAAGTTCTCACCACAGTTTATAGCAGACCCCGACAGACCCCATCTTCCAGGGAGCGACGCGAGCATCAATGTAAACAACCTT
>RFOF01000217.1 GCA_009926845.1 Alphaproteobacteria bacterium
CAAGCGTTTTAAAAAGGACAGCCTCTATTAACCCGCAATCAATGGCTGCCGTCATTGGCCTCCCGCTTGTTTTCGTCACATTCGGCCCTTTGTCCTGAGGGCAGATGGGGTATAATAAAACCACTTTCGTCTCTTGTGGCACCGTCACCCGCTTTCGAGAGTTTTTCCCGCAAAAATCGAGTCCAGGCATGATCGGCGCGTCTCGCAATTTTATGGAAACCCGAAAACCAGTTGAACTCGGAAAAGTCACCCGCATCGGCCTGATTGCTGGTGAAGGCTTGTTGCCTCGCTATGTGGCTAAAAATGCCCGCATTCAGGGCATTGAGGTGGTTCCCTTTATCATCGGAAAAGACAATCCCAAGCTGCGGGAACTGTGCAAACACAAGGGCCATCGCATTGTGCCCGGCCTGGTGCGGCGCACCCTGGACCTGATGATACAAGAGCGCATCACGCATCTGGTGTTTGCCGGAAAAGTGGACAAGTGGGTACTCCTAAAAGACCCCCGCATTGACGACATTGCCGTGGAGGCCATTCGTCAGTATGCCCGCCTGAACGATGACGCCGTGATGCTGTGGATTATTGAACAGTTAGAACAGCGCGGCATGCAAGTCCTGCCCCAGGCCGATTTTTTGAGAGAGCTGTTTCTGCCCGAAAAAATCCTGACCGAAAGGCAACCCACCGAAACCGATTTGCGAGACGCCCGCTACGGCTTTGAAATGGCCAAGGAAATGGGACGGCTGGACATTGGGCAAAGCATTGTGGCCCATTCCGGCATGATTTTGGCGGTAGAGGCCATAGAAGGCACCGATGAATGCCTGAAGCGGGCCGGAAAAGTATCTGGCAAAAAAGGCGGTGTGGTGATAAAAGTGGCCAAACCCAATCAAGATCAACGCTTTGACATTCCCACCGTGGGACTGCGAACCCTCAAGACCATGCGCAAGGCCGGTTTGCACATGCTGGTGACCGAAGCCAACCAGACCCTCTACCTGGAGCCTGAAGAAATGGTGGCTTTTGCCAATCGACACAAGATGATTATTCTCTCCACGCAGGACCCCAGCGTTTCTGGCAAGTTCTATGGCGGGTAAGCGACTCTTCCTGATTGCCGGGGACTATTCCGGCGATATTCACGCGGCCAAAGTGGTGCAGATGCGCCAGTTCGTGAAGAGCTCCA
>RFOF01000218.1 GCA_009926845.1 Alphaproteobacteria bacterium
TTCACTTTCGTCATCGTCCTATCCTCAGTGATTCGAAGTACGTCCATAGGTTCGCACTATTTTCCGAAACGATACAACTTGCAAGCGAAATTTATTAATTTGAAGAATGAATTCGCTGCCTTAGCATTAACAGGCCAGAAATTATTACTAATAATAGCATAAATATATTTTTATGCTCGTTAAAAACAGTGCGTGCTGGCAAAGGTTTGGGCAGTTTTACGTCTAAAACACCCTGCTGACCTAGGGGAATTGTGGCTAAAATGCGGCCATAGGGGTCAATTTCCGCAGTTATCCCCGTGTTGGCAACGCGCACCAACGGCAGCCCCTGCTCCACCGCCCGCATCCGCGCCATGTGGAAATGCTGGTAAGGCCCCGTGCTGTCGCCAAACCACGCGTCATTGGTCACGCTCAGCAGCCAATCTGGACGCACATCCTCACTCACCGTGCGCTCAGGGAAAATCACCTCATAACAAATCAGTGGACTAACTGAGGGAAGATTAGGCCAATTAAGCGTCTGCATCCCCTGCCCGCGCGAAAAATCATTATCACCCACAGGCGTTTGCCAACCTTTGGGAATCAGGGAGCGCAGCGGCAAAAACTCCCCAAAGGGAACTAGCTTGCTCTTGTCATATCCGCCGACAATTTCGCCTGCATGATTTATCACTTGCAGGCTGTTCCAAATTTTCCAATGCTCGCGGTCGCCCTCGTCGCGCAGTGTTCCGGTTATTAAGTGTGCATTTTGAGGGATGGCAGCCCCCAGCATACGCGTGAGGCCTGAATCTGGCTTCATAACATAGGGCACAGCGGTTTCTGGCCAAATAACATGTGTGATACTTTCCAGCCCCGGCGATTGTGTCAGGGCTATGTGTTTTTGCAGCCCCTCCATCTGGCGGCGCGGGTCCCACTTGTGAGGCTGCTGGATATTGGCTTGCACCAGCCGCAGCTTTACACCCTCTACATAGCGGTCATTTTCAAGGATTTTATCAGCATTTATGAGGCGCTCTTGCCCCCACATATGTAGCGCGATAAAAATAGCTGCAAGCGATATACACCAGTTTTTTACACGTTTATGAGTTATGGCGACGTCAAAAAATACCGCAGGAGAAACGCCGAGGAGCACCGCCCAAAACGTCATTCCATAACCGCCGATGAGCGACGCGGTTTGCAGCG
>RFOF01000219.1 GCA_009926845.1 Alphaproteobacteria bacterium
GTTGAAAATCGCCCGTGCGCCCAGTTTTTCAGCTACTTCCATGGTGTCATCCGCGCTGCCACTATCGATAACTATGATTTCATCGGCAAAGCTTTGCACACTGGAAATCGTCGTGCCAATGCGGTCGGCTTCGTTCTGCGCGATAATAAAAACAGATATTGGTAGTTTTACATTTGTCATCAGTGCGCTATGTCGCTAGGGTTATGATTCACCACTAAAGACGCAAACATGCATATCGTCAACCTTATGTTCAGCCGCGGTAGCGGCGGTATCGAGCAAGCCTTCGTCGACTACTGCGATGGGCTGCGTTCGCGCGGCCACCGCATCACAGCGATTATATCGCCCGAGGCGCAGGTTCTGCCGCAGTTGGAAAAGCTCGGCGTGGCCATTGTTCCGCTGGCCAATCGTGGCCTGTGGGATATTTTTGCTCGTCGTCGCCTGCGCAAGCTCATCAAAGTGCTCGCGCCGGATGTGGCTATCGGCCACGGAATGCGCGCCTATGCGCTTGGGCGCAGCGCCACGCGTCGCCGCTGCCCGATGGTAGGCGTCACGCATAATTATAGCGTCCGCAGGCTAAAAAGCGCCGATGCAGTCTTTGCCATTACCGGCGATTTGAAGAAGCGCGTGCTCGCGCGCGGTGTTCGCCGTGAGCGTGTATTTTCTATCCCCAATATGGTGCATTGTGGGGAGCTTCCTGCTCGTCCTGCGCGCCGCAATCCGCCGGTTATCGGCAGTATGGGGCGGTTCGTGCCGAAAAAAGGGTTTGATGTTTTTATCGATGCGCTCGCACTGCTCAAGCAACGTGGCGTTGAGTTCAAAGCCGTTCTCGGTGGCACGGGCATTGAAGAAGCCAACCTTCGCAAACGCTCGGCGGATGCGGGTTTGGATGGTGCACTCACGTTCGTGGGATGGGTGGAGAACAAGGCGGATTTTTTCGATAGCCTTGATATTTTCTGCCTGCCATCTCTGCATGAACCTTTTGGCATCGTGCTGCTCGAAGCCTTCGCGCATGGCGTTCCCGTCATCAGCTCGGATAGCGAAGGCCCACGCGACATCATCTCGCCGGATGTGGATGCGCTGCTGGTGCAGAGGGGTGATGCGGCGGCGCTGGCGGATGCGATTGAGAAGCTATTTAAGTTCCAAGAGGGCGCAAATGCACTGGCGCTCAA
>RFOF01000220.1 GCA_009926845.1 Alphaproteobacteria bacterium
AGCTCCTTATCCACCCAACTGGTGCAACGCAGTTTGCACAGTGTCTGGCACCCGTGTACCCAAATGCAGCACCACGAAACCGTGCCGCTGGTGGCGGTTCACCACGGCAGCGGGCCCTGGTTGTACGACCACGATGGCCACCGTTATTTAGACGCCATCAGTTCCTGGTGGGTCAATTTGTTCGGCCACGCCAACCCGCGCATCAACGCGGCCTTGAAGCAGCAACTCGACACCTTGGAGCACGCCATGTTGGCCGGCTTCACCCACGAGCCGGTGGTGGCTTTGTCCGAAAAACTCTCGGCATTGACCGGCGGCGTCTTAGGTCATTGCTTTTATGCGTCCGACGGCGCATCGGCTGTGCTTGTCTGTGACGAGGCTTACGCCAAAGCCAACAAACTGCCGATCTTGGCGCGCATCAAATCTTTTGCGGTATCGGGTTGCGATGCCGAGATTATGGGGATCGGCCCCGTGCCAGCATCCCAAAAAGCACTCACACGCGCAGGCCTCAAAATCAGCGACATCGATCTCTTTGAACTGAACGAGGCGTTTGCAGCCCAATCCATCCCCGTTATTCGCGACCTCAAAATCGATGAAGCAAAACTCAACTTGGATGGCGGCGCGATTGCCTTGGGCCACCCGCTTGGCGCATCCGGCGCGCGCATCACGGGCAAACTTGCAAGCCTGCTTGTTCGCGAGAAAAAGAAACTGGGCTTGGCGACGATGTGCGTCGGCGGCGGGCAAGGCACCGCCATCATCCTTGAGGCGGTATGAAAAAATTTAAAAAAATAAAACCACGAAGCACACTAAGAACACGAAGAGACCTGCCTCTTAGTGATCTTAGTGCCCTTAGTGGTAAAAAACTTTTTTTGGTATATCTATGAAATTCACGGGTAATCTCACCATCCGCCCGCTGGGCCCTGAAGATGCCGAGGCGTTTCTGCGCGTCCATCACGCGGCCGTGCACGAATCCGCGCGCGATTCTTATGCGCCCGATATTCTTGAGGCATGGTCGGGCAACGATATTAAAGCGCGCCTTGAACGCTATAATGAACGCGCGAAGGAGGAAATCCGCATTGGCGCCTTCGATGGCACGACAATGGCGGGCTTGGGCGTTATCGCCCCGCAATCCCTTGAACTTCG
>RFOF01000023.1 GCA_009926845.1 Alphaproteobacteria bacterium
TGAACAAGGAAAGCTCCAGCCGCGTGGTCACGCAGTTCCTCAGTAATATTTTTTATGGCCGCGACATCACGCTGGTCGATGGTGGCGCGCAGAAGCGCTGTTTCCTTTATATCGACGATGCGATTGTGGCGCTCGCCCGCATCATCGAAAATAAAAATGGCTCAGCCGATGGTCGCATCATCAACATCGGCCACCCAGGCAATGAAGCCTCCATCGCAGAGCTCGCCCAGATGATGCTCGATGAAGTGGCGAAGTTCCCTGACTATGCAGATATTCGAGGGAAAATAAAAATCATCGAAACCAGCGGCAAAGACCATTACGGCAAGGGCTATCAGGATATTGAGCACCGTGTCCCCAATGTTTCCCGCGCCAAAGAGTTTTTAGGCTGGGAGCCGACAACGCCGATGCGCGACGCGGTGGCTAAAACCATCGCCTTCTATATGGCGCAAAAACCGGATAATCTAACGGCGGCATAAGTCCCCTCTCCCTCTGGGAGAGGGTTAGGGTGAGGGCTCTTTCCACCGTATGCAGCCCTCACCACTGCGGCTAATCCGCCTTCGCTAAGGCTACGGCATGATAAGCCTCGTTGCCTCTCCCAGAGGGAGAGGCGGATGTTGCCCCAATCATAGTGCATGCAAAAAATGCATGACTGGGCTGATTTAATGGTAATTCTCATTTAAAAATGAATGGCTATGATGGCCATAGTTTGAGTGGGCGCTTTGCGCCGCTCCTCCTTTCGAGCCTCGCTCGAATCCTCCCTGTTATGACTTGGCCCTGTCTCGCAAGAGGCGGGGCTTTTTTTATTTCCACTCACCGTCATCGCGAGGAGCGTAAGCGACGCGGCGATCCAGTTCTGGATTGCTTCGCTATACTCGCAATGACGTAGTCGTTAGCTTAAGGCCGCGCAAGCCTTCGCAATGCGCTTCATGGCTTCGCTCAGGGCTTTTTCAGAGGTGGCGTAGGAAACTGCGGGGCTTTTCTTTGTTTTTCTTATTACAGGGAGTGTGTATAGTGAGGCATATAGAGGGGGAGCGCAATGCCAAAACCAAAAAGTAAACAAATAGAAGAGCTTGAACCAGCTCTGGATTATTTGGGATTAAATGCACCTAAGCGCGGGCAGAGGACCTGTCATGGTGTGTATCATTCTTTAGGTAATGGCAATGCCGTTAAAAAATTGGTCGAGCAAGATTTCAAAATACGATTTGGAAATAAAGTAAAAGCGGAATGGTCGGAAGACAGGAGTGCCATATTATCCTCTTACGTGAGCTTATCGGTAGATCTTGATGATGTTCAGGCATTGTATGATGCAGTTAAGGAAAAGGGGGGTGGAGAACCTTCCTACGGCTACATTCCAGGTGTCGTCCATAAATATGAACGCCGCTGTTCTGACCTGCTCCAGCAAATAAATGCTGGCCTTGGGTGCAAGGCTTGTTTTGATAAGGATGGGAACGTGTCATTCACTGTTCCCGTGGATGACACCACTGAGCGTACCGTGAGGGAAGATTTGCATGATGGCTTTAAACGGATTGGGATTAATAAACCACTGACGATAGTCAAGCCAATGCAGGGTGACCGTCCAACGAAAGAGTTACGTGTGACGCTCGATTTGAAGAGTGCGCTATCCGCGAAGGATAGATTTATTACTTTCAAGGACGACCATTCTCTAAAAAGAACCCGTTATTTTTAGCTGAGCGCCGCGCAAGCCTTTGCAATGCGGTTCATCGCTTCCGTCAGGGCTTTTTCAGAGGTGGCATAAGAGATGCGGAAATAGCCGCCCATGCCAAACGCACTGCCAGCTACGGCGGCAACCAATGCTTCTTCCAGAAGATAATCGCAGAACTGGTTGCAGCTTTCGATGGTTTTGCCGCTTGGTGTTTTTTTGCCGATGAGTTTTTTGATATTCGGGAACACGTAGAACGCGCCTTCGGGTTTCAGGCAGCTGATGCCGTCGATTTTGTTCAGTGCGTCGACCACCAAGTTGCGGCGGCTAGCAAAACTATTTCTCCAGTCGGCGAGGAATTCCTGCGGGCCGTTTAGCGCGGCGACCGATGCCGCTTGGCTGATGGAGCTAGGGTTGGAGGTGGAGTGTGATTGAATGTCGGAAATGGCGGCAATCAATTCTTTCGGCCCGCCAGCATAACCAATGCGCCAGCCGGTCATCGCGTAGGCTTTGGACACGCCGTTGACGGTGAGGGTGCGCTCATACAATTTGGGTTCCACCTGCGCGATGGTGAGGAATTTAAAACCATCATACGCCAGATGTTCATAGATATCGTCGGCCAGAATCCACACATGCGGGTGTTTCAGCAATACATCTGCCAGCGCGCGCAGCTCGGCCTGCGTGTATGCCGCGCCGGTCGGGTTGCTTGGAGAATTCAAAATCAGCCAGCGGGTTTTTGGCGTGATGGCTTTTTCGAGTGCTGCGGGCGTGAGTTTAAATGCGGTGGCTTCGCTCGCTTCTGCGATGACTGGCGTGCCTTCAGCGAACAGTACCATGTCGGGGTATGACACCCAGTATGGCGCGGGGATGATGACCTCATCGCCAGCGTTCAGCGTGGCGAGGAATGCGTTGAAGATAATCTGCTTTGCGCCAGTGCCCGCGACGATTTGGTTCGGCGCATATGTAAGTTCATTCTCGCGCAGAAATTTATCGGCGATGGCTTTTTTCAGCGCTGGCGTTCCGGCAACCGGTGTGTATTTGGTTTGGCCAGCGGCGATGGCGGCAACCGCTGCGTCTTTGATGTGTTGTGGCGTGTCGAAATCAGGCTCGCCTGCGCCAAGGCCAATCACATCTTTGCCCGCAGCTTTAAGCTCTGCGGCTTTGGCTGTGACGGCAAGTGTTGGCGATGGTTTAACACGGGAGAGGCGGGAAGCGGCGGAAAAGGACATGAGGATTCTCTATGTGGTGGTTAAATACGTGTGCCGTTCTAAGGCAAAGCTTCGATGTCGACAAGCACTGTCTGCTCTTTGGGGAGTGAAAAATCAACCGTGGGTGCATTGCCGCGCAGGGTGTTTTGGAAGGAAGGGGGTACGATGAGTGTGCGTTTCTCGCCGCGCAACATGCCGATAACCGCTTGCTCAAGCCCAAAAAACACTTCTGATTTTCCAGGAGTGAAGCTCACATTTTTATTGGAGAAAATCTGTTTCCCGTCTATGTCCCACACAGTAACGCTCAGCTTGGTGGTTTCGCCACAAAAAATGGGGTAGCCCTTGCCGCGCACATCGCCAGAGAGAATGCGGTATAGCGTGCCCTTGGCGTCGGGCGCTTCCGGGGAAATTCCCAGCAGCTCCACATCAATTTGCACGCGCTCATCGGGCGAAACGCGGGCGTCTTTTTGCGCGAATTTACGGATACCATAGCTCATGTTGGAGGCGGCGCTGAGGGAGCGCTTTGCGCCCACGCGCATGCCCGTCACCCCTTGTTCGAGCGCGGGGATAACGCTTCCATCGCCGAGGCGGAAAACAAGCGGCTCGGCGCTGGTGGCTTTATAGGGCAGGTCTTTGCCGCCGATGACTTTTGAGGTGTAGGCGATGGTGGCTTCTTGGCCGCAAAGAATTTGTTGGCCTTTGCCCGCCGCGACATCGGTAATATCCATCATGCTGGCGTAGCGTGGGAAGAGGATGTTTTTATAGGTGCCAAGCGTGTGTGAAAGCTCTTCTTTGGAAATAGCTTCCCCCACTTTGCTCATGGCTTCGTTTAATTCGTTGGGCTGTTCGGGCGTGCTTTTTTGCATGCTTTTAACAGCGGCATATAAAAACAAAGCCGCCATGAGCACATGCATCCAGCGCGGGCGCGGTGTGGGGGGGAGTTTATATTTTCGGCCAAAGAAAAACCTGCGAAGACCCATATAGGCACTATTCGTTTAGGTGTTAAAGCGGAAATGCAGCACGTCCCCATCTTGTACTACATATTCTTTGCCTTCCAAACGAAATTTTCCGGCTTCTTTCGCGCCAGATTCGCCTTTGCACGCAACATAGTCATAATAAGCGATGGTTTCTGCGCGGATGAAGCCTTTTTCAAAGTCATTGTGAATGACTGCAGCAGCTTGCGGCGCGCGGGTGCCACGGGTGATCGTCCATGCGCGGGCTTCTTTTGGGCCAACGGTAAAATACGTCACCAGCTCGAGGAGTTTATAGCCGGCGTGGATGATGCGCGACAGGCCGGTTTCCGCAAGGCCGAGCGAATCTAAAAAATCTTTTTTATCGGCTTCGGTTTCCATCATCGAAATTTCCGCTTCGATGCAGGCGGAGATGAACACGCAAGGCGCTTTTTTTGCAGCGGCCATTTCTTCCACTTTTTTCGACAGCGCATTGCCAGTAGCCGCTGATGACTCATCGACGTTGCACACATACATCACAGGCTTGGAAGTGAGCAGTTGCAGCATGGAGAACTGCTTGCGTTCGTCGTCGTCTTTGAGCGATGTCATGCGGGCTGGGTGTCCTTCGCCCACAACCTTCAGCACGCGCTCGATAAGCTCGACGGTTGCGGCAGCTTCTTTGTCAAACTTGCCTTTTTTCTGCAGGTTCGGCAGGCGTTTTTCAAGGCTTTCTAAATCGGCGAGAACCAATTCCGTTTCAATGATCTCCGAATCGCGCATTGGGTCGACGCTGCCTTCGACGTGCGTCACATTGCCATCTTCAAAGCAGCGCAGCACATAAATAATGGCATCCACTTCGCGGATGTGCGCGAGGAATTGGTTGCCGAGGCCTTCACCTTTGCTCGCACCGCGCACAAGGCCAGCGATGTCCACAAATTCCAGCTGGGTGGGGATGATTTCCTTAGAGCCTGCAATTTCAGTTAGCGTCTGCAGGCGGCTATCGGGAACCGACACGCGGCCGACGTTTGGCTCAATCGTGCAGAACGGATAGTTCGCCGCTTCCGCCTGCGCGGTGGAGAGGAGCGCATTAAAAAGTGTCGATTTGCCGACATTCGGCAGGCCGACGATACCGCATTTAAATCCCATATTAATGTTCCTTTATATTTCGTTCTTATTGATTATTTAGCATCGCTGCATAAGGACTGTCATTGCGCACCCAGAGCGCTGCAGGGATGTTGTAAACATTTATCCAACGCAGATGATACGATTGTTTGAACTCTGGTGCAGCATTATCGTGACTGCCATCGTCAAAGATAATAATATCAGGTCTGCGCGACAGTATATAGCTGCTATTGAAAAGTTCATGCGCTAAGGGGCCATATCCAAAGTCGGAGGGTTTATGTTTGGTCAGATAGGCATCATTGAGGCCAAACATATCTAAGGTGGGAAGTTTGGAATAAAACGGAATTGTTCCAGCCGCAGTGACAGCCACTAGCGGGGTCTGGTCTTTAAATATCTCATGCAGGCGCTTACCAATATCGGCGCAGCGCCATTCCCATACTTCGTGCTTTGCTCTATACATTTCTGGGTCTTTTTGTTGCAGAGAAACAAACCCGACGAGCGCACTCATCACGATTAAAATGGTTTGCCAATATCGGATTTGTAATGCGCTGTTCATCGTAATCATCAGAAGTAAGCTAATGAACCCGATAATCGGCACAAGATGGCGATAGGCAGGAAAAATATCGCCACCACCTATACTAACGGCCGCTAGCCAAATGATGATGGGAATGGACAAATAATTAATTTGAAGGAATGTGTGGATTTTTTTTACACCGAAGGGAAGTAGAACTATAACCGCCACTAGCATCGGTATAAAATGGTACAGCCCATTCTTAACATACTGGATGCCTTCGTGTAGGCGCTGCTCATTGAAGGCAACCTTGGCGTAAAATGTGTTTGGGACAATTTCGTGATAATAATACAGACGGAACAGTAATTGTAACGCGGGGAGTACTAGTCCAATTAAGGCTATACGGATTATTTCGCGGCTGTTGTGTAAATTGGTAGTTAAAAATAAACCCAAAAAGACAATGACAAAGATTATGCCGTCCGGCCGATTGATGGCGACAAGACCTAGTAGAGTTGGAAGTATGTAGCGATTGCGGAGTGGTGTTTTATCATGAAATTGTGGCCATCCGAGCACGGCAATCCAAGTGAGCAGCGCCATGTGGGTGCTCGATTCCAGTCCGCCGATAGACCATACTGCAACAGTGTGTGATAAGCCTAGAACAAGCAGTCCAGCCAGCACTGTTAGCCCGTGTATCTGCTGTATTCTGGCAAAATAGATTAGCGCTGCGCCTGTTGAAAATGTGGCGAGTGTACATACGACGCGACCAGCATCGAGCAAATCAACACCTAAGCTGCCAATTAAGGCCGTGAGTAATACCCAAAGCAAATTGGAGTATCCCTCAACTTGTTCGCCGTCATTCCATGTGAGGCCTTTGCCCTCTAAGAAGCGCTCAGAATAGCGTAGGCTGATAAAAGCATCATCAGCAAAAAATGGGTAATAAAAAGATGTCAGATATACGTAAAAAAGCAAAGGAATAGCAATGATGACAAGCCATTGCTGCCATTGTTTGGAGAAACTAGCGTTTCGGCTTACAATCACGCCCTATTCCTTCATCGCCAGAGAGAGCTTGTTCATAAACCCCGCATCGTCGCCTTGCAAGAGCAGGTTTATATGTGTGGCGATTTCTTTGATGCAGGCTTCGACCGTCGGTTCTTCGGCTTTGGCAAAATCCGCGAGCACATAGTTGCTCACCATGTCTTTATCGCCGGGGTGGCCGATGCCAAAACGAATGCGCTGGTAGTCTTTGCCGAGGTGTTCATCGAGGCTTTTCAGGCCATTGTGCCCGCCGTGTCCGCCGCCGCGCTTGACGCGCAGTTTGGCCAGCGGCAGGTCGAGCTCGTCGTGGATGGCCAGCACATTTTCGGTGGGTATTTTGTAGAAGCGACAAAGCTCGCCCGCGGGGTTTCCCGACAGGTTCATGTAGCTCATCGGCTTGAAGAGGAAAGTTTTCTTGCCGCCAATATTTCCCTCGGCGATGTGGCCGCCAAAGCGTGCAGACCAGCCTGAGAACCCATAGGAATCGGCAATAGCATCCACCGCCATAAACCCGACATTATGTCGGTTATGCGCATAGCCTTTGCCGGGATTGCCAAGACCGATGATGAGGAACATGGGGTGTGCCTAAGAAAAAGGGCCGCCGGTTTTCTGCGCGAGCGCAAGCAACCAGCGGCCCTTTGATACAAAAAACTATTTCTTCTTTTCGTCTTTTTTCGCGGCTGCCGGAGCTGCTGCTGCACCTGCTGCTGGAGCTGCTGCACCTGCTGCTGGCGTTGCTGCTGCGCCTGCTGCAGGAGCTTCTTCTTCTTTGCTACGACCCGCGATGGTGATCACTGTGAAGTTACGTTTGATAACTGGGGTGATGCCTTTTGGCAGCTCGATAGAGTTGATATGCAGGCTGGTTCCGATGTCCATCGCCGACACGTTGACTTCCAGATGGGTTGGTATGGCATCTGGCGCGCAGAAGAAATCGATCTCGTGGCGCACGATGTTCATCACGCCGCCGCGTTTGATACCGATGGCTTTGTCTTGGCCAACAGCTTTAACTGGAACGCTTACGCGAACCGCAACGCCTTTTTCAACTTTGATGAAATCCACATGTTCAATTACGTCGGTGACTGGGTTGAACTGCAGGTCTTTTGGCAAAGCCTGGATGGTTTGCTTGTCGCCGAGTTTGAGCTCAACGAGGCGCGAACGGAAGCGGCCTTTGCTGTATTCGATGGTGAGGTCTTTGAGTGACAGGGCGATAGACATAGGGGTCTGGCCTTTGCCATAGATGGTTCCGGGAACTTTGCCTTCGCGGCGCAGAGCGCGAGCAACGCCTTTGCCTTTGCCGTCGCGCAGGTCAGCTTGTAAGGAAGCGGTGGTTTTTTTTGCAGCAGTCATGGGTCTTCTCCTTTAGTAATCCCCGCCGCATGGCGGGGTCTGGTTTGTAGTGGTTAAAAATAAAACGTCGTATCTTTCTTTTCTTTACCGGACCCCGCGACAAGCGCGGGGCTTAATTAATCGAATAAACTGGAAACACTGGTCTCATTGCTGATGCGCTTGAGTGCTTCGGCAAGTAGGGGGGCGACAGAAACCACGCGGATGTTTCTGGCGTTTTTTACTTCGTCGGTGGTGCCGATGGTGTCGGTGATAACCAGCGATGAAAGAACGGAATTGCCGACGCGCTCAACGGCTTTGCCAGAGAGAACGCCGTGGGTTGCATAGGCACTAACGGATGCGGCGCCAGCATTTTTGAGTGCTTGCGCTGCGTTGCACAGCGTGCCTGCGGAGTCCACGATATCGTCGATCATGATGCAGTCGCGACCTGACACGTCGCCGATTATGTTCATCACTTCCGACACGCCCGCTTTTTCGCGGCGCTTATCGACGATGGCAAGGTCGGCATTGATGCGGCTGGCCAGCGCGCGCGCACGAACCACGCCGCCAACGTCTGGCGAGACAACCATGATGTTGCTCAGGTCTTTATAGTTCTTGCGGATGTCTGAGACGATAACGGGCGCGGCATATAAATGGTCGAGCGGGATATCGAAGAAGCCTTGTATCTGGCCAGCATGCAGGTCGATAGTCAGGACGCGGTCAGCGCCCGCAGTGGTGATGAGGTTGGCCACTAGCTTAGCGGTGATCGGTGTGCGTGCGGCCATCTTGCGATCTTGGCGTGCATAACCGAAATAAGGGATGACCACGGTGATGCGGCGTGGGCTTGCACGGCGCAGCGCATCGAGGCAGACGAGCAGCTCCATGATATTGTCGTTGGCAGGATACGAGGTGGACTGTACGAGGAACACATCCTCGCCGCGCACGTTCTCGTTTATCTCGACAAATATTTCATTGTCGGCGAAGCGTTTGACGCTAGCGCTGACGAGTGAAACGCCAAGATATTCCGCCATGGCGCGCGCGAGAGGGACGTTGCTATTGCAGGATAAAATTTTCATTTTTTCGGCTCGTTATCTATAGGTGCAACACATCCTTCATCTGCTAGGTATCTCAAGGATACGGCTACCAAACGAATTCAGGCCACAGAATTTACATTCCTTGCGGTGGCTACCGCCTCGGTTTTAGTGAGGCGCGAAATGTAGCGAGATTTTTTCCAAATGCAACGCTTCTTTTGCTGTTGTTATAGGGTTTGTTTTCCGCCCTTTGATTTTACAGGCATTTTTTTTGAAATAAGGGGTAAAATCCGAGGGGAGGCGTCGGGTTTGTGCACAGAGAAGGGCGTTTTGTCACAATTGCGTAAAGAATCCATTAAGTAGCTCCTACGTCAGGTCAATAACTTAAAAATAACAATTCAAAAACAATAACTTAAATTGATGCCTATTTTTTAAGCAACCTGTGGAGAAGCTAGGATTACTCGCTGTTTTTAGCTGGGGGAGGGAAGTTGCCAACAAAGTTATCCACAGGTTCGGTGGATTACTTTTTGAGCCGAAAAAATGCCTCCAAATCGTTTCGCAAAAGGAATAATTCTAATCACCAGTGAGCCTTGCAAAGAACGTGATAGTGAGTAGATTGCTTTTATGAAAAATTCTGAAATCTCTTCTGGCGAGTCACTCGCGCGTGGTCGCAGCGTCATCGAAAAATACCTGGCGACGCTTCCGGGAAGTGCTGGCGTCTATCGCATGCTCGGCTCTGATGGTAATGTGCTCTATGTCGGTAAAGCAAAGAATCTGAAAAATCGCGTCGCGTCTTACTTGCAAGTGGAGGCGATGAACACGCGATTGCAGCGCATGGTATCGCAAACGGTGGCGATGGAAGTGGTCACCACGCGCTCGGAGGCGGAAGCGCTGTTGCTAGAAGCGAACCTGATTAAAAAATATTCTCCGCGCTACAATGTTTTGCTGCGCGATGATAAATCGTTCCCCTACATTTTCTTCTCTGGTGACCATGAATTTTCCCGCATTGAAAAACATCGCGGTGCAAAAACTAAAAAGGGAAAATATTTTGGGCCGTTCGTTTCCGCCGGCGCGGTCAATGAAACTATCACGCTGTTGCAAAAGGCCTTTCTGCTTCGCCCATGCTCGGATAATATTTTTAAGAACCGCACGCGCCCCTGCCTGCAATACCAGATAAAGCGCTGCTCTGCGCCGTGTGTGGGGAAAATCGGCAAAGAGGAATATGCCAAGCTTGCGAGCCAAGCGATGGATTTTCTCTCCGGCAAAAGCACGCAGATTCAAGAAGAGCTCATCGCGCAGATGCAAGAGCTTTCCAGCAAAATGCTTTATGAAAAAGCCCGCGCCGTGCGCGACCGTATCCGCGCTATCGCCAGCGTGCAGCAGCAACATGGCTTAAGTGTTTCCGGCCTTGGCGACGCTGATGTCATCGCGCTGGCGCGTGGGGCAGGGGATAGTTGCTGCATCCAGATGTTCAGCTTCCGTGGTGGGCGAAATTACGGAACGAAAACATGGTTCCCCACCGGCACGGCGGCCTATAGCGATGGCGAGGTGCTGCGCAATTTCATCGGCCAGTTCTATCAGTCGCAGCCCGCCCCCGCATTGATATTAGTCAGCAGCCTCATCGAAGAAGCTGCGCTCATCGAAGAAGCGCTGCGTCTGCACAGCGATTATAAAATTGAGATCGTCACCCCACTACGCGGCGACAAGCGCGACATCATTGAGCTGGCGCAAAAGAACGCCCGCGAGGCGCTCGCGCGCGACGCGGCGATGCACCAGACGCAGCGCGCGGTGTTAGAGGGTGTGCAGAAACTCTTTGGGCTGGACGATCTGCCCAAACGCATCGAGGTCTATGACAACAGCCACATCAGCGGCACCAACGCCGTGGGCGCGATGATCGTGGCGGGGCCGGAAGGCTTCATCAAATCCGCCTATCGCCAGTTTGACATCAAGCGCGAGGAGACCGCGCCGGGCGATGACTATGCGATGATGCGCGAGGTGCTGACGCGCCGCTTCAAACGCATGCAAGAAGCCGCCAATGAAAAAGACGCCGTGCGCCCCGACCTTGTTTTGATAGATGGTGGTGCTGGGCAACTCTCCATTGCCACGCAGGTATTTGAAGAGTTGGGCGTGCAGGGTGTGGCCTATGTGGGCATTGCCAAAGGCCCCGACAGGAACGCCGGGCGCGAGCAGTTTTTCATTCCCGGCCGCGAACCGTTCCAACTGCCGATGGATGATGCAGTGCTGCATTACCTGCAACGCCTGCGCGATGAGGCGCATCGTTTTGCCATCGGCGCGCATCGCGGCAAACGCAGCAAATCCATGCAAACCTCGGAGCTGGATTCCATCCCGCTCATCGGCCCCACGCGCAAAAAAGCGTTGCTCATGCATTTTGGCTCTGCCAAAGCGGTGGCCGCCGCCAGCATGGAAGAAATCGCTAAAGTTGAGGGCATCAGCCACTCAACCGCAAAAGTGATTTACGAGTTCTTTCATGGGTAGTCATCCTCGAATGCGCCTAGCGCGTTCGGGGATCTTGATAATTTTATGGCACGAGATCCCCGACGGCACGATGTGCCGCCGAGGATGACAAGTGGCAATAAAAAAAGCCCCGAGGTTTCCCCCGGGGCTTTTTAGTAGCTAAGTTCGCTTACGATTAAGCAGCGTTCTTCTTTTTAGCTGGCGCAGCGCCAGATGCTTTGCTGATTTCTTCGAGCGAAGCAGCTGCACGTTGGTTCAGAACATCGAACACTTCGAAGCTAGCTTTGGTCGCCATTTCGGAAACTTCGCGAAGGTTGGTGAGCGCGCTTTCGAAGAAAGATTTGGTCAGTTCAGCTTGTTTGCTGAGGTTGGTTTCTGGGGTGCCAGAGGTCAGCAGGTCTTTGCTGGCTTTGAGAGCGGTTTCAACGTTTTCGCGGGTGATTTCAGCTTGGCGACGAGCGATTGCTTGCGCGCCTTCAACTGCAGCTTGGTTAGCAGCAGAAGCAGCTTCGATGTTGCGGCGAACGGTTGAGAAAACTTGGTTGAAATCAACCGTGCTTTTGAAAGCGTCAGCGAATGGGTTGTTAAAGGACATAAAAAACTCCGTTATATGGTGTGTGAAAACTTTTCGTCTCTGCGTACAGATTGCGAGCATTCTCCCAGAAAATCGCGCTGCCGTCAACAAAAATGTTGCAACGCACAAAAGTGGTGTAATGCTATAAAAATCAGTCTATTGCGCCAGTTCTTTTGAGCGGCGGGCGGCGGCGGTGACGGCTTCTTCTACCAGTTTTACCAGTGCATCGCCTTTCATCAGTACGTCGAGTGCGGCCTGGGTGGTGCCGTTCGGGCTGGTCACATTTTTGCGAAGTTGCTCGAAACTTTCGTGGCTCGCTGCTGCCAGCGCCGCGCTGCCGATAACGGTTTGGGTGGCCAGTTGTTTCGCGGTTTTCTCATCGAGCCCCGCTTTGACTCCCGCTTGCGTGAGTGCATCGAGGAACAAAAACACATAGGCTGGCCCGCTGCCTGAGATTGCGGTCACTGCGTCCATCTGGTTTTCCTCCACCCATGCCACTTGCCCCGCTGCGCCCATCAGCTCAGTTGCAATATGGCGGGCGGATTCAGCGAGGGTATTTTTTGCGGCCAGCGCCGTCATGCCCTGACCAATCATGGCGGGGGTGTTTGGCATGGCGCGGACGATATGTGCGTGCGTCCCCAGATGCTCTTCAAAGAAGGAAAGCGTTTTGCCAGCGGCGATGGAAATATAAAGTGGCGACGTACCGAAGCGTTCTGCATACGCGGGCAAAATTTCAGCGAGCGATTGTGGTTTGACCGCGAACACAATGACGTCAGGTTTTATATCAGCAGGGAGCGCATGCAAATCGCGAAGACACGTTGCACCATGTGCGGGCATCGGATCAATAACAAAAAATTGGCCTACACCCGCAGGGTGTGTTTCATGCCAACGCGCAAGGAGGGCAGAGCCCATTTTACCGCAGCCGACGAGGAGAAGGGATGACGGTAGACGGATGACAGATGACGAGTTCATAAATGAAGCAACAGATGATGAATGATTAAATTAGATGTAGTCTACTTTGTCATCCGTCATCCGTCTACCGTCATCCGCTAAGCTTCCGCGATGGTGTCGAACAGTGCGATCTCAATCGCTTCTGCGGCAGATTTTCCGCCCCAGACAACCGATTGGAACGCTGGATAGAAGCGCTCACACTCAGAGATAGCGTGGTCGAGAAGTTCCTGCAGATGTTCGGCAGTGGTGCCTGCGCCATCGCGCAACAAGAGCGAGTGACGGAAGGTCACCGACGCATCGTCAGGACAAATATCAAAATGGCCGAGCCACAATTTTCCATTCACCAGCGCAAGCAGCGTGTGAATTTTGGTCAGCATTGCTTTGGAGAATTTCGCATCAAGCGCGCATGAAAGTGTGAGGCCGCCGTTTTCTTCCTGCCAGTTGAACCACACACGATAGTTGCACCACACGCCGCTGACTTCCGCGACGAGTTCCCCATCGGCAGGGCGATCAAAAACCCAATCGCGATTCATGATAACCAGTTCTGCGAGATCGAGTGGATTGTGTGTTTCGTTGGTTTCGATCATCAGTGGCATCATCGTAAAATCTCCTGAAAATTCTGTCGTATTTTTTTGTTCACTAAAAAAGTGGCAAAGCCACATCAGGACTTGATTATAGAGGGTTTTGGAGGGTGCTGGCCAGCAAATTAAGCGAGTCTAAACAAAATTTATTTTCACTATATAAAACAGGTGTTTACTGGTGTATGCCCCCAGGGGGTATATTTAGACATTTTTTGCCCCTTTTTACCCCCAATTTCACCTCATTTTCACCTTACATGAGCGGGGTGTGGTGGCGCGTGGCGGTCAACGAAATTTCAGCAGGTTGCGCGATCTGTCCACAGGGGGACTTCGAGCCGACCCCGTATATATGTATTATGGCGAGAAAATGGCACAACTTTGGCGAGATGAGGTGGCTCTATTGCGCGCCAAAATGCCGCTAAGGCGTATCGGGGGGCATTTGCAGCGCCACACGCGAAAATAGTAAAAATGATATTTTTCAATGTGTTGTAGTATTTTTGGCCTTTACGCTTTCTTAAAGCCTCCTGCGCTATAATGAAAGCTGGTATTCAATAACCAGCGGAAAAACATATGAAAACAATTTTGGTGACGGGCGGCGGCGGTTTTATTGGCTCCAATCTAGTATCGCAACTTTTATTGCGCGGCACACATGATATCGTGGTGTGCGACAATTTTGGCGTTGGTGATAAATGGCGCAACCTTGGGAAGCATTTTGTTTCTGAATTTGTTGCGCCAGAAGCCTTATTCGATTGGCTGGCGGTGAATCACTCACGTCTTGAAATGATATATCATCTGGGTTCGATTTCTTCGACGACTGAAAGCGCAGTCGATAATATTCTGGAAAATAATTTTACGCTGTCGCTCAAACTCTGGCGTTGGTGCGCGCAGCATCAGGTGCGCATGGTCTATGCGTCCGCCGCCGCGACCTATGGCGCAGGGCTGTATGGGTTTGATGATAATGCAGACCTTGTGTATCTGAACAAGCTGCGCCCCCTTAATGCCTATGGCTGGAGCAAGCATATGTTCGACGTGCATGTAGCGACCATGGAGTCGCGCAAGGAAGAGGTGCCGCCGCAATGCGTTGGCCTCAAATTCTTTAACACCTATGGCCCGAACGAATATCACAAGGGTGAGCAGCAGAGCGTTATATCCAAAATTGCGCCGCACGCTATCCAAGGCGGTACAGTCAACCTGTTCCGTTCCTACAATCCTGATTATCCTGATGGCGCACAACGCCGCGACGTTATCTATGTAAAAGACGTGGTGCGTGTGCTTCTGTGGCTGCTGGATACTCCGAGCGTCAAAGGTCTGTTCAACCTCGGCACGGGCAGCGGAGTGACCTTCAATGACATGGCGCGCGCGATTTTCGCCGCCACGGGTCGCGAGGTGCGCATCCGCTATATCGATATGCCGGAAACGCTGGTGCATAAATACCAATACATCACCGAAGCGAAAATGGACAAGCTCCGCGCGGCAGGCTATTCGCAACCCTTTACCTCGCTCGAAGCAGGCGTTGCGGATTATGTGCAAAATTATTTACTTAGAGACGACCCCTATCTCTAATCACTTCCTCATAAAATCGGCGTAGGCTTCGGCCACGCCGTCGATGCGTTTGCGTACGGCCTCACCCATCACATCTTGCATGGTGCCGGAAAGTTGCAGGCTCAGATTTTCATCGTTGATAACAAAAGCGGTGCTCATCAAATTCCCCGCGATGCCGCCGGACAAATGATAGGCAAGGTTGGCCGCTGTGCCCACCAATTTCGCATAGGCCTTATCCGCGCCAGAAAGCAGCGAAAGCGATGGCCAGTTTTCCTTCAGCTTGAACTGGTAGCGGTGATACATGGTCAGCGCAAGGCGCACGCGCTCTTTGTGTGAAAGGCCGGTGAGCGCGGAATAGAGGATGCGGTGGAACGCCCACTCCGCGCGATATTCAGGGTGGATGTGCAAGGCAATATCCGACAATAAGCAAAATGCCAGACGCAGTCTGCGCTGTTCGTCGCTCTCATCTTTGACCAGCGGATACATCCAGGTGTAGAGCTCGTTGCCATAGGCGGTGGAGCGGCCACCATGCGAGGCGAACTCGGTGCAGCTGGCGAGCAGGCCATCTTGCGCGCGGATATAGGGCGAGAGTTTTTCATACAAATATCCCTCGCGGATACCGCTGGCGGAGAAGACTATATTTTTAGGGTCAGCCGCTTCGATGATGCGCTCAATGATCATCGCCGCGCCCGGAAGTGCCGCCGCGCGACCCTTAGCGCTGCCGGGGAATTTTTCCAGCTTGTCGAGGCTCATCGCGCCAATGTCGCTGACGAAGGCGTGGAAGTCTTTGGCGTCTACCGTGTATTCATGCAGGATGCGCAGTGGGTAGTTGGTGGCGGCCATATGCATGCGGGCGAGGGCGCGGAAGCTGCCGCCGATGGCGTAGAAATTTTCGGCCTTCTGGTCGTCGAGCCATGTGAGTTCACGGAAGCGTTTGTCGATAAGTTTCTTCAGTTTGTCGCGATCGCCTTTGCTCTCATCTATCATGCGAAGGCTGCCGAGCATCACGCTGGCATGGTCTTCGATGTGGCCGTCTTCGACGCGCACCATCTCCATGCTGCCGCCGCCGAGGTCACCGGTGATGCCGCGTGGTTTATACATCGACGAACACACGCCATACGCACCGAGGCGGGCTTCTTTGGTGCCGGGGATGATGTCCACGTCGATGTCGTAGGTGTGTTCCAGATAGCGCGCGAAACCTTCGCCGTCGCGGGCGTCGCGCATGGCGGCGGTGGCCATGACATAGAGCGAAGTGATCTCCATGTTGCGCCCCATGGCGAGGAATCGGCGCAAGGCACTGCGGGCAAGCTCAACGCCTTCAGGATTCAAAACGCCGCTGGTGGACAGGCCCTTGCCGAGCGCGCACATCACCTTCTCATTATAAATCGGAACGGGCGAGCGCTTCTGCTGGTCATAAATCACCAGACGAATAGAGTTGCTGCCAATGTCGATGATGCCGATGCGGCCATCGTTTTTGGAGGTGCTGAGTGGTTGCGGTTCGTTGCTCATGGCGCGATTTATGGCAGAAGAGGGCAAAAGGGGCAAGTATCTAAGCGCTTGGGGAATATTCTTTGCCTTATCTGTGGCATTTTTTCATGTCGTAATGACATGTAGAGCCAAACTGTAAAACACAGGCCATTGGTCAGGAAGGTTATCACTACCTCACCAGCGCCTCAAGCAGCGGTTTTAGCTCGGTGTAGGCTTTGCGGATGTCGTTTAGCGCGGCGGAGCGAAGTTCCGGCTTTTCGTCCAAATGTTCGGCCCTCTGGCACAGCTGCGCCAGCACGTCGGCGTGCAAATTCGCGCAAGCACCCTTAAATTCGTGGAGAACGCGCGGCCACTGGCTGCCGCTATCGCTGGAGACCAGCGGTTGCAGGCGCTGCAGGCAGCTATCAGCGGTTTTGAAAAATAGCTGGGCGAGCTCGGATTCTATCTCGGCATTGCCATCGGTCAGCTCGCGCAGGGCGTTTAAATCAAATATTTGGGCAGTATTCATGACATTTTTCCTTTATTCGAAGAAACTTTAGCGGCATATAATTAGCGCATCGTTAACGAAACTGCTGAAATCGACCCATGACCGATATTTCCATCCTCATCACCCGCCCCAAAGGCGATGAACTCGAACTCACCGACATGCTGCACGAGCTGAATTTTCGTGTCATCCACGAACCGCTCACCGAAATTATGCTGCGCCACGATGCGCGCTCGGCGGTAATGCGCTCGATGGCCTATGAGCCTGACGCGTTCATCCTCACCAGCCGCCACGGCGCGCAGGCGCTCGCGCTGCTGACCGAACTGCGCGATATGTTCGTGCTGTGCGTGGGCGAGGCAACGGCAGATACCGCTGAGTCGCTGGGCTTTACCCGCGTAAGCGCAGCCGATGGCAACGTGGCAGCCCTCGCGGACTACATCAAAGATGCGTATGATGAAGGTTCACGCTTTACCTATATTTCCGGTGACCATGTGCGCGCGGATTTGGCAAAACTTTTGCCGACGATGGAAATTGAGCGCATCATTGGCTATGAGGCACTGGCCGCTGAAGCGCTGTCAGACACGCTGGCCGAGCAGATCCGCCGTGGGCATATCAATGGCGTCACCTTCATGTCAGCCCGCGCCGCCAGCATTTTCATGATACTCATCACCAAGCTGAATTTGCGCGACCAACTCACCAAGATGCACGCCATTTGCCTGAGCGACATCGTGGCCGAGCCGCTGCACACGGTGAATTGGCGGGCGATTCACATCGCAAGCGAGCCAACGCTTGCATCGCTTGCCGCTTGCGTAGATAATGCGTTCAACAACTCTTATTCGAGCTTTGTGTGACTGAACCT
>RFOF01000221.1 GCA_009926845.1 Alphaproteobacteria bacterium
GGAGCGGCGCAGGTGGCGCGTGAGATTGAACTTGTTCCAGATCATGCCTTCCTCCAGTTGCTGTGTGGCCAATGTGCATGACATGCATTAATGGTCAATTACTATTTGTGCAGATCGTGCAATTTATTTTCTTGACAGATTGATGCGCCGCGCGCACATCAGGGGCCATGACATTTGCAGCATGGTTGAAAAAAGAAAAAATGGACGACGCGCAGGCGGCAGCGCTGTTCGCGCGCGATCGGGCGCACATTTCGAAGCTAAGGCGCGGCAAGGCGCGGCCGTCTTATGAGCTGATGCTATTGATTCATCGCACGTCACATGGCGCGGTGGGGCTGGATACGTGGTTGTTGAAGTGAAACCCTTGCGCTTCGTTATTCCGGGCGAACCACGCGGCAAAGGGCGTCCGCGGTTTGGCCGTTCCCGCGCTGGTTTTGCGGTTGCATATACAGACGCAAAGACTGCGACTTATGAAAATCTTGTTCGCCTGGCGGCGCGTGAGGCAGGTGTGACGCCGATTGATGGGCCGCTGTTCGTACAGGTCAATGCTTTCTTCACGGTGCCGCAGTCGTGGTCAAAGAAGCGCCGAGCGTCAGCGCTGGACGGAGCCGAAGCGCCGTCAAGGTTCGATGTTGACAATATAGCAAAAGCCGTTCTGGATGGTTTGAACGGCGTGGCGTTTGCAGACGACAAGCAGATCGTCACGCTACTGGCGAGCAAGGCTTTTGGGCATTTTGCGCGCTGCGAAGTACAGGTTTTCCCGGTTTCCGGGATGAAAGAGCAAGCGGTGGAAGCCTGCGAAATAAGGCCTTAGGGCTCGAATCAGCAGGGGCACAGCTTCTTACCTTCCACCGCTCGCCTTCCTTAGGGAATGCGAAGCAAGGGTAAGAAGTTAAAAATGTAAGGAGCTGAAGATGGGTCTTTCCATCATTTCAGCCGATGAACGGATGTCAGCCAGAAGGGGCGTTAAGGCGCTTATTCTGGGACAACCGGGCGTTGGCAAAACGTCGCTGCTTCGCACGATTGATGCGGCATCGACGCTGTTTATCGACCTCGAGGCTGGTGATCTGGCTGTTCAGGATTTGCCAGTTGATCAATTGCGACCGCAGACCTGGACGGAATGCAGGGACCTGGCGTGTTTTC
>RFOF01000222.1 GCA_009926845.1 Alphaproteobacteria bacterium
ATCGGTCAGTTCCATTTTCACCATCACATAGCCCGGGAAGAATTTGCGCTCGGCGGCCACTTTTTTGCCACGGCGCACTTCCACCACTTCTTCAACGGGAACGACCACTTCTTCGATGAGATTGGTGATGTTCTTCTGCACCGCCTGTTCGCGGATGGACTGGGCTACTTTTTTCTCAAAGCCTGAGTGCGCCTGAATGATGTACCAACGAAATGCCATGATTTAACTCCAAAAATTGATTAGGCGATGCCCAGAATGAGGTTGATGATGCTATGGATCGCCCAATCGACGAACACAAAAAACACGGCCGCAAACGCCACCAGCGTGAGCACCATGGCGGTGGAAATCAGCGTTTCCTTGCGCGTAGGCCAGGTAACCTTGCGCATTTCCTGACGCACTTCATTGACAAATTTAGCGGGACTCTGGGCGGCCATCGGTTATCGATTCTATGTTAAGTTTAAAATAAGGGGGAAGGCCGTGCTTATATGAGGAAGAAACGCCAATTGCAAGCGTTTTTGTATGGATGTGCGTAAAAAAAACAAATAAATGCATCTAAAATGCTTGCCAGCCTGAGCATTTTGCTTTAAGCGTGGTCGCCCTTCAATACCCCTATTTATTTAACCGTTAAACCTGCGCACCATCGGTGGCAGATCATCAAAGGAGAGAAGTTATGGAAGTTATTCTGTTAGAACGCATCAACCGCCTCGGCGCTATGGGTGATATCGTCAAAGTAAAAGATGGCTTTGCCCGCAACTTTCTCATCCCGATGAAAAAAGCCATGCGCGCGACCGAAGACAGCAAAAAGCTGTTTGAAGCACGCCGCGCCGAGATTGAAGCAGAAAACGCAAAGACCCGCGACGCTGCACAGATTGTGGCTAAAAAGCTTGAAGGTCTGAAGCTCTCCATCATTCGCCAGGCTTCGCAAGAAGGTAAGCTCTATGGTTCGGTCACCGTGCGCGATATCGAAGAAGCGCTCAAAGAAGCTGGTCATGTTGTTCCAAAAAGCCAGATCGTTCTGCCGACCATCATCAAAACCACCGGTGATTATCCTGTGCGCCTGACGCTGCACGCCGAAGTCATCGTGCCGATCAACCTGTCCATCGTCCGCGTTGAAAACGACGCGGCGTAAACCGCGTTCTT
>RFOF01000223.1 GCA_009926845.1 Alphaproteobacteria bacterium
CGGAAAATTGACGACAGCGGCGACCTGGGTGCCGATGAGTTGTTCGGGTTGATAATGTTTGGTGATTTGTGCCGAGCTGCGCCGTGTGCCGATTGCCGGGCCAAAATCGATCGTCAGTTTGTAGGCTGGCTTGCGGGCTTCGGCAAAAATCTCGGCGTGAATGATAGTGCCAACGCGAATATCGACGCGTTCAAAATCGGCATAGGTGATGGTCATGTGTATGTCCAAAATAAAAAAGGCGCCTACCCGTGGGTAGACGCCTCGAATGATGAGTCAGTTATTATCCAACGCTGCGCAGCGAGGTTGGCATTACGGCGCTGGCATCACTGGCGGCATTTTTCATGATGGTCTGAATTTGATCCAGCGTTTCGCAGACATGGCTGTTCATCGCGTCCATGGCCTGACTTTGGGACTTGGCCATCATGTCCGTGACTTCTTTGAGGTTGGCGGTGCAGCGTTCCATGGTCGCCTTGGTGGCTTCGGTCTGACGTGCGACTTTTTCTTCCGGCGTTTGCGCTGCGATCACGGTTTGCATCAGGCTGGCGGCGGATTCAATATTTTGACGGGCTAGTTCAGTCTGCCGACGCGCCATTTCCTGCGCGTTTTCCCAAGCCATTTGCTGGGCAGCGGCCATGGCTTCCATGTTGCGACGATAAAGCTGCATCATGCTTTCCATCGATGGGGCAAAGGGCTGCATCTTGAATTCGCCGCCCATCAGCTTGGTCATGTCCATCATTTTACTCATGTCCATCATCTTGCTCATGTCCATGAATTTGGAAAAGTCAGCTTCAAAAAACGGGTTACTAGCGGGTTTAGACATCGGGGGTGACCTCAGGTGTGGGTGAATAATCAGCGCAGAATTTGTCCGCCTTTTTGTATAGGCGGATATGGTTAACACGACTATGCCGATTCTCGGTAGCTTTGTCACGCAATATTTTGGCAGTCATACCAAAGTATTAGGGTGTGTCCTCAATTAAGCCATATGACGGAAGCGGCGAGATAAACGGCGGCCAGGAAGTTACAGGCAGTTTTGTCGTAGCGCGTGGCAATGGCGCGATATTGTTTGAGTTTGCAGAAGAAA
>RFOF01000224.1 GCA_009926845.1 Alphaproteobacteria bacterium
CATGCGTGGGCGTGGCGAAGCTCTCACCTCACAAGCCCCAGAAAAAAGAGCTGGTCGGCGTGGATGTGTTCGTGGATTGGCGGGTGGAAAGCGGCTCGGTCGAATCGCTTATCAACCGCGTGAACGGAGTAAGTGGCGACGGCCTGTCGCTAAAGCTGGTTGCCAATCGTGGCCTGAAAATCTGGCCGGGTGAGTTGCCCAATATTAACTACAGCGATCACTGGCGCTTTGGTTTTTTAATTGAGAAAGCAGGCACAGTCGCCACGCATAAGCAAGTCGCAAACCTGCTCATGCGCTTTGCCGATGCGGGCATTGATTTTATTAAAACCGAGCATCTCTACACCTTCGATGGCAAACCCGGTTATACCCTGGCCGCTGGTGAATAACCTCACCATCATACAGGCTGCTACCGCGGCTGCATTTAGCGATGCGGCGATGTTGTTTCGCGCCTATGCAGACGATATGGGCGAAGCGTTTACCGCAGCAGGCTTTGGCTTAAAGGCGGAGATGGAAGACCCTGCCCGCTATTACAGCGGGCGCGATATGCTATTTGTTTCCTATCATGACGCTTTGCCAGTTGGCACATTGGCCGTGAAATATCTGGATGATGCGCGCGGCGAGCTGTGCCGCATGTTTGTATTGCCCGAATATCGCCGGCAAGGTGTGGGTGATGCGATGATTGATGTGGCGGAGGCCACCTCGCAACAAGCCGGACTCGTGGCACTCTACCTCGCCAGCCATCAGGATTTTACTGCTGCACACGCCGCATACCTCAAGCGCGGCTACACACGCACCGAATGCTATGGCGAACATATCCCCGAAGCGTCGCGCCCCTTTGCATATTTCTTTTCAAAGTCGCTACGCACTGCACCATAATGGCCAGTAGCAATTACGATATGACTATAGTATAGTCGCCAAAATTCACTTAGTTTTGAGGGCGATATGGCAAAAATTACGGTCAAAAATCCCGTTGTGGACCTGGACGGCGACGAGATGACGCGTATCATCTGGAAGCAGATTAAGGACACACTGATCCTGCCCTATCTCGATATCCCGATTAAGTATTTCGACCTCTCTATC
>RFOF01000225.1 GCA_009926845.1 Alphaproteobacteria bacterium
GAGGTGACGATTGAAGAATTGCCCACCGCAGAAACGCCACAAAAAATCAGCGTGTCGCTTCGAAAACCGATGGAAGAGCTGCAAATTGGCGATGAAATTCGTTTCAAAGCCATGCTTTTTGCCCCGCCAACACCCGTTATGCCCGGCGCGTATGACTTTGCGCGGCAGTTTTATTTCGACCGTATCGGCGCGGTGGGCTTTGCGCCCAAACCACCGGAAATCATTGTTCACACTCCGCCGAGCCATTTTTCTGCGTGGCTCAATGGCTTACGCAAATCCATCAATGACCGCATTGTCACCCCGATGTCGCCAGAGGCTGGCCCTGTGGCGGCCGCGATGATGGTGGGCGAGATGACGGCTGTTCCCAAGCAGGTGGGCGACGACATGCGCGATGCGGGGATCTATCACGTGCTGTCGATTTCCGGCCTGCATATGTCGATTGCGGTGGCGCTGGTCTATATTTCGATGCGGTTTTTGCTCGCGCTTTATCCGCCACTTTCGATGCGCCTGCCTGCCAAAAAAATCTCTGCATTCGTTGGATTGCTGAGTGCGGTGGCGTATCTTTTGCTCGCGGGTTATCCCGTTCCCGCCATTCGCTCATTCGTTATGGTGGCGTGCGTCATGGTGGCGGTGATGCTTGATAGGCGAGGGGTAAGCCTCTATTCGCTGGCGTGGTCGGCGGTGCTGATTTTGATTTTTCAACCCGAGGCGATGCTGGGCGCGAGCTTCCAACTTTCCTATGCGGCGACCATCGGCATCGTTGCGTTTTATGAGCGTTTTTCGCATATGCTTTATGCAAATGATGGAAGCTTTATTCGCCGTATTCGTGTGCATTTTTGGGGATTGATTCTCACCTCGCTGGTCGCCGCACTCGCCACGACGCCGCTGGTCATTTATCACTTCAACCGCTTCACTCTGTGGGGCATTGCGGCCAACATGCTGATGATGCCGCTCGCGTCATTTTGGATTATGCCTGCGGCAGTTTTGGCGTTCCTCGCCATGCCGTTTGGTCTCGAACACTGGCCGCTCATCTGGTTGAACGAAGGCATCGAGTGGATGCTCGCTGGCGCGCGCTATGTG
>RFOF01000226.1 GCA_009926845.1 Alphaproteobacteria bacterium
GTGCCATTGCAGAAAAGTGGGTGAGTTCTCACGAATATCAACAGCGACATCCCAGACCCGCCCTTGAAGGCATCGAACAAACTTCATCTCTGCATGAGGAGGGTGTTGATAATGAAGGCCACGAATTGCACCTACCGTTGTAGTGCAAGACTGGTTGATTTGGACAACTTGTCTTGATCCCAGCAGACTCGCCAATTCAGCCTGACAAAATAATCTCGTGAATGCCCCACGTGCATCGCTTCGAGTCGTTGTTTCTGCGATGTCAGGCCAAACCAATAAACTTGTGGAAATGGCCTTTCAAATGTCGGCAAATCCGCAACCGCAATTGGGCGTGAGAATTCAAGATTATTATGGTTCATATCGTAATTTCCGTTTATGCCAATCCGCATCAATCAATGCGATAGGATTCCAAAATTTTGCGCGCAATGATAATTTGCATAATTTCATTCGTGCCTTCCAAAATGCGGTTTACCCGCAAATCGCGCAATATGCGTTCAATTTCATAATCGCGAATATAGCCATAGCCCCCATGAATTTGCAAGGCTTCGTCGGCGGCGGAAAAGGCCGATTCCGACGCCATTTTTTTGGCCATGGCCGCATATAGCCCAGCATCGGCGTGTTGCGTATCAAGGGCGGCAGCCGCGCGGTGGGTCATCAAGCGCGAGGCGTCCATGGCAATCGCCATATTCGTCATTTTAAATTGCAAGGATTGGAATTCCGCCAGGCTTTTGTTGAATTGGCGGCGTTCATGCATATACCGTCCGGCCATATCCATGGCGCGGCGTCCGCCGCCCAATGAACATGCGGCGATATTGACCCGCCCGCCATCAAGCGCGCGCATGGCCATTTTAAACCCCTCGCCCTCTCCACCCAACAAATGCGATTGCGGCACGCGCACCGAATCGAAATTCACCGTCGTGGTGGGTTGGTTACGCCATCCCATTTTTTGTTCCGGCTTGCCGAAAGATAGGCCAGCAGATGACTTGTCAACCAAAAACGCGGATATGCCGCCCGGACCATCCCCGCCGGTGCGGGCCATGACGACATACAC
>RFOF01000227.1 GCA_009926845.1 Alphaproteobacteria bacterium
ATTTGATCGGTGCTTACATCAACCTGAAAATGCAGGATGTGTACGACATGGAGCACACCCCGCATCCAGTCGAGTTCGTGAATTACTACAGCGTGTAGTTGTCCAAATCGCCTGTAAGCAAGGCTAGATCGAGGAAAGTGAAACGCTCCCGTGTGTAGGGCGCGAGGTGAATTGCCTGCGCATAACGCTTAGTATCCCAGCCAATATCTGCGGGTTTCTTTGGCAAAGCATGGCGATTGAATAATGCATCATATTCCGCCGGGGAGAACCAGTTTTTCATAATTTCCGTGCGTGCGGTCTGCCAAATCTGGCCAAGGCGGATATTCAGCTTACGCAGTTGCTCCTGCGAGGTTGGGAATTTGGCGAGTATCGCCGCTTGGGTTTCCGGCGTGACTTCAGGGTTAGCGGCAGTGATAGCGGCTGAGATTTTCTCGGCTGATTGTAGTGTAATCGTTGGAATCAGCGTGTGGTACTTCTCAAACATCAAAGCCTGTATACGCGCCATGGCGAGCGTGGCGATGGCCACCCCTTCACCATGCAGCCAGGGCTTGCGTTTTTTGATGGGAATGTCTTTTTCAAGCTTCTCATAGGCATGCACAATCATATGCTCGCCCTGGCTCGCTGGCGCGCTCGATTTACACAGGCTCATATTGATGCCGCCAATCATCAGCGCCTGATAGATTCCCCCAATATCACCGAGATTATCTTCATACGCAGACGCCAGTTTGAAGGGCTCTTCAGAGAAAGGGGTATTGAGTAAAAAATAACTGAGCAGCCAGTCAGCCTGTACCGTGGATCGGCACAGCGTATCGCCGATACCGGCAATTTTCAGGCGCTCCGGGGCACTGTGGGCGATATCCAAATCGCAGAAGATGGCATCCGGCGCCTTGGTTGTAAGAGAGAGTTTTTTATTCCCCTCACTCAATGAGCTTGTGACTGAGGCATAGCCGTTCATCGAAGGCGCGCTGGCAAATATCGCATAGGGGCGGTTCTTTGCCAGTGCGGCGTATTTGCATAAATCATT
>RFOF01000024.1 GCA_009926845.1 Alphaproteobacteria bacterium
GCTTGCGCGAACCGCCCAATTTTTCCCGCGCACGCGCCGCCTTTGCCTATAACGAAGCCAGCCGCCGCCTCGTCCTAAAGCTCAAATTCCATGACCAGACGCTGCTCGCGCGGGTCTATGGCAAATGGTTGATGAGCGCCGGAGCTGAGTTGATTTCCGCCAGCGACATCATCGTCCCCGTGCCGCTGCATTATTGGCGTTTCGTGGGTCGGCGCTATAATCAGGCTGCGCTGCTAGCGCAGGCTCTCTCGCACAATTCTGGCAAACCAACACTGCTGACAGCGCTGCGGCGAACACGGCGAACGCCGCCACAAGCCAGTCTGTCGCGGAAAGACCGGCTAGAAAATGTGAAGGGTGCATTTGCCGTCAATCCACGCTGCGCTGGTCAGATAAAGGGAAAAAACGTGTTGTTGGTTGATGATGTGATGACCACTGGCGCCACGCTCAAACAATGCACCAAAGCACTGCTCAAAGCCGGAGCAACGCAAGTCAATGTTCTGACCCTCGCACGGACGGTTTTGTAAAAAAGTCCATCAATTCACCCGCATCTTAATCGACTGGAAACTTCTTATGGCTATAGTTATCAGAGTTGAATGTTTTTTGGAGTGTATATGTTTCGTCTGTTTTCTTTTTGCGTGCTAGGTATGTTGTGTGCATATTCTCCATTTTCAGCCTACGCAGCTCTTCCACCCACGACAATAACTCTTGCGGCGGATAATTGGTGTCCATTTACCTGCGATGATAAATCAGAGAATCCTGGCTTTATGGTAGAAATCGCGAAAGCAGCTTTCAAGCCATATAATATTTCGGTGCAATATAAAGTGATTTCATGGGCAAGGGCCATTGAGATGGCGCGTAACGGGAAAGTAACTGGTATTATTGGCGCATCACATGATGATGCCCCAGACTTTGTCTTCCCCTCAACGTTACAGGGGCTTTCTTCAATGAATTTCTGGGTAAAAAAAGATTCACAGTGGCAGTTTGATTCGATTGCCTCGCTTGGAAAGGTCAAAATTGGCATTGCATCGGATTATGCTTATGGAAAAATTCTTGACCAATATTTAAAAGTGCATAGCGGCGCTACAGATCATATTCAGGAAGTAAATAATGCGGATGCACTGTCTATTAATCTACGCAAATTAAACGCAGGAATGATTGATGCGTTACCGGAAGACAAAAGCGTAATAAGCTATTATTTTTCATCTCGCGGGTTGGCCATGAATATCAAATCAGCAGGCGCTGTCGTGGATCGCTCACATATTGAAGACAATTTTCTTTATATTGCTTTTGGGCCTAATAACCCCAAGGCAAAATACTATGCCGATATTATGGCCAAGGGCATGCATGACTTGCGCAAAAGCGGGGAATTGAAAAAAATTCTCGATAAATATCAGATAGAAGACTGGCATAAAGCATCCGGCATGTAACGCCATATGAGTAGCGAAAAGGCCTGTAATCCTTTGATTCATTTATGAAACAAAGGACTATAGATAACTATTGAAATATTTCACGCAGTCGTTCCTAAGCGACGGAGGATTTCGTCCAGCTGCGAGAGTGAATCATAGCTGAGCACGATCTCGCCACTTTGGCCGCGGTCATTGATAGCCACCATCACGCCCAAACTTTCCGACAAGCTAGCTTCTAGCGCCAGAATATCGTCATCTTTAGCTTTGGTAAGTGCAGCTATTTTTGCACCAGATTTTTTAGCGGACGTTTTTCCCGCGCCTTTGCTGTGGGTTTCAGCTTCGCGCACCGACAGGCCTTTTTTTACAATTTCATGCGCAAGTTCTACAGGGTTTTCCGCCGTCAGCAGCGCACGCGCATGGCCCATGGTGAGCTTGCCTGAATCGAGCATGTCTTTGACTTCCTGCGGCAAGCCCTGCAGGCGCAGCAGATTGGTGATGTGGCTGCGGCTTTTGCCAACCACGGTTGCCAGCTCTTCCTGCGTATAGTCGAATTCTTCGATGAGGCGTTGATAGCCAAGCGCTTCTTCCAGCGGCCCAAGGTCGGCGCGTTGCACGTTTTCAACGATGGCCAGCTCAAGCGCCTGCTTGTCGGTCAGCTCGCGGATAATGACTGGAACGCGCTGCAACCCAGCCAATTTGGCCGCGCGCCAACGACGCTCACCCGCCACGATTTCAAAACGACCGGAAGCCAGTGGGCGCACCAAAATCGGCTGCATAATGCCGTGTTTGGCAATGCTGGCCGAAAGCTCGGAAAGCTGCGTATCGTCAAAGCGCGTGCGCGGCTGGTATTTGCCCGCCGTCAGCTGGCTAACCACCAGCGAATCACTGCCCGTGCCTTGGTTGGCGGGTTTAGCGGTAGGGGTATGGTTTTCAGAAATAAGTGCAGAAAGGCCTTTGCCAAGTCCACGTGAAGGTGCTGCAGCCATGATTTTGCTCCTTTATATTTTTTGAAAAATTATGCGACGTCGAGTTCTTTGGTCTGTTCTTTTTTCCGCTGGCGTTCGCGCTTGAGCAATTCACTGGCCAGCGCAATATAGGCCTTTGAGCCAGCGCAATGCATGTCATAAATCAGTGCGGGCTTGCCGTGCGACGGCGCCTCCGACATGCGTACGTTGCGCGGAATCACCGACTGATACACAACATCTTTAAAATAGCCGCGCACATCACGTTCGATCTGTTCAGTGAGCTTGTTGCGCTTGTCATACATGGTGAGCACAATGCCCTGAATTTCCAGCTCAGTGTTCAGGTTGCCGCGCACTAGATCCACCGTGCGGATCAAATGACTGAGACCTTCAAGCGCGTAAAATTCACATTGCAGCGGAATCAAAACCGAGTCCGAAGCCACAAGCGCGTTCAGCGTCAAAAGGCCGAGTGATGGCGGACAATCAATGAGCACATAATCATATTGCACAGGGCTGGCAGCGAGCGCCTGCTGCAGGCGATATTCGCGGCGAACAAGGCTCACCATTTCAATTTCCGCGCCGGAAAGATCGATGGTGGCAGGCACAACAAACAACCCTGGAACCGCCGTTTTTTGAACGGCTTCACTGACAATTGCATCGCCCATAAGCAGATCATAAGAAGTGATTTCGCGACGGTCAGAATCAATACCAAGACCGGTGCTCGCGTTACCTTGCGGGTCGAGGTCGATGACCAACACCTTCTTTTTCACAGCGGCGAGCGCCGTTGCCAAATTGACCGTTGTGGTGGTTTTACCCACGCCGCCTTTTTGGTTTACGATGGAAAAAATGCGGGGTTTGTTTTGCGTGTTGCTGGTCATGATATTTCCTGTTTCGCTATGTTCGAAATTTCAAGAATAACACCGGATGGATCGGTGATGCTCGGATGAACGATACAATCGAATGACCATTCCCTCTTCGCTTGGTCTAATTCCATAGCGTAATTTTTGCCCTTAGGGAAGAGGCAAATCGTTTCACGTGAAACAATTTTTTGAGAGAGGCTTAAAAGCAATGACAAATCAGCCAGCGCTCTCGATGTAATGACAGATGCTTTTTCTGCTGAATAATCCTCAATTCGACAGGTGTGCACCCTCACCCGCGCTCCCGTTATCCGCGCTGCTTCTTTCATAAAAATGCATTTTTTCATGTCGCTTTCGATAAGGTTTACTTCCCTACCCGTGACAATAGAAATCACTAATCCGGGAAATCCAGCGCCACTCCCTAAATCAAAAATTGACCCAGAAAGATTTTTAGGAAGAAGCTTTATCAGCTGGAGCGAATCCAAAAAATGTCGTTGCCATGCATTTTTTAATGTCTCGGGACTGACCAGATTAACCTTGGCCTGCCACTTGACCAATAGGTCATGATAGTCAGAAAGCTTGCCGAAGGCTTCACGTGAAACATCCGCATGCTCATTCAATAATGAAAACGCATCCACTAGGCGGCCTTTTTAATATGGGCCATCAGGGCAACAATCGCCGCCGGGGTCATTCCTTGAATGCGACTAGCCGAACCAATCGTCGCCGGGCGGATTTTTTTGAGCTTCGTTTTAAGCTCAGTGGAGATGGATGACATCGAATCAAAATCCACATTATCAGGAATCGTCATCGCTTCTTCTTTTTTGAAGGTCAGGATTTCCTGTTCTTGCTTATCCAAATATCCGGCATACATTGCCTCAATTTCAATCTGCTCCACAATCTCTTTTGGGATCGACGCAAGCTCTGGCCAGACACGGCAAATATCCTCAAATGACACATGGGCATATTGCAAAAGATCAAATGCACTACGACGAATACCATCCATGTTAATGGTCAAACCATGGGTGCGAAGTTCGTTCGGAGTAGCGTTCAAACGGGTCATCGTTTCACGTGAAACATTCATCCCCTCCCCTTTTGCTTTGAAGATTTCCGCGCGTCGGGGGGCGACACAGCCGGCCTTTATCCCTTTTTCCGTCAACCGCAAATCAGCATTATCAGGGCGCAAACTGAGGCGATATTCCGACCGTGAGGTGAACATGCGGTACGGCTCAGTGGTGCCAAGCGTGATCAGATCATCGATCATCACACCGATATAGGCATCGCTTCGGTCAATGATAAATGGTTCAGAACCGGCTGCCGAGAGCGCCGCGTTGATACCCGCCACGATGCCCTGCCCTCCGGCCTCTTCATATCCGGTCGTTCCATTGATCTGTCCAGCAAAATACAGTCCACGAACTTTTTTGGTTTCAAGCGTTGGTTTTAATTCACGTGGGTCAACATAGTCATATTCAATCGCATACCCTGGGCGGATGATACGCGCATTTTCAAGACCAATAATGCTCCTCACCAGCGCCACCTGAACTTCTTCAGGGAGTGAAGTAGAGATACCATTGGGGTACACGGTGTCGTCATCTAGCCCCTCAGGCTCTAAGAAAATTTGGTGGCTTTCTTTGGCGGCGAAGCGGACAATTTTATCTTCAATCGACGGGCAATAGCGCGGCCCCGTACTTTCAATTTGCCCAGAATACATCGGTGCGCGATGCAGATTTTCGCGGATAATTTGATGCGTTTGATGCGTGGTGTGAGTGATGTAGCAGCTAATCTGCGGAACGGTGACTTTGTCCGTCAGATAGGAAAACGGTACTGGCGGATTATCGCCTGGTTGCGGCGTGGCGCTTGCCCAATCAATCGTTTTGCCATCGAGGCGTGGTGGCGTCCCCGTCTTTAAGCGACCAAGGTTAAAATTGAGTTTTTTCAGAGTGTTCGACAGGCCAATGGAAGGCGCTTCCCCTACCCTGCCAGCGCGGATTTTAGTCTCGCCGATATGCATCAAACCATCAAGGAATGTGCCGGTCGTCAGCACGACTTTGCCACAAGAAATTTCCCTGCCCGACTGGGTGACGATGCCGCGAATTTCGCCGCTGTCACTCAGCAAAATATCTTCCACAGAATCTTCAATCGTGGTCAGCATGTCAAATTCGCTGAGCACTTCCTGCATCGCGATACGATATAATTTTCGGTCCGCCTGCGCTCTTGGGCCACGAACTGCAGGCCCTTTGCTGGCGTTGAGCATGCGATAATGGATGCCGGCACGATCAATCACGCGCCCCATCACGCCGTCGAGCGCATCAATCTCGCGCACGAGCGTTCCCTTAGCGATACCGCCGATGGCTGGGTTGCACGACATCTCGCCGACGGTCGCCGCTTTTTGGGTCACCAGCGCCGTGCGAGCGCCCACGCGCGCGGAAGCCGCCGCTGCTTCACAGCCCGCGTGCCCTCCTCCGATTACGATCACATCAAATTCAAACATGGCTCATTTGCCTATGCAAAATTGTCTAAAGACAACGTCTAATACATCATCTACTTCAATTTTTCCAGTGATTTTACCGAGGCAGAGCGCGCTTTGGCGCAGGTTCTCGCAGGCAAGCTCTAAGGGCTGCGCCACATCGAAGCGCTCGAGATAGGAAAAAGCCTGTAAAAGCAAGGCTCTGTGGCGACTGCGCGTAATCATCGGCGCCGCGTCGCCACTGAAAAATGCGCTAACTTTCTGGCTGAGAGCAGCCAGCAACGCATCCACCCCCTGCCCGGTTTTGGTAGAGATTTGAATCGTCATCCCGGCGTAGGCCGGGATCTCTGGCAGACGTGGATCCCGGCCTTCGCCGGGATGACAGAGCTCGCTTTTGTTGAGCACTATCAGTGTACGTTCATCAATTAGCGCTGCGCTTGCGGGATTAAGCGCGGGAAGCTCGCTGGCATCAAACAGCACCAATTTTATGTCCGCCTCCCCTGCCCGGCTTAGCGCGCGGCGCACGCCCTCTTGTGCGAGACGATGGCAGCATCTCTGCCCGCGAGCAAGTTCAGCAAGCTGGATTTTCCGGCATTGGGCGCGCCGAGAATAACGATGTGAAGCCCTTCGCGGAGCGCCTCCCCTCGCCTATTATCCGCTAAGGCCTTTTCAATTGTAGCTTTAAGCGACAAAACTTCGCCATTTAGGCCTAAAAGCACTGATTCAGGGATCTCCTCATCAGGAAAATCAATATAGGCTTCCATATGCGCCAGCGCCGTAACAATCTGATTTCGCATGGAATCATAAAATCCACTTAAATCCCCCTCCATCTGTCGCATGGCTTGGCTTTTTTGTGCGGGCGTGGCGGCGTCAATCAGGTCGGCGAGCCCCTCGGCTTGCGTCAAATCCATTTTGCCATTGATAAATGCGCGACGGGTGAATTCGCCGGGTTCGGCTGGGCGCAGGCCGTCTATCTGCGACAAAGCCTCCAGAAGCTCGCGGATGACGACCAAACTGCCATGCACCTGCAGCTCCACCACATCTTCGCCGGTGAAACTCTTTGGCGCTTTAAAATACAGCGCGATGCCAGCGTCGACTAGCGTGCCGCTAGGGGCGTAGAATTTTGTAAAAATAGCGGAATTTGGGGCAGGGGAGTCGCGGTGGGTGAGGGACTCCAACGCAGCGCAGGCTCGCGGCCCCGACAGGCGGATAACCGCCACGCCGGACTTTCCCGCCGGAGTGGCGAGGGCAAAGATGGTTTCTTTAAGTTCTGTCGACATCCACCGTTGTTAGCGCATTTCTTTGATTATGGCCAGCGGACTTCCGGCGGCAGGCTCATGAGAATAGCCTCGGTATTACCGCCGGTCATCAGGCCAAAGCGCGTTCCACGGTCATAGAGCAGGTTGAACTCCACATAGCGCCCGCGCTTTCTGAGTTGGTGCTCGCGCTGCTCATCCGTCCATGGTTCAAACATATGACGACGCACGAGGGCAGGGTAGATGGTGGCAAAAGTTTTACCCACTTCTTGCGTGAATTCAAAGTCGTTCTGCCAGTTACCGGTGTTGACATAATCATAGAAAATACCGCCGACGCCGCGCGGTTCGTTCCTGTGTTTGAGGAAAAAATACTCATCGCACCATTTTTTGAACTTGGCGTAATATTCAGGGGCAAACCCGTCGCAGGTGGCCTTAAATGCATCGTGGAAATCCGCCGTATCCGCGTCATTCGGATACATGGGGGTTAAATCCGCACCACCACCGAACCATTGTTTAAAATTGCCCCCAGCGTTTCCTTCTGAAAACGCTATGGGGCTCGGCTCAGGGCTGGCTCGGTCTGCTGACCTCGCACCACCCACCACAATCATCCGCGTGTTCATGTGCACGGCGGGGACGAGGGGGGAGCACATATGCGCCACTAGCGAGATGCCGCTCGCCCAAAAGCGTGGATCTTCGCTAGCACCTGGGATTTCTTTGCGCATCACCTCAGAAAATTCGCCATGAACGGTGGAGATATTGACGCCAACCTTTTCAAACACACGGCCTTTCATGACCGACATTTCGCCGCCACCGCCCTCGGGCCTGTCCCATGGCGTGCGAACGAAACGTCCGACAGGCGAGAGGCTATCGGTCAGCTCATCTTCGATTTTTTCAAACTCCGCGCATATCTGGTCACGCAGTGTGCGAAACCACTTTTGGGCTTTTATTTTTTTATCTTCCATCAGCATTTCCTTTTTCTTTGTCATCCCTGCGAAAGCAGGGATCTCAGCACCTATAGGATTCCCGCCTTCGCGGGAATGACAAGTTGCGCTTGTCTCAGCGCTTCACCCAGCACCATAGCCGCCGCAAGCGCCACATTCAGCGACCGCGCACCCGACTGCATGGGGATGAGCAGTCGCCCGTCGCTCGCCTCCACTACCTCATCTGGCACGCCCGCCGATTCACGGCCAAGCAGCAATATATCATTATCCTGATAAGCAAAATCGGTATAATTTTCGCTGGCGTGCGTCGAAAGTAGTAGCAGGCGGGAAGATGGTTGGCTTTGACGAAAATCAAGAAAGCGCCCCCATGATGTATGACGAATGATCTGCGCCAGATCAAAATAATCCATTGCCACGCGGCGCATGCGCTTGTCATCCAGTGGAAAACCGCAGGGCTCGATGATGTGCAAAGGCACCCCCATACAGGCACTCAGGCGGATGAGGCTGCCGAGATTTTGAGCAATATCAGGCTGATAGGCGACAAGTTGCATAGGGTGTTTTTCAATGGGCTGCGGGCGCGTTCATAAAAGATTCACAAAAAAACCATTTAAGACTGCGCGAAAATCTGGCAGAATTTAAAGGATAAGCAACCATAGTTTCTTTGGGCGGTGTATTTTATGGCAATGGATCCACGTACTGGCGGATTTTTAATGGTGACCGGCGTCACGTTTGGCGCATTCGCCACCGGCTTTGGCGATTGTTTGTTCGACATCGACAAAATAGACGCCTGCGTCACCGTAGCGCGTCACTGGCAGGGCGTGTTGCAGGAAACAGGTAACCACATTATTGAGTGGGCTTTTGCGCTAGTGCGCACCGTATTAGGTCGGGGCTAATCTACAAACGAAACTTCGCCATCCACGAGCGCTTGCGCCCCAAGGTGTGCTGCTGTTTGGCGCATATAGGCTTCCACAGCGGCAAGGGCAGGGGCGGAAACCGGTTTTTCGCGATAGAGATTGCGGCTGAGGGCATCGGCCAGCGACCCACCATCAAAGCCCTGTTTATAGACTTCCTGACGACCATAAAACGCTTGCGCCATGCTCTTTACGCGCATACCCGTTCCCGTGTCTGTAGAGCCCATTTCCCGAAGGCTGCGATCCATGTCAGATACAAACACTTCCGTCAGCACACGGGCGCATTCCAGCGCCTCTGGCGTGTCTTTCCTGCGCAGGGCATCCACCACGAGGAACAAATGCACCGCGATGACGTCAAAACGCCCATCGACCGTGTCGGCCACGTCCCAGTCGCGATAAAAAACCGGCTGACGCGACTGCGCCACCAGCGCCACATACAGCTGGTGCGCTTGTTGTTGAAACGGGGCAGGGGCAAAGAATTTTTTAATAGCGCTAAGCATTGGCTGCCGCCAACATCTCTTTTTGCAGCTTTTCAAACGCACGCACCTCGATCTGGCGGATGCGCTCGCGGCTAATGCCATAGGATTGGCTCAAATCTTCCAGCGTGTCGGGCTCGTCTTTTAAACGGCGGCGCAGGATGATGTCGCGCTCGCGCTCGGAAAGATTCGCCAGCGCCGTTTGCAGCAGCGCGTTTTTGCCTTCCATTTCCTGACGGTCGGCGAGGATGATCTCATGGCTCTGCGCGGGCTCGACCAGAAAATCCATTTTCTCATCTTCACCATCAGGGCCCACCGCGCTGTTCAAATACACATCCGTGCCCGACATGCGCTGATCCATATCCTTCACGTCATCGGGCGTGACTTCCAGAATGCGGGCGATGTCGCCCGCCTGCTCATCGCTCATGTAGCGCTCGCCATGCTCGCCCACGCCGATTTTTTTCTTGAGCTTGCGCAGGTTAAAGAACAGGCGTTTTTGCGCGGCAGAGGAGCCGATCTTCACCATCGACCAGCTGCGCAAAATATATTCCTGAATGGCAGCCTTGATCCACCAGATGGCATAGGTCGACAGGCGAAAACCTTTTTCGGGGTCAAAACGCTTGATGGCCTGCATCATGCCGATGTTGCCCTCGGCAATGAGTTCGCCGACCGGCAGCCCATAGCCGCGATATTTGAAGGCGATTTTTGCCACAAGGCGCAAATGTGAGGTCACCAGTCGGTGCGCGGCCGCCACATCGCCCTCATCACGCCATTTTCGTGACAATTCGAGCTCTTCTTTTGGCTCAAGCATCGGAATTTTGGCAATTTCCTGCAAATAACGGCGCAGCCCCTGCTCCGGCGATAGGGACGCGGAAATAGCGGGAAGAGCGATGGTATCGGCTTTAACAACGGCTTGCTTGGTCATATAACCTACCTTTGAGGTCGAGAAATATAGCCTAAATCATGTAAACTAGCAAGGGGAGCGTTCTAGTCTTTTTTGATTCTACGCCTGTGAGATTGGTTATACCCAATCTCTGGCTCATTAGAGCGGTACAATCTAATCAATTCGGATTCTTTTGCGCTTACTTCAGCTTTCGATGCAGATTCAAAAATGATCTCTTTTCTTAAAGTAAAATCAGCAAGTTGTTCTTTGGAAAAGTCGCTCTCTACTATTCGATTATTCCAAGAACCAAAATACCTCATAGAGTGGCCAGAGCCACCTATGTCCTTGCCGATATAGATTTTACCATTCGGAAATGTCAGCTTGTACACCACATAATTAAATTTCATATGCGGTGAACGCTAACGCCTAAATATGCACCGCACGGCCAAGGACGGCGAGGGCCGCTTCTTTGACGGCTTCGTTCAGCGTTGGGTGCGCGTGGCAGGTGCGCGCTAAGTCTTCTGAAGAACCGCCATATTCCATCACCAGACAGGCTTCGTGGATGAGCGTTCCCGCGTCTGGGCCGATGATGTGCACACCAAGAACGCGGTCGGTTTTCGCGTCGGCAACGACTTTGACGAACCCATCGGTTTCACCCACTGCGCGGCCACGGCTGTTGGCCATAAAGGGGAATTTGCCCGCTTTGTAAGCCACGCCTGCGGCCTTCAGCTCTTCTTCGCTTTTGCCAACGCTGGCCACTTCCGGCCAAGTGTAGATCACGCCGGGAACGAGGTTATAGTCCACATGCGGCTTCTGGCCAGCCATGCCTTCAACGGCAGCCACACCGTCTTCCTCGGCTTTGTGCGCGAGCATGGGGCCATGAATCACGTCACCAATAGCATAAATGCCTTTTATTTCGGTTTCGTAATGACTATTGACGACCACTCGTTTTCTTTCATCAAGCTTAACCCCAACAGCTTCTAAACCCAAGCCCTCAGTGTAGGGTTTGCGGCCAATGGACACCAGCACCACATCAGCAGCGAGCGTTTCTTTTGCGCCCCCAGCAGCAGGTTCTAGCGTCAGGCTCACGCCTTTGCCTTTAGCATCAGCCGCGGTCACTTTAGTGCCGAGTTTAAATTCGATGCCCTGTTTTTCCAGCGTGCGCTGGAATTGTTTGGCCACTTCAGCGTCCATCGGCCCGCCGATGCGGTCGAGGAACTCCACCACGGTGACTTTCGCACCCAGACGACGCCAGACCGAGCCAAGCTCAAGGCCGATCACACCGCCGCCAACCACCACCAGATGGTTTGGCACTTCCGAAAGCTCGAGTGCGCCAGTGGACGACACGATCTTTTTCTCATCAACCGTAACGCCGGGAAGCGGCATGACTTCCGAGCCGGTGGCGATCAGGATGCGCTTGGTTTTCAGCACTTCTTTACCATCGACCAACACTTCCGTGGGTGATTTGATAGAGCCGCGACCCTTCACATAGGTGACCTTGTTTTTCTTGAACAAGCCTTCGATGCCTTTGGTCAAATCCAGCACCACCTTATCCTTGCGGGCGAGCATGGTCTTCAAATCAAGTTCGATTTTGGCTTTGATGCCGTGGTCAGCGAAATGGGTTTTCGCCTCCTCATAATGATGCGAGGATTCCAGCAGCGCTTTGCTCGGAATGCAGCCCACATTGAGGCAAGTGCCGCCAAGTGCGCCGCGCATCTCCACGCAGGCCACGTTCATGCCCAACTGCGCCGCGCGAATCGCCGCCACATAACCACCCGGCCCACCGCCAATAATCACTAGATCAAATTCGCTCATAAAAAATCCTCAGTTATTTTCTTTCAGATAATAGATAGTGGCCGCAGCGGCTATTAACAGCACCGTCCAGAGCCACCCGTATTTTCCATCGCGTTTTTCATAGCGCGAATAGGACAATCCGCTGCCGGGAAGACCGACCGTTGACCGCGTTCCCTTGCGCCCCAAATTCACCGTAAAACCTTTACCACCGACCGACAGGCTACCGCCAGATTTGCTCAAATTCACGCGAAGGCCCGGAGCGAGTTTTAAAATCTTGCGAACGCGCAGGCCGGGGAGCATGACTTACAGGCCGAGCAGCAAGCGGCGTGGATCTTCGATCGCTTCTTTGACGCGCACGAGGAAGGTGACCGATTCTTTGCCGTCGACGATGCGATGGTCGTACGATAGCGCCACATACATCATCGGGCGAATCACCACCTGACCCTTGATAGCCACGGGGCGCTCTTCCGTTTTGTGCATGCCAAGGATGCCAGATTGCGGCGGGTTGATGATCGGCGTGCCCATCAGCGAGCCATACACTCCGCCGTTGGAGACGGTGAACGTGCCGCCGGTCATATCGCCCATCGAGAGCGTGCCTTCGCGGGCTTTTTTGGCGAGGCGAGCGATTTCCGCTTCAATTTCCATGATGCTCATCTGGTCAGCGTTGCGCACCACCGGCACAACCAAACCTTGGTCAGTGCCCACAGCCACGCCCACATCGCAGTAGTTTTTATAGACGATTTCGTCGCCTTCGATGGTGGCATTAATGGCAGGGATTTCCTTGAGCGCAGCGCAAGCAGCCTTCACGAAGAAGCCCATGAAGCCAAGCTTCACGCCGTGTTTTTTCTCGAACAAATCCTTATATTCATTGCGCATGGCAATGACGTTACCCATGTCGATTTCGTTGAACGTGGTCAGGATCGCCGCGGTGTTTTGCGAATCTTTCAGGCGCTTTGCAATGACCTGACGCAGCTTGGACATTTTGACGCGTTCTTCGCCGCGAGCCGCAACAGGCGCAGCTGCAGCGGATTTCGGAGCGGACGCCGCTTCGAGCACATCGCCTTTGGTCACGCGGCCATCTTTGCCGGTGCCGGAAATGGAAGAGGCAGAAAGCCCCGCTTCATCGAGGAGTTTGCGCGCAGCAGGGCCGGACTGTGGAGCAGAGGCGGAAGAGGCCGGAGCGGGGGCAGGGGCCGCTAGTGCTTCAGCTTTAGGAGCAGCCGCTGGCGCAGATTTAGCACCCGCCGCGCCCACTTCGATGAGGCCGAGAATTGCGCCCACTTCAACGGTGGTGCCGTCTTTAGCTTTGATTTCCTTCAGCATACCCGCCGCTGGCGCGTTGACCTCCATCGTCACCTTGTCGGTTTCGAGTTCAACGATAGGCTCATCGGCCGCGACCGCGTCCCCCACCTTTTTGAACCATTTTGCGATGGTTGCCTCCGAAACAGATTCACCGAGCGAAGGAACGACAATTTCACCAGCCATTTTTTTCTCCATAATGTGCAATAAAAGACCGTTGCTTTGTATCGCTCAAAACATGAGAAGTAAAGTTGTAAAACTGCCGCAGTGGGCGGCAAAATATTATCTAATACACGACAGGTCCGCGCCGCCTTTTTGTGTGCGAAAGAGCAGCGCAGCGGTCAACTCCTTTTGCGCGGGGCCCGGGCGGCCCGCATTTCGGGCGATGGGGTTGGGCAGTGATGTAGCGAGCAAAGCCGACTGATACGGGCTAAGCGAGCGCGCCGCCACGCCAAAATGCACCCGCGCGGCTGCCTCCACGCCGTAGACACCATCGCCCCACTGCGCGATATTCAGATAGGTTTCCAAAATGCGCTCCTTTGACCACACCAATTCTAACCAAAGAGTGACAGGTGCTTCCAGCACCTTGCGCACCCACGAACGACCATTCCAGAAGAATAGATTTTTGACCGTTTGCTGGGTGATGGTGGAGGTGGCTTTGACGGGTTTATCGGTTTTTTGCGCCTTGCGGATAGACTTTGCTATCTGCGTAAAATCCATGCCGAAGTGGTCGCAAAATGCGCTGTCTTCCGACGTCAAAACCGATTGCACGAACACCGGCGGCAATTGACTCAGCGGAACCCAATGTCGCTGCACATTTTTGCCCGTCACCAGATCCCAGAGCATCGGCGTCGATGGCGGCGGCACAATGAGATAGACCAGCGTCAAAACATACGGCAACGCCAGCCAGACCAGCAGAATTTTTGCCGCAAGTTTAACGCGGGGATGGGAGGAGAGAAGGCGCATCATTTTGTCATCCTCGCGAGGCTATGCCGAAGCGGGGATGAAACGAAAAACATTACGCCTTTGCCACTTTTTTGGCGGTGGCGGATGCCTGGCTAAGCGCCTCGGAAACCAGTGCAATTTGCTCTTTCTGGTGAATCTTGAGGTAACCCGCTGCCGGAGACGCCGCTTCCGCGCGACCGGCGTAGCGCGCGCGGTCGGTGCGGCCCAAGCTTTCCATCACGTCCTCGATGCGCTCACGCACAAAGCCCCACGCGCCCATGTTGCGTGGCTCTTCCTGACACCAGACGACCTCCGCGTTTTTATACTTGGTAAGCTCGGCCTTTAATTCACGCGCAGGGAAGGGATAATATTGTTCCATGCGGATGATGGCGACGTCATCTTGCTTGGCCTCTGCGCGGGCTTCAAACAGGTCATAATAGACCTTGCCGGAGCAGATGACCACGCGGCGGATCTTGTCGTCCTTTTGCAGCTTTTCCGTTTCAGGAATGATGCGCTGGAAATGCGTGCCAGGTGCAAAATCTTTGAGCGAAGAAATAGCCAGCTTGTGACGCAACAGCGATTTAGGCGTCATCACAATCAGTGGTTTGCGGAAATTGCGGCAGATTTGACGGCGCAGCACGTGAAAGAAGTTGGCAGGCGTGGTGCAATTGACCACCTGCATGTTGTCTTCCGCGCAGAGCTGCAAATAGCGCTCGAGGCGCGCAGAGCTATGCTCTGGGCCTTGGCCTTCATAGCCATGTGGCAACAACATCACCAGCCCAGACATACGCAGCCATTTGATCTCCGCCGAGGAAATGAACTGGTCAACAATGACCTGCGCACCGTTGGCAAAATCGCCGAACTGCGCTTCCCACAGGGTCAGGAAATTGGGCAGACCAAGGCTATAGCCATATTCAAAACCAAGAATCGCAAATTCAGACAGCGAGGAGTCTATGACCTCATAACGCGCTTGCTCGCCGCCGAGATTGTTCAACGGCAGATAGCGTTCTTCGGTTTCCTGATCGACCAGCACCGAGTGTCGATGTGAGAAGGTACCGCGACCACAATCCTGACCGGAAAGGCGCACGCCCGAACCCTGCTTCAGCAGCGAACCATAGCCGAGGGCCTCGCCCATCGACCAGTCGAGACCTTCGCCCGTTTCCATCATTTTGCGCTTGGCTTCCATCTGGCGCACGACCTTGGAATTGACGGTGATATGCTCAGGCACTTTGCCCAGCGCCATACCAATTTCCTTCAGTTTTTTCAGGTCAACACCGGTGTCGCCATCGGGATGTTCACCCTTTGGTTTTTCAAGGCCAGCCCATTGGCCTTCCAGCCAATCCGCTTTGTTCGGCTTGAAGGTTTTTGCCATTTCATATTCCTTCTCGAAGAAGGCTTTGAACTCAGCAAATTTCGCGTCCACATCGCCTTGCGAAAGCGTTCCTTCTGCCACCAATTTGTCAGAATAGATCTTTGCCGGAAGGGGTTTTTTCGCAATGGTGCGATACATGATCGGCTGGGTGAACATCGGCTCATCCGACTCGTTGTGGCCATATTTGCGGTAGCAGAAAATATCGACGACAGCGTCGCGGCCAAACTCCTGGCGGAACTCAGCGGCCAGACGGCACACATACGACACCGCTTCTGGGTCATCACCATTAACATGGAAAATCGGCGCTTGCACAGCTTTGGCCACGTCCGTTGGATAGGGCGTAAAGCGCGAATATTTCGGCGAGGTGGTAAAGCCGATCTGGTTGTTGACGATAATGTGGATGGTGCCGCCAGTGCGATAGCCGCGCAGCTCTGACAGCGCCAACACTTCAGGAACAGAACCCTGACCCGCGAACGCCGCATCGCCATGGAGCATCACGCCCATCACGCTGCGCTTGTCATCCAAGTCGCCATTGATGTCGAGCTTCGCGCGCACCTTACCGACCACCACGGGGTTGACGGCTTCTAAATGCGAGGGGTTAGCGAGCAATGAAAGATGGATTTTTTTGCCGTTTATTTCACGGTCGGTGGACACACCCAAATGGTATTTCACGTCACCGGAAGACTCGATCCACTCAGGGAAATCGATGTTGCCGTAGAAGATAGACAAAAGCTCGGTGTATGGCTTGCCCATGATGGTGGTCAGCACGTTCATGCGGCCGCGGTGCGGCATCCCAAATACGATTTCCTGCACGCCAAGACCGGCGGCGGTTTCAATCACTGATTCCAAGCCCGGCAGCATCGCATCGCCGCCCTGCACCGAGAAACGCTTGGTGCTGGCATATTTAACCTGCAGGAATTGCTCAAAGGATTCCACCTCCATCAGCGTGTTCCAAATTTTCTTTTTTGCGTCAGTCGTCAGGCCGAATTGACCGCGATCCTGTTCAAATTTTTTCTGTATCCACGCCTTTTGCTCAGGGTGCTGGATATGCATGAATTCCACGCCGATCGTGCCGCAATAGGTCTGGCGGAGGATGCCAACGATCTCGCGCAGTTTCGCTTTTTTGATGCCAAGCGAACCATCGAGGAAAATTTCGCGCTCCATGTCCGCCGCGGTAAAGCCATAGCTCACCGGGTCAAGTTCCGGGTGGCTTTCGCCCACTTCAATGCCGAGCGGGTCGAGGTTCGCGATAAGGTGGCCACGCACGCGATACGCACGCACCATCATGATAGCGCGGATGGAATCATGCGCGAATTTTTCGATGTCTGCTTGGCTTGCGCCGCCGGCAGCTGCGCCTTTTTTATCCTTTGGTTTTTCTTCCGACGCGTCGGTCATACCGATGATCTGGGTTTTCACTTGCGCCCAGCTGGCGTTGCGTTTTACCGCACTTGGGCCACTGGAAGCGTCGCGGAAAAAATCACGCCAGCTCGCATCCACACTGTTTGGATTTTGCAGATAACGCTCATAGAGCTCTTCGATGAACGCGCCGTTACCGGCGAAGAAAGGAGTGTTTTCCGAGAATTGGGTCATGGGTTCTAGGCCTTATGGTGATTTTCTAAAATTTTAGCAGCTTGCGCCATCACCGCCTCATCGATAAACGCATTGAGCGAGCGTTTTCCGGCAAAGGCAGCCGCTTTGGCTATTTGCGCGTGATGTTGCGGCGTGGTGCGATAGGTGATGCGTCCATTAAAGGGTTTTTGAGGATCAATCCCTTCTTCTTTAGCCCACTCTATATATGCATCCACTATTTCTTTCATATGTTTTTTGAGTTGCTTCACATCTTTTCCGCCAAAGGTAATCCGATCGGGAGAGGCATTAACGACATGTCCGACAAATTCATCATCCTCGCTGCTATACTCAATCAAGGCAGTAAAGCCTTTATACTCCATCATATTACTCATGGTGTTATTCCTATTTCTTCGAAGAATGTTCGCATATCATCGATCATGTATCGTTTGGCTTCTTTTTGCGGATGTGGGCGATGCAGAAACTGCTGCTCTCCTTTAAGCCTGATACGAATCGAAGACCCGCCTTTTGATTCAATGTTTCCACCCAGCGCTACCACCAATTTTTCTACATCCGCCCACACAAGGTTTGCACGCGTCGGCCGCTCGAAAATCGCTTCCAGAGTTTTT
>RFOF01000025.1 GCA_009926845.1 Alphaproteobacteria bacterium
AAAGCGGCCAATGCCGTGCTCTTTATGCACCACCAGCTCGCCTTCTTGGAAGTTGGCGGCCTCTTGCAGGAACACGTCGGATTTTTTCTTTTTGACCGCGCGGACGATGCGCTCGCCGAGCATATCCTGCTCGCTAAAAAGGAGCACGCCGTCCGTTTCAAAACCGCTTTCCAGCGGCAGCACGCAAAGCCCCACCGTTTTGCCGCGCACGTCTTTTAGCTCGTTCCAATTTTCGATGCGCAGGACGTGAAATCCACGCTCCATGAGCAGGGTGAACAGGCGCTCGCGCGAGCCCTCGGAAAAACATCCGAGCAGTGTTTTTTTGCCACGCGTGGCGGCGCTTTCCACCTGCAGCGAGAGCTGGTCAAACGGTGTGCGGTCTGCCTGTCCTTGTGTGAAGCGCAGCACCTGCCGATAAGCGGCAACGTCAAAACGCGGTGCTATTCCCTCGGGGGTAAACGGCGAAAGCAGCAGCGGGTCAGCGCGCTGCGCCAGCAGCTTCCAGCTCTCGGGCATAATAAAGGCGGTATCGGGCGGGGTCGGGTGATAGACTTCGCTGGAGGCAAAACTGTTTTTGGCACTCGCCGATTTGAGCGCCTCTTTTCGCGCGCCATAATAATCGAGGATGGTTTCCTGCCGCTCGGCGATGGCTTTTTCCACTTCGCTGTCGAGAGTCACCAGCGCGCTGGCGCAATAGTCAAACAAGGTTTCGGTGCGCTCATAAAACAGCGGCAGCCAATGCTCCATGCCGACATAGCTCTGCCCATGCGAGATGGCTTCATACAGCGGGTCGTCACGTGTGTTCGCGCCAAATATCTCGCGATATTGCTCGCGGAAACGTTCGATGGCCTGTGCGGAGAGTAGCACCTCGCTGATCGGATAGAGCGTGAAGCCCTCTACATCTTTTTCGGTGATTTGCGACAGCGGGTCGAACGAGCGGATGGACTCGATGTCATCGCCAAATAAATCAACGCGCATCCCTTCGCTCATGCCCGATGGGATGATGTCAATGATGCCGCCGCGCAGCGCAAATTCACCCGCTTCCATGGCTTTGCCCACGCGCCGATAGCCCTGCGCCACGAGATACGCAATTAGCGCATCGCGCTCTAGTTTTTTGCCTTTTTCAAGCGTGAAAAATACTTGGCGCATAGCGGCGCGCGGCGGCAGGCGTTGCAGCAGTGCATTGGCGGTGGTCAGGATGATGCGCGGTTTGTCATTTGCTCCTGCAGCCAGCGCAGAGAGGGTACGCATACGTTCGGCCATGATGGCAGCTTGCGGCGAGGCGCGGTCATAGGGCAGGCAGTCCCACGCGGGCAGGTGCAGCACCTCGACGTCTGGCGCAAAAAAGGTGAGCGCAGCAGCGAGCGACTCCATGGCGCGGTCACCCACGCAAACATGCACCAACGTGTCTAGTTTTTTAGCGTTTGGTGCGGCAAACTTACCCGCCAGCAGCTCGGCCAAAACCAGCGGTTGGCTGCTGCGCGGCACACCTGCAAGCTGTCGGAGCAAAAAAGCCTCTTTAGTTGCTGGGGATTCCATACGCCTTCAAAATTTCGATAAGGGGCAGGTATTCCAGCTTTTCGGGCGCGTATTTATCGGTCAGCCACGCCCAAATGTCGGCGTCGTCCTCATCCAGCAGGCTGGTATAGGCCAAAAGCAGCTCTGGCGGCAGGGTTTCGAGCTTTTCTTCGGCAAAATTGCCCAAAATAAGGTCGGTTTCCTTACAGCCACGGTGCCAGCTGCGGTATTTTAGGCGTTTGATAAGTGTCTGATTGCCCATACATTAATTCTTTTTTCACACTATTGCAGTAAAACGGATATATCTATTTTTGAAGGATATCGCATGTCTCTTGGCTACCGTAGCAATGATGCCGTCGTCACCATCTGCCAGAATAATCAGGCAAAGTCGATAGAAATTCACCACGTCAATCCGGCGGCGGTCGAGCTTCTTGGCTATGACGCCGTGGAACTGGAAGGCAAAAAACTAGACCGCATTCTGCCGCCGCGCATCGCAGAAATGCTCAACGAATTTGTCGAATTTGAAGAAAATGCCAATGACGTGGGCGAGGTGCTGGCGAAAGTGCAGAGCTTTTCCATCGTTGGGCGCGACGACAAAGAAACGGGTTTTCGCCTAAAAGTAGTTCGCACAGAGCCGGTGGGGGGATCGCTCAGTTTTGCGCTGGTGCTACAAGATAAAAATGGTATGCGCCGCAACGAAAATATCCGCAGCGCGATCGCTGAAAGTTTCAAAGGCCACGAGGCACTCGACCCCGATATTGCCCTGCCCGACCGCTATTCGCTGGGTAAAGACATCGACCTCATCACCCCTTACAACAACAAGGCGGAAGTGCGCTCTTGCTTTGCCATTTTACAGCTTGACCACGCCGATGAACTGTTTGGTCAATATGGCCGCACGAAATTTAACGCCATCCGCAAACATGTGGCCATGCTCTGCCGCAACAATTTGCGCCCAGACGACGTGGTGGGCATCATCAGCAACCGTCGCACCGGCGTTCTGTTAATGGACACTGTGCCAGAGGGTGAGCGCATCGTGTTCAACCGCTTGCGCTGGCAGATCGCTGCCAGCCCGTTCGTTCTGCCGGATAACACCACTGTGGGGCTTAGCGTCAGCATCAGCTTCTGCGCGGTCGGCGGCGAGAATGTCCACAAAAACCTCATCGAAATATGCGAACACGCCCTCGACAGAGCAGGCCCGTCCGCCACCAACGCGCTGGTGGAAATTTAATTTTTGGGGAAGTGTGTATGGCTGCTATACCTCCTACACAGCGCGGCTTTACGCTCCTCGAAATTTCCATCGTGATAGTTATTATCGGTCTGATTGCAGGGGGTATTCTAGCAGGTAGAAATTTGATAGAAGCAGCTAATATACGTGCGACTGTTTCCCAATATGAAAAATATAAAACCGCTACTAACACTTTCCGGCTGAAATATAATAGTATTCCAGGGGATATGAATTCAGCAGAAGCGACCGCGGTCGGATTTTTGCCTACAACACGTAATGATTATTCCCTATACCCTACGAGTGATGTCTATTATTATGCTTACCATGCGCACATGATTTTTGGTAATGGGCTCATTGAAAATTCTTATGGAGACAACCCATTCGATATCAATTCGCCCTGGCTGCACACGATGGTGGGTTTTTTAGGCGAGTCTGCTTTATTTTGGCAGGACTTGTCCTCAGCCGGTTTAATTTCCCCTACATTTTCTTCCATTACGGATACAAATCCTTCCGTGGGGCTAGCAAATTACAAAGCAGACACGTTAATGAGGCTTATGCCTGTGCCAAAAATTGGTAAAAATGCTTATTGGTATATTGCTTCCGGTAAGTTGATTAATTACTTTGGAATCATCAAGCTTTCTAGTGCGGGGGGAGCAATCGGCAGCATCGGCACTGCATTAACCCCATATGAAGCCTATAGTATTGATACCAAGCTCGATGATGGAATTCCGGATAAAGGATCTGTTCAGGCAAGCGCGGCAGATGGTGCCATGATTAACAATACCAATCCTTCCTTTTATTCGGCATGCGCGACATCTACGAATAATGGTGATCCTACAAGCAGTTATAAGCTCAATATTACTACTAATTCTGTTTGTAATATCGTTATTAAGGCGGGGTTTTAAACTCTTTACGCGCAGCGCAGCGGCTGCGAATGGCAGATGACAAGTAGGGGTGTTTGCCACTATGGTCTTTTCAGTATAAATCGCTTTTTGTTACCGCGTTTGAAATGCGCCCAGAATCGCTCTATTATTTATTCTCACCGATAACGCGCATCAAAGGCGTGGGGGCAAGTGCGGCCATGGCTTTGTCGCGGCTGCTGCCTGCGGCCACCACCATCGGCGGCGGCGATCCCATCGTGCGCGACCTGCTGTTTCACTTGCCCGTGGGCGTGGTGGACAGGTGCTTTACCTGCCCGTTGCGCGAGGCGCCCGATGGCGCGGTGGGAACATGGGTGGTGACCGTGGAATCGCACCAAACCCCGCCGAGGAGCCGCTTTAGCAAATCGCCCTACAAGGTTATCTGCGGCAACGAAACGGGCGACATCACGCTAGTGTTTTTTAACGCGAGCACCGACTATCTCAAGCAAACACTGCCCATCGGAGCTAGCCGCGTTATCTCGGGCAGGGTGGAGCATTTCGACCATCGCCTGCAGATGACGCACCCCGATATCATCGCGCCCGTGTCGCAGTTGGAACAAGTGCAAAAACCCGACGCGGTCTATCCACTGACGGTGGGCATGACCACGCGGCGCATCGCCAAAATCGTTGAAACGGCGCTGGAAAAACTCCCGCAAATGCCCGAGTGGATTTCTGCTGAGACCATGGAAAAATATGGCTGGCAGAGTTGGGCAAAATCGCTGCAACGTGCGCATCACCCTGAATCTTTAGAGGACATGTCGCCACTTGCGCCTGCAAGGCTGCGTTTGGCCTATGATGAAATGCTCGCCTCGCAATTGCGCCTCGCGCTGCTGCGCCAGAAGATGCATGCGCAACCCGGGCGCATCATCAAAGGCGATGGGCATTTGACGGGCGCGCTGCGTGCTGTTTTGCCGTTTGCGCTTACGCATGGGCAGGAAGAAGTGGAAAAAGAAATTGCCGCCGATATGGCAAGTGGCCAGCGCATGGCGCGGCTGCTGCAGGGCGATGTGGGTAGCGGCAAAACAGTGGTGGCGCTGCTGGCGATGCTGCGTGCGGTGGAAGAGGGGGCGCAGGCCGCGCTCATGGTGCCGACCGAAATTATCGCTCAGCAACATTATGCGACATTGCTGCGGCAGACAGAAATGCTCGGCATCAGCGTGGCGCTGCTGACCGGCAGCATCAAAGGCAAAAAGCGCGAGCAGGTTCTGGCTGATATTGCCTCTGGCGAGGCGAGCATTATCGTTGGCACGCACGCGCTGTTTCAAGAGCATGTGGAGTTTGCTGACTTGGCCCTCGTGGTCATTGACGAGCAGCACCGTTTTGGCGTCGGCCAGCGAATGGCGCTCACGAACAAGGGCAATGCGCCGCACTTGCTGCACATGACAGCCACGCCCATTCCTCGCTCGCTGACGATGACGCTCTATGGCGATATGGATTGCAGCCTGCTGCGCGAAAAACCCGCCGAGCGCTTGCCGATTACCACGCGCACGATTCCCCTGTCGCGCTACGGGGAGGTGATGGCGCGACTGCAGGCGGCGCTGGCAAAAGGCGAGAAAATTTATTGGATTTGCCCGCTGATTGAAGAGGGCGAAAACAGTGATGAGGAAGAAGACATCGCTGCGGTGCGCACGCGCAGCCTCGAATTCCGTGAGCGTTTTGGCGATGTGGTGGGCATGGTGCATGGGCGGATGAAGGCCGATGAGCGCGACATCGAAATGCAAAAATTTTCCAGTGGAAAAACCAAATTACTGGTGGCCACTACGGTGGTGGAGGTGGGCGTTGATGTGCGCGATGCAACCATCATCGTGATTGAAAAAGCCGAGCGTTTTGGCCTCTCACAGCTGCACCAGCTGCGCGGACGCGTTGGGCGCGGTGACAAACCCAGCGCGTGTGTTCTTTTGTATAGTGATAAAGTGGTATGGGATAAAAGCACTTCACCTGAAAACCCTATCACCTCATCACCCGAACACCCCGCGCTTGCGCGCCTATCCATATTGCGTGAAACGGAAGATGGTTTCCGCATCGCCGAGGCTGACCTTGCCATTCGCGGTGGCGGTGATTTACTCGGCACGCGCCAAAGCGGCCTTGCGCGCTTTATCTTCACCGATTTGCTCAACCACCAAGAGTATATCGTCCGCGCCCGCGAAGAAATCCGCAGCTATCTACAAACCGACCGCACACTCGAAAAACCACGCGGAAAAGCACTCAGCCTGCTGCTGGAGCTGTTTGGGTATGAGGCGAATTAAAGCGCCTTCACCGCCGCGAGCACCTCGGCTACATGGCCATCGACTTTAACCTTGCGCCAGATGCCCCCGAGCTTGCCTTTGCCATCAATTAAAAATGTATCGCGCTGGATGCCCATGTAGGTTTTTCCATACATGCTTTTTTCCACCCATGTGCCATAGGCCTCGCACACCGCGCCGCTTTCATCCGATGCGAGCGGGAAGGGCAGGCAGAATTTTTCGCGGAATTTTTCATGGCTTTTGATGGAATCTTTCGACACGCCGATGATCACTGCGCCTGCTTTTTCAAACTCTTTCATATGGTCGCGGAAATCTTTGGCTTCCAGCGTGCAGCCGGGTGTATCGTCCTTCGGATAAAAATACAGCACCACTTTTTTGCCGGCGAGAGTGGCAAGGCTTACGCTGCTCGAATCGCTGACGGGCATAGAAAAATCAGGGGCTTTGTCGCCGACGGATAATGTTTTTGGCATGGTTATTCCTTTGTGTGTAAAATGCTGGCGTAATGCTCGCGCACAGTGGCCTGCGTTGCAATCAATTTTTGTTTTAGTGTCTCAAACTTTTTCTCTTTCACACTTTCGCAGAGTAATTTTTTAAGGCCTTCGGGCGCGGTTTCTTCTTCAAAATGACGGTCGCAGGATAGGCGCAGCATGTTGAAAATCTGCCCTAAAAACGTGTCGGCGGCGATGAGCTCATCGGCTGTTTTGGCATCAAGGCGTTTGCTTTGTTTTGCCCAATGAAAAATCTCCGACGCGCTGCCGGACTTAGCGCCGAGGGTTTCAGGCGCGTGGCGCAGAAGCAGATATTGGGCGATGAAATCAACATCCATCAGCCCGCCGCGTGCGTGCTTCAAGTCCCACGGATTCTCTGTCGCATATTCCTTGTCGGTTCGCTCGCGCATATCCACCACGTCGGCCAGCAACTTGTCCATATCGCGGGGTTTGATGATCTGTTCGCGGATAAAATCATCCAGCTCATCGCGGAGGCTCACGTCGCCAGCCACTGCGCGGGCTTTGGTAAAAGCCATATATTCAAATGTCCACGCTAGCTCGGAAAAATAATGCGTCAGTGCCTGCGTGCTGACCGCCAGCAGGCCTTGCTTGCCGGATGGGCGAAGGCGCGTGTCTACCTCATAGAGCCTGCCGCCACTTCCCATTGTGCTAAAGGCGCCCAGCAGGCGTTGGGCGAAGCGGTTGTAATAGACGCTGGCGGTGTAGGATTTTTCGCCATCGGAGAGCGCTTCAAAATCAGGCACGCTATAGATGAACACCAGATCAATATCCGAGCTGAAGGTCATCTCGCGGCTACCAAGTTTGCCCAGCGCAATGATGGCAAAGCGCGCTTCAGGAATTTTGCCATAGCCGCGCGTGAACTCGCTCATCACCACGTGCAGCGTTTGCTCCACTAAAACATCGGCAAGATCGGAAAGGAAGTGGCTCGCCTGCGCTGCGGTGATGACGTGGCGCAGCAATTGCACACCTGCTTGAAACTGTTTTTCACTGCGGAAACGGCGCAGTGCTTCCATCATTTCTTCGAAGTCATTGCCTGCGGCGGCCAGCGCTTGCCCACATTGAACAGCCAGATGTTCATGGCTTGGCAGCGCGTCATAAAAATCTTCATAGAGCACGATGTCGAGCAGGTCAGGCGATTTCGAAAGACTGGCGGCAAGGGTTGGCGCGCTGCCCATGATATCTGCGATAAGCCCCAGCAGATGCGGGTTTGCAGAAAAGAGCGAAAAGAGTTGAACGCCCGATGGAAGGTCGGACAAAAATTCGTGGAAGCGCAGAAACGCAGCGTCAGGGCTCACCGTTTCCGACAGGCGCTTGAGTAGCAGCGGCATCAGCTCGGTGAGTAGTTCGCGGGCGCGTTTGGTGCGGGTGGCGCGGCGCGAACCGTGATGCCAGCCCATCACAATTTCGGAAACGGTTTCAGGATTATTATAGCCCATCGCTCGCAGGGTTTCCAGCGTGTCGGGGTCGTGCGAAACGCCGGTGAAAACTAGGTTTCCTTCGTCGCCAAGCTCATCCGCACTTTTAAACGATGCGGCATAAATCGTGTGCACATGCGTGAGTTGTTCCAGTGTATGCGCGGAAAATTCGTCTATGTTTTCAAACCCCATGAACGCGGCGATGCGCGCATAGTCTGATTCAGCAGCGGGCAGGGTGTGCGTCTGCTCATCGGCCACCATTTGAATGCGATGTTCCAGCGTGCGTAAATACACATAGGCCGTTTTGAGGATGTGTTCTTTGTCTTCATCCACGAGGCGTAAATCCACCAGCCTTGCCAGCGATTCACAGGTGGCACGCAGGCGGAGGACTGGCTCGCGCCCACCCCAGATGAGTTGATGAATTTGAACATAAAACTCGATTTCGCGGATGCCACCGAGGCCGAGTTTAACGTTGTGGCCTTGCGGGGTGATGTTTTTGGCTTGCTTATTGTCCATCTGCCGCTTGATGGAGTGGATGTCGTTAATGGCCGCAAAGTCAAGGTTTCGGCGCCACATGAACGGCGCAATACCCAACAAAAAGCGCTCACCCGCGATGATGTCGCCCGCAATCGGCTTGGCTTTTATCATCGCCGCCCGTTCCCAGTTTTGCCCCACGCTCTCATAATAAAAATACGCCGCATCCACATTGACCGCAGGCGGAGTGGACGCAGGGTCAGGGCGCAGGCGCAGGTCGGTGCGGAACACATAGCCATCGGCGGTGCGCTCTTGCATGATCTGCACAATGTCGTGCGCCATTTTGTTCATGAAATGTTGCTCGCTGTGGCGACCCTGATAGTTCAGGCGGTCTTTTTCAAACAGGATGATAAGGTCGATATCGCTGGAGTAATTCAGTTCGCGCCCGCCGAGTTTGCCCATGCCGAGTACAATGATTCCGCTTTCGCGCGAGGGTGAGTTCGGGTGCGGCAGGGTGATGTCGCCGCGATGTGCCGCCGCGCGCAGCAGCCAGTCAATCGAAAGCGTGAGGCTTTGCTCTGCAAAATCCGACAATGCGCCGGTCACCTGCTCCAGCGCCCATGCGCCTGAAAGGTCAGCAAGTGCGGTGAGCAGAGCGAGTCTACCCTTGGTGTTGCGCAAATTGACCATCAGCTCTTTAAGTTCTGTAGAAGCGTCACTGTTTTGCCACAGCGCGACCAGAGTGGCGGAAAGATTGGCATGCGCGATGTCTGCGCCGAGGGTCGTCATGGCATGCAGCGTATTGGGAAATTGCAGCAAAAGCCGTGTTAAATAAGGTGAATTGCCAAAAATCGCGGCCAATAATGGCCAAAGGTCGCCGCTAGTCTGGGCCACAGAGCGCATCCAGCTGGCAATGGCCGCATTTTCAGGCTTGTCAGCCTGCGCCAGCCATTGCGACGTGCAACGCTCTAATTCATTCTTTGCGTAAGGAAGCGGGAAGTGGAATTGCTTTTGCATTTAAATTGTGAGATGTTGCTGACCTCCTTAATCATAACACTCAGAGTTTTGTCTTGTCTATCTACTGGAATAAAAAACGTCGAAAAAAATCAAAAATGTGGATTGAGCTCCCATTGGCTCTCCTCGTTGTTGCATTATTATTGTTCAATTCACTGCTTATTTGGGTAGCAACGGGTCCGCGTTCGCTTTCCGCTCTCACGCCCTTTATTGAAGATGCGTTTCGCACCGCTGACAACAATTATTCGGTCGAAATTGGTGAGACAGTGCTCTTATGGGATGGGTGGCGTCATCCGATAGATATAAGGCTGCATGATGTTTCTGTGGTGACCAAAGAAGGCGCCGTATTCTCCAAATTCCCTGAAATTGCACTCGGTGTGCATGTGCCATCGCTTTTGCTCGGGCAGGTTCTGCCAACATCGCTGACCATCTCCAAGCCGATTATTAGCCTATTTCAAAATGATGACCGCTCAGTGAATTTTGGTTTCGCGCATGAAGTAAAAGAAGTGACGCCCGATAGCAATGTAGCGTTACCCTTTGCGCTTTTACTCAATCCTCTTACGGCAACTGATGGGCCTTTGCGAAAACTGCGTTTGGTAACGATGCACGGGGCAAGTGTTAGCCTCGGTAACACGAAGCAAGGTGTTTTGCTCAATGCGGACAATACCGACATCGAGATGCAAAAGAACAAGCAGGGGATTGTTACTGTTTCTGCCAGCACGGTGATTCACTATGATGAATTTAGCACTCCAGTGAAGGCGGCTTTTAACCTCAGCAAATCTGCGCCGACGATTGATGGAACGGTAGATTTTGAAGAGATACAACCCAAAATTGTTGCCGCGCTTTTGCCGATTACACTTCCAGGCACGATCACCATGCCCATCAGCGGACAGTTCGTACTGTCGCTTGATATGAACGGCGCACTGACCAAGCTCGGCTTTGCAATAGACACAGGCGAGGGAGTTATTCATAGTGATAAATTAGCCAGCGATATTCAGGTGACCAAGCTACACGCCGAAGGCGAGCTAAGCAACAACGCGCAGGATTTACACATCAAAAACCTGATTGCAGATTTAGACGGAATGCCGCTTGAAGCGAGTGGAACAATCACAGGCCTTAACGAAAATACAGCAGTGGACGCCACCGCAAGCATCAAAAAAGTGCCGACCGATAAGGTGAGCACGTTCTGGCCGTTGGGCGTATCGCCTATGTCGCGCGAATGGGTCACCACGAGCATCACCGGCGGCATGATCGAAGAAGCCTCCATCAATCTCAAAGTGGCGGCGGGCGACTTTGCTAAGCCAGAACTGCCGAAGGAAGATGTGGATGCTAACGTGACTCTGACGGGTGCGAAAATCAAATATGTGCCAGACCATCCACCACTGGAAAATGTGGATGCAAAAATTCATGTCGATGCACTAACGCTTACGGCAACGCTTTCTAAAGCTAGTTTCCTCAAAGACACAAAAATCTCAGATGGCAAGGTCATTATCGACAATTTGAACCTCGACAATCCTTACATCAAGACAAGTGCGGATGCGGGTTTGCCTGCGTCAGAAGCTGTGCATATTCTTGGTCTGCCGCGCATCAATCAGGCAAATCGCCTCGGCATGGTGGAAGCAAGAACAACAGGAAATGCCAAAGGCCACGTTGACCTTGGGTTTCATTTTTTTGCACCAAAAGGCAAAAATTTGGCTGACGACATCGCCTATAAAATTTCAGCGAAACTTGAGGATGTGAGTCAGCCCGCGCTGCTGGGGAAATATGAAGTTCGCGACATTACCGGCGATTTAAATGTCGATGAAAAAGGGGTTGAATTTGCGGGCAAAGGCAATGTCAACGGCGCGACACTTCTTGATGCTTCTGTCAAATATTTAAGCACACCAGAGCGCGGCATCGACACATTTATTGAAGCCACCGGCGGCATGCAATCGGCCAATACTCCGCGTTTTGGCGTGGCCACGCCACCGTGGATGAATGGTCTTTTTGGCTTTAAAATCACTCTTAAACAAGGCGGCGATTTTGCGCATTATGAGCTCTCGCTCAACCTCACGGAAACCGCGGTCAATCTGTCGCAGGTGTCGTGGGTGAAGCCAGAAAAAATTCCCGCTAGACTCTACCTGAGTGTGGATAAGCGCGGCGAGGTTGTCACCGTCAACTCGTTTGAAATTTCGGGGCAAGATGCCAAAGCCAAAGGCACGATTGAACTCAGCGGCGATAGTATTCGAAAAATCAACGCCACCGGCGTGCAGCTCGGAAAATCCAATCTGGACACCGTTAATTACGAGGTCATCCCTGGGGGCTACAAGCTGGAAGCTAGGGGCCAGAGCGCTGATATGAGCGGCTATATGCAAAACGGCAAAGGTGATTTTTCCTTTGAACATTTCCCCGCGCTGGATTTAAACGCTGATGTTGGCCAAGTTCTGCTTGGCGATGGGCGCGACTTGGACACGGTAAAAGGCGAAATAAAATGTGATGAGAAAATCTGCAGCTCGGCAAACCTCACCGGAAAAACGGTTGGCGGCAAACCCTTCCAGATACGCATCATGCGCAATCCTAAAGGCAAACGCCAATTTACGCTGCACGCAGAAGACGCAGGCGCATTCCTCAAAGCGCTTGATGTGGTCGATAGTGTGCAGGGCGGCGACCTCAGCATCAGTGGAAACTATGATGATTCGGGCGCAAAAAGCCTTCTCAAAGGCAAAATAGACATCAAGGATTACACCGTCAAAGATGCGCCCGTCCTTGCCAAAATCATCTCGCTGGCCTCTTTCACTGGCTTCCTTGACACGTTGCAGGGCAAGGGCATTGTTTTCAAACGCCTGCTGGCGCCCTTTACGCTACATAACGACGTTATCACGCTGACCAAAGCCAAAACATCTGGCTCGGCCATCGGCATGACCGCGGACGGCACTATCACCCTGCCAAAAACCACGATGGACATCTCCGGCACGGTCGTTCCCTCCTATTCGCTGAATTCAGCAGTGGCCAAGGTGCCGCTCGTTGGCTCGCTGCTCAGCGGTGGCGACGGGCAGGGGATGTTCGCCGCGCGCTACACCATCAAAGGTGGCGAAAAATCGCCCGATGTTTCGGTGAACCCGCTTTCCATCCTCACCCCGGGCTTCCTGCGCGGATTGTTTGACGCATTCGACGAACCGGACGCAAAAGACGAAGAGAAAAAGGAAGAATAGTTGCTAGTTGCCAGTTATTGGTTGCTGGTATATAACGCCCTCATTTCTTTCACCATCAACCATTAACTGTGAACCGCTTATGACCTTTGTTGTTACCGATGCCTGCATTAAATGCAAATACACCGACTGCGTGGAAGTATGCCCTGTGGATTGCTTCTATGAAGGCGAGAACATGCTTGTCATCAACCCTGACGAGTGCATCGACTGCGGCGTGTGCGAGCCAGAATGCCCAGCAGAAGCGATTCTTCCAGAGTCCGATGAACTGGTCAAATGGGTGCAGCTCAACCGCGATATGTCAGCCAAATGGCCGAACCTTTCCACCAAAAAAGCGCCTCCAGCCGACGCGGATTCGTTCAAAGGCGTGGCAGGTAAATTTGAAGCTCACTTCAGCGACAAACCCGGCGAGGGAAAGTGAGGATAAACCTTAGCAGCTTTGCTGCTTAGGTGCCCGTCATCCCGGATTTATTCCGGGATCTCAGGCTATACGGCGTAACGGTTCCAGATCCCGCAACAAGTTGCGGGATGACATCAAGCCGCTAAATCTTTTTCCATCAGTTTTTGCACGCGGTTTGTATAGGCCGCAAGGTCGCCGATAGACTCGCCCTCGAGGATGCGCGCCTGATCGAACAATAGCCAAACCGTGTCGTCAATATCTGCGCCTTTGTCGTCCATTCGCGCCATGAGTGATTTTATGATGCGGTGATTGGGGTTGATTTCGAGGATCTTGGCGGCCGCCGCAGCAATTTGTTTTTGCTCGATGAGGAAGCGCTCCAAGCGGAAATCCATCGCCCCATCTTCAATCGCAAGGCAAACAGCGCTGCTGGTGAGTTTGTCGGTGGTGCGTACATCTTTAACGCTATCGCCCAGAATATCGCGGATGCGGCCACAGAGTGCTTCCAATTTTTCATCGCTGGGTTTGTCCGCTTTTTCTTCTTCGGCTTTTTGTTCGCCGGAAATTTTATTCAGGTCGATGTCGGCGCGGGTTACCGAGTGCAGTTTTTTGCCTTTAAAATGCGTGACCACATTTACCCAGAAATCATCCACATGGTCGGCGAGCAAAAGCACCTCCACGCCCCGCTTTACAAAGCCTTCCAGCTGCGCGCTGCTACGGAGCGTTTCGATGCGCTCGCCGGTGAGATAATAAATATCTTCCTGCTCGGGCTTCATGCGGGAAATATACTCATCGAGGCTGGTGGTGGTGATGCCGTCCGCGTTGGTGGAATAAAAGCGGCACACCTCCAAAATCTGGTCCTTTGGTGAGACAGATTCACAGAGTCCTTCTTTCAAAACGGGGCCAAAATTATTCCAGAATTTGGTATAATTTTCGGCGTCGTTTACTGATTTTTTCTTCAGTTCCGACAGCACGCGCGCGACCACAGACTCGCGGATTTTGGCCAGCAGCGGGTTGTGCTGCAGCGTTTCGCGGCTGATGTTCAGCGGCAAATCCTGCGAGTCGATGATACCGCGCAGGAAGCGCATATAGGCGGGCACGACCTCGACATTTTCCTCGGTGATGAACACGCGGCGCACGAACAGTTTTACGCGGCGTTTGCGCTCGGGGTGGAACAGGTCGAACGGCTTGATAGACGGAATGAACAGCAGGTTGGTGTATTCCAGCTTGCCCTCGGCCTTGTTGTGCAGCGTGAGCCATGGCTCATCGGGGCTATGCGCTACATGGTGATAAAACTCCTGATATTGTTCAGTCGTGATGTCGCTTTTGCTGCGACTCCAAAGCGCACTGCCAGTGTTGACCGTGTCGGTGCGGTTTTCTTTCACATCGGTGAGCGAGATGGGGAAGGAGATATGGTCAGAATAGGTTTGTGCAATGTGGCGCAGGCGGAAGGCATCCAGATATTGGTCGTCGCCCTCTTTTAAATGCAGGGTGATGGAGGTGCCGCGTGGGGCAGGGGCGGTGGCTGGCGCGATGGTAAACTCACCATCGGCGCGTGATTCCCACTGCCAGCTTTCGGGTGAGCCTGCACGTGTGGAGGTGACGCTGACTTTGTCGGCCACCATGAACGAGGAGTAGAAACCGACGCCGAACTGGCCGATGAGGGCGCTCGCATCTTCTTTTTTGCCATTTTCGGTGAGATTACTCAAAAATTCCTGCGTGCCGGATTTAGCGATGGTGCCGAGGTTATTTATCATTTCCTCGCGGCTCATGCCGATGCCGGTGTCGGTAATGGTGATGGTGCGGGCGTCTTTATCGACAAAAAGGTCGATTCTTAGCTCGCTCTGACCATCCAAAAGGGCAGCATTTGTGAGCGATTTATAGCGTAATTTGTCCAAAGCGTCCGAAGAATTTGATATTAACTCCCTGAGAAATATATCTTTATTGGTATAAAGCGAGTGGATCATCAGCTGCAACACTTTGCTGATTTCTGCTGAAAATTTAAGGGTTTGTTGGTTTTTTTCGGTCATAATTGGGCCTGTTCCTGCTAAAATTACAATGATGTAACTAGGTTTTAACAGCCATATGGTGTATATTTCGAATATGTCAATACTGCCTCGCTTTATTCTCGTCGCGCTCCTTTTGGTTGCACCTACGCTGCAAGCGGCAGATGTGCCCAAAGACCAGTTAGCCAACGAAATTGTCTATCGTGTGAATCTAGGGCGCGCGGAGGACATTAAGCTCCTCCTTGAGCAGGGAGCATCGCCCGATCAGGTCAATGATGATGGTGTTCCTATTCTTGCGCTTGCTTGTTCTCGCAAAGATGAGGAAGGCTCTAAAATCATCGCGGCTCTTGTTGAATATAAGGCCAACGTAAATATACAAGACCCGCATGGCAAAACAGCGCTTTTTTATGCGGCTAAATTCGGCAATAAAGAAGCCGTAAAACTGCTGCTGGATGCCAAGATCAATTACTACGCTATCGATAATCGCGGCGACATTGCGCGCACAGTGGCCTTCCGTGAGGGGCATGGCGGAATTGTTGATATACTTGATGAATTTGTACGTACCGAAACTGCGCGCATCAATAAGCAATACGAAGACGCCAATGCCGAAATAGCCAAGCGCTACGAAGACCAGAAAAGGCAAGCGGAAGAACGCAATCGGCTGATAGAAGAGCAGAATAGAAAAACAAAAGAAGATGCCGAAAAAGCCGCTGCTGAGAAAGCCGCTGCCGAGAAAGCCGCGCAGGAACAAAAAAAACTGGAGGAAAACAAAGCTCCAGTAGTGAATAGGGAGGATTCAAAGTCCGTGCAGGAAAAAACGGATTCTTCGCGCTCTGATGCTGCTACGCCGGATTCAAAAGACATCACTAAAAAACAAGCCCAAGAACTTGCCGTACGCGCGCAGAAATTAGCCTTTCATAGCTGTGCTTTGCAATATTGGTTTTTTGTGCGTGAGAGCCAGCAACAAACAGAATTAAATAAAATTGAGCTGGATGCAGCGATAGAAGCGGAAAAAGACGCAGTTCTGGAGCGAAAAGCGAATGTTTCGGAGCTTAACCCTACTCCGGCAGACTTTCCCGACAAGCTTTCCGAGCGGGCAAAAAACATCATTTATTCGCAGATAGAAAAAATTCCCACGCGTCGTTTGCGTCGTGAGGCGGGGGTTGGCAATTTAAACGATATGCATGATCGCTGTGAAACCGTTGCTCAACAATGGCAAATAGTGCCGACAGGCTCTTCTGGCGAAGCCCTAACCAAAGATAAAGAACAAGTTGCTGTTGAAAGTGGTTATGTGCCCCGCGCATCCTCTTCTGGAGGCACAGAAAGGGCACCAAAATCAGCCGACAGAGCCAAAAACCACTAAAATGTCATAAAACCGTCACATTGGTCAGGCATTAGGCTTTGCAGCTGCTATGGTTGTAGGGGCATTCCTTCCCCCAGCTTCAGGGATTGCGTGGACGGCTACTGCCTTGTTAAGTGCATATATTGGCGGTGCAAGCAGAAAAGAAGATATTGAACTAGAAAACAAAAACGGCAAAGCTACATCAGCCCCAACTCTGTTTAATGAGCACTTCTTTTCTGGATTCAATAAATCGATGTTAATTGGTGGGTTAGCATCGCTCGGGATAGCTGCAGCTGCAGCCGTAGGTGCCTTGACAGTAACACCTACGGTTGTAATTCTGAATACGGTTGCGTCTTTGGGTGCTCCTGTCGTTGGGGCGATAGCTGGCATTGTAACCGCCTTCTCCGGCAAAGCGCGCATGGAAAAGGAATATAATGCCGCATTGGAGATGGAAAAAGCAAAGGCGCAAGGTCATGGCCGCGCTCCATCCGTCGAAATCAGCCAAGAACCATCAAAATCCCAGTTCGTTCAGGCTGAAGTTGAGCGTCGCTTGGCGCAGTCAAACCAGAAAGGCCTTGGCGCATAACACATTGGTTTGCGCGGCTTTCACATCTGAAAAATTGGAGGCCGGTGGGAGAATCGAACTCCCGGTGCAGGATTTGCAGTCCCGTGCATTACCACTTTGCTAACCAGCCTCAGAAATGAATAAGTGGAAGAACTGTATATAAGCTTCACAGCCCACTGGTCAAGAAGTCGTTAGTCGCCAGTCGCCAGTTTTTTTGCTGGGGACTATAGACTGGAGACTACACTTCCATATAAATCATATTCATCAGCGTCATCAATCTTCACCTGAACAATAGTCCCGGGCAAAACGCGGCCTTTACTTTGGATATGCACCACGCCGTCAATTTCCGGAGCGTCAGCAGCCGTGCGACCAATGATGCCTTCAGGCGTGACGCTATCAATAAGCACAGGCAGTGTTTTGCCGATTTTCAGTTGTAGGCGCGCGGCGGAGATTTCCTGCTGAACAGCCATAAAGCGATTCCAGCGGTCTTCTTTCACCTCTTCACTGACATGGCCATCTAGCGCGCCAGAATCGGCCTCGGCGACGTTTTCATAGCGGAAACAGCCCACGCGGTCGAGCTGCGCTTCCTGCCATTCGACACTCGCGCCAACGTGCGAC
>RFOF01000026.1 GCA_009926845.1 Alphaproteobacteria bacterium
AAGGGGTAATTGATCTTGATTTTGGTATTACAAAAAATCTTAAAAATTTAGCGGATTTTAAAAATACAACTCCAGATAAATTAACCATATGTCTTTTGGAAAGAGAAAGACATGATCACATTGTTAAAGATGCTAAACAATTAGGAACTAAAATTAAATTTATTTCTGATGGCGATGTGGCTGGAGCAATTTATGCAGGCATTGAAGAATTTAATGTTGATATATATTTAGGGATTGGAGGAGCGCCAGAAGGAGTTCTTGCTGCTGCTGCGATTAAATCAGTTTGATACTGGCGCAGGAAGATACACGGAGCGCTCACTGCGCGCTTTAGTGAAACGAGGCTACCCACTCCGAACAAGACGAGAAAGAGGGGCGGAGTTGTGGCAGCTATCCAGACCAGCGGATAATGCCAAGGCAGCTCTGCGGCTACATATTTCTCTCCGAGATATCTCACCATTCCCTCCCACGGGAATTTGCCCATCTCCTCCACTGCATGCAGAAAGCTTGCTACGGGGTCTCGCCACAAAGTTGGCCAAAAAAGAACGGTAAGAATCGGAGTCAAAGCAAGAAATGCCGGGGCGGTTCGAAATAGTGTCCGCCGCTGGATGGGAGCGCTGTAGAAAATTGCTAGTAGGAGTCCACCGCAAGATACCCCAACCAGCACTGCGCCACTAATTCGGGTGGCGATTGCCGCTGCGCTGAAGGCTGACCGCTGTGATATTTATACCGACGTGGACGGGGTTTACACCACCGACCCACGCATCGTTCCTGCCGCGCGCAAGCTCGACAAAATTGCTTATGAAGAAATGCTGGAAATGGCGTCGCTCGGCGCAAAAGTGCTGCAAACGCGCTCGGTCGAAATGGCGATGAACCACGGCGTCACCGTGCAGGTGCTCACCAGCTTTGAAGACAAACCCGGAACGTTACTCGTCAATGAGGAGGAAATTGTGGAACAAAAACGAATCACAGGCATTGCCTATAGCCGCGATGATGCGCGCATTACGCTGACGGGCGTGCCCGATAAGCCAGGCGTGGCCGCCAGCATTTTTGGCCCGCTGGCCGAAGCCAACATCAACGTGGATATGATCGTGCAGAACATTGATGAAATTGGCCGCGTCACCGACATGACCTTTACCGTCGGCAAAGCTGACCTCGACCGTACGGTTGCCGCGCTGGAAAAAGCAAAAAAAGACCTGCAGTTCAAGGAGCTGACGGCCGATAAGAACGTGGCGAAAATTTCGGTGGTGGGCGTGGGAATGCGCTCTCACGCAGGCGTTGCGCAGGAAATGTTCCGCACGCTGGCCGAAAAAAACATCAACATACTCGTTATTTCCACCTCAGAAATCAAGATCAGCGTGCTGATTTCGGAAGAATATATCGAGCTGGCCGTGCGCTCGCTCCACGCAGCGTTTGAGTTGGAGAAGGCATGAGTCAACTCTCTTCTCTCTGGAAACGCGGAACGGATTTTCTCGGCTGTGAGCACGCCATTATGGGCGGGGCGATGTCGTGGGTGTCTGAGCGCAACTTGGTTGCTGCGCTTTCTAACGCGGGCGCGTTCGGCGTTATCGCCTGTGGCGCTATGCCGCCAGAGATGCTGGAGCAGGAAATCATCGAGACCAAAAAACTCACTGGGAAACCGTTCGGCGTGAACCTCATCGTGATGCATCCGAAAATTGACGAGCTGGTGGCCGTGTGCAAGCGCCAGAACGTGTCGCACATTGTGTTTGCTGGCGGCGTTCCTACCGGTGACGCAGTGAAGGCCGCCAAAGAATATGGCGCGAAGGTCATCGGCTTTGCGCCCTCTGCCATCATTGGCCGCAAGCTCGTGCGCATGGGCGCCGACGCGCTGGTCATTGAAGGCACGGAAGCGGGCGGCCATATCGGCCCGGTTTCCACCTCCGTTCTCGCGCAGGAAATTTTGCCGCACGTTACCGATGTTCCGGTGTTTGTCGCGGGCGGCATTGGCCGCGGCGAGGCGATGGTGTCCTACCTTGATATGGGCGCAAGCGGCGTTCAACTCGGCACACGTTTTGTTTGCGCCAGCGAGTGCATCGCGCATGCGAAATTCAAAGAAGCGTTTGTGCGCGCGCAGGCGCGTGACGCGGTGCCATCGGTGCAGATTGACCCCGATTTCCCAGTGATTCCCGTGCGTGCGCTCGCCAACAAAGCCTCGGAAGATTTCACCCGCACGCAGCATGAAGTCATCAAACAATTTCGCGCGGGCGAGCTCGACAAAAAAGAAGCGCAGCTCAAGATTGAGCATTATTGGGCGGGCGCACTTCGCCGCGCAGTCATCGATGGTGACGTGGAAAATGGCTCGCTGATGGCGGGGCAGAGCGTGGGCATGGTCAGCAAAATTCAGCCCTGCCAAGAAATTATCGATGAGTTGGTGGCGCAGGCTGAGAGCCATTTAGCAAAGCGCAAAGCGGCTTAACTACTCCACCGTCACCGACTTGGCGAGGTTGCGCGGCTGGTCAACGTCGGTGCCCTTGAGCACCGCCACATGGTATGACAGCATCTGCACCGGCAGCGCGTAGAGCAGCGGCGTGATGAACGGGTCAGCAGCGGGGAGGACGACGGATGCGGTGGCGGTGTCGCCCGCGTTGTTGACGCCCGCTTCGTCGCTGAACAAAATAATTTTTCCGCCACGCGCGGCGGCTTCCTGCAGGTTGGAAACGGTTTTTTCAAATAGCACATCGCTTGGCGCGAGTACGATGACGGGTACGTGTTCGTCGATGAGCGCGATCGGGCCGTGTTTGAGTTCACCAGCGGCGTAGGCCTCGGCGTGGATGTAGGAAATTTCCTTCATCTTCAGCGCGCCTTCCATGGCCAGCGCGTAAGAAGTTCCACGGCCGATATAGAGCATGTCGCGGGCGCGGAAAAGATTGTGGGCGAGGGCGTTTATTTTATCGTCGAGCTTCAAAATGTCGCCCATCAGCTGCGGCACTTCCAGCAGGAGTTTGCAAAGCTCATGCGCGCGGGTTTCGTCGATGGTTTTGCGCGCGGTGGCCAGCGCAATGGTCAGGCAGCCAAGCGTCGCCAGCTGTGTGGTGAAGGCCTTGGTGGAGGCCACGCCAATTTCGGGGCCTGCGTAGGTGTAGAGCACGCCGGAGGCCTCGCGCGCTATGGTGCTTTCAGGCACGTTGACGATGGCGAGCACGGGATGCACTTCTTTGGCAAAGCGGAGCACAGCCAGCGTGTCGGCGGTTTCGCCTGACTGTGAAATAACAATCGTCAGGCCTTTTTTATCCAGAATCGGCGAGCGGTAGCGATATTCGGAGGCGATGTCCACGTCGGTCGGAATGCGGGCGATGGACTCGAACCAATATTTCGCCACGTTCGCCGCGTAAAACGATGTGCCGCACGCGATGATCTGGATGCGTTCAACGCCTGCGAGAGAGAAGGGGAGGTCGCCGAGATTGATGTCGAGCGTGGTCGGGTTGCAGAACATTTTGACGGTCTCGCCGACAACGCCGGGTTGCTCGTAAATTTCCTTCTGCATGAAGTGGCGATAGTCGCCTTTGCCGACGGCCCCGCTACTATAGGCTGACTGCGTGATGGGGCGGCTGACTGCGTGATCATTTTCGTCATAGATGGTGATGCTGGTTGGGGTCAGTTTTGCCCAGTCGCCATCTTGCAGATAGCAGATGCTTGAGGTCAAATGCGCGAGCGCAATGGCGTCCGAGCCGATGAACATTTCGCCGTCACCATATCCCACTACCAGCGGCGGGCCTTGGCGCGCGGCAAACAGCGTGTCGGGGAGTTCGGCAAATACGAACGCAAGCGCGAATGCACCGTGCAGGCGTTTGATCGCCATGGAAACAGCGTCCTGCGGCGACACGCCTTCTTTCAAATAATGCGTCACCAAAATCGGCACCACTTCGGTGTCGGTCTGGCTGTGGAACGTGTAGCCCTGCGCGGTCAGCTCTTCGCGCAGTTCGCGGAAATTTTCGATGATGCCGTTATGTACCACAGCCACTTTATCAGTGGAGTGCGGGTGGGCGTTGGTTTCGTTCGGCAGGCCGTGGGTTGCCCAGCGTGTGTGGCCGATGCCGGTGGTGCCGATAAGTGGTGTTTTTTCGATTTCAGCGGCGAGGTTCACCAGCTTGCCCTGCGCGCGCACTTTTTGGATCTTTCCGCCGGAAATGGTGGCGATGCCCGCCGAGTCATAACCGCGATATTCCAGTTGCTTAAGGCCTTCAAGAATGAAGGGATCTGCTTGTTTAACGCCAGTGATACCAATAATTCCGCACATATTTTTTCTCTTTTTTGAGTGGTTTACGCTTTTAGGATATTGAACCCGCTCGGCGGAAGCAAATAAATTAGTTGTAATGTGAGGTGCATTAAAAACAATCATTGACATATAGGCAATAATTACCTATATTGTGGATATCTTGGCTATGGCTTGTGGATAATTTCCTGATTATTCCACGATATTGAAGGGTTGGAAAAATACGAATGTGAAGGATGGAAAACTTTGGTTGAAAAACTACTTGCTTTTAGCCAAAACTTGCATATATTAATGATTAATTAACGATTGAGCCGCTCGATTTTTTTTGGCATACGACTTGCTACTACAAGCAGCGAGGATAAAAAAAGTCGGATAAACATGAAAGAGGTTTTATGACAACGTTAGCGATGGACGATATGACGCAAAATGAACAGGATTTTCTGGGGTTCGATGCTTCGCTAGAAGTTGAATTGTCGGAAGAGCTTCTCGCGCGTAAATTTTTGCGCCCCGCCAATCGTCTGCACGATGTTGTTTATGAAGTAACCAATGACGTTGGTTATCTGCATCAATATTATTTGCTGCGCGGCGAGATGTATGTGCGTTCGTTCGGTAGCAGCCATTATTGTGGTAGCGCTGATAGCTATGACGAAATCAGCGACATTGTGATTGCCCGCATCGGCAACCAAGTGATTGGTGGTTGCCGCATGACCTATTGTCACCCCGCGTCGCCGCGTCGCTTGCCAATGGAAAAAGCCTTGGTGCTCGGTGATTATTTTCCAGAATTACCTTTGCAGGATGTTATTCACTTGGAAATTTCGCGTATGGCTATTTTGCCGGAATTTCAAAACAGCTTGGCGATGATTGAAATCATTCGCCAGATGTTCAAGCGTGCAGCTGATATGAAGGCGCGTTTTGCATTTGCTATTTCGCCACTTGCCTTTGCTCGCAACTATCGCAAGGCTGTTGCTTTGTTTGGCCTCGATTGGCAGATTCGCCGCGACATCGAAGTGCCTGCAGATGATTATGATGGCCTGCGCATGGTGATGAGCGTCATCGACCTTGCGCCGATTTATGTGCATAAGGCCAAAGCAGCAGAAGAACGCAAAAACCAACTTGTGAGTTAAGCGCGAAGCTTCTATAAATCCCGCCATAATGCTTTTTGACGCGGATTTAATAGTGCGACGTTTTTCTCCTTCGGCCATCCTCTCTTTTTTAGCTAAACTCGCGCTTACGGCGGGTGCGTTAGCGTATATTTTTTATGAAATTGATTTGGATCAGTTGACCGCCATACTGCACACGCAGGATATGGCATGTGTTGTTGTGGTGATTGCGCTGTTGCTCTTCCAGATACTGATAGCAGGCCTGCGCTGGCGGCACATTGTGCATGCGCTTGCATCGCCGGAACAGCCTGTAGCTCTTTCGCGCTGGGCGGCATTTGAAATGTATTATATCAGCATCTTTTTTTCCTGCTGCCTTCCTGGCGGGCTCATGAGTAGCGATGTGGTGCGCGTGTGGCTTGCCAAAGCGCACAAAATTCCACTCACACTTTCCATTCATTCGGTGGTCATAGATAGAATCATCGCATTGCTTGCCCTTTTTATTCTGGTGGTTCTTTTCTTGCCTCATCTTGCGCAGCTTGTGGGGTTTGACGCGCGCCCCTTTTTCTTTCTTGCTGTCGTTGGTGTGGCAATTGGCGTCTGGTGTGTGTTGCGGCTTGATAGAGCTCTCGCGCGTTTTTCGCACATAGCTATTGTCAGCTGGCTGTTGCATTTTATGACCGGCCTGCGCGCGGTGCTGCTTTCTCCGCTGCGTGGAATTATGATTGTCAGCTATTCGGTTAGTGCGCATGTCATCTATAGTATTGCGGGCTATGTACTGGCAAAAAGCATGGGCATCACCTTGTCTCTGTCAGATGCTATTATGCTTATTCCACCGGTGATTTTACTCATGACAATGCCCATTTCCATCGGCGGGTGGGGAGCGCGCGAGATAGGTTTTGCAGGCATGCTGGCGCTTGTTGGCGTTCCTAAAGCCGCGGCGGTGCTGCTGGGTGTGCAGCTTGGCATTTTGCTGATTGTGACTTGCCTGCCAGCTGGTATATTGTGGCTACTCGCACGCAAGAAAAACCATAGCGCCCATGACCAGCCTCTTCACACAGAAAACTGAAACGCACGCGCCACTCGCCGACACGCTGCGCCCGCGCGCCATTAGTGACGTCATTGGCCAAGCGCACGTGCTCTCGGGCGACCATATGCTCAGCGAAATGCTGAGCGGCGGCAAGCTCACCTCGCTGCTACTCTGGGGGCCTCCGGGCTGCGGAAAGACCACGCTCGCGCGCATCATCGCCGAAACCAGTGGCTGCATGTTTGAAAATGTGTCGGCGGTTGCCAGCGGCGTGGCTGAACTCAAAATGATTTTTGAACGCGCGCGGGGGCGCCGCGAAGACGGCATGCACACGCTGGTGTTTGTCGATGAGATTCATCGCTTTAACCGCGCGCAGCAGGACGCATTTTTGCCCGTGGTCGAAGACGGAACCATAACGCTGATTGGCGCAACGACGGAAAATCCCTCGTTTGAAATCAACGGCGCGCTCCTGTCGCGGATGCAGGTGGTGGTGCTAAAACGCCTCGATGAAGAGGCGCTGCTCAAGCTGATAGAACGCGCCGAAGCGCACATGGTAAAAAAACTGCCGCTGGAAGATGATGCGCGCGAAGTGCTGCTGGTGATGGCCGATGGCGATGGCCGCGCGCTGCTCAATTTTTGCGAAATTCTGTTTGGCCATAAAGGCAAAAATCTGGATGCGGCGAGCCTCGGAAGCTATCTCCAGCGACGCGCTCCGCTTTATGACAAAAAACAGAAGGGGCATTATAACCTCATCAGCGCGCTGCATAAATCTTTGCGCGGGTCAGATGTAGACGCCGCGCTCTATTGGCTGGCGCGCATGCTAGAGGGCGGCGAAGAACCGCTGTATATCATGCGCCGTCTGGTGCGTTTTGCGGTGGAGGATATTGGCCTTGCTGACCCAAATGCGCTGGTGCAGGCGAACGCCGCCAAAGAGGCGTATGATTTTCTGGGCAGCCCCGAGGGAGAGCTGGCTATTGTTCAATGCGTGATTTATCTGGCCACCGCGCCCAAATCCAACGCCGCCTATATGGCGCAAAAAGCCTCGAAACGCGACGCGCAGGCGCACGGCTCGCTCATGCCGCCGATGCATATTTTAAATGCTCCCACCAAGCTGATGAAAGAAATCGGCTACGGCGCGAATTATGAATATGACCACAACGCCGAAGATGGTTTCTCTGGCCAGAATTATTTCCCCGATGGCATGGCGCGCCAGCATTATTATCAGCCCGGTGCATTCATTGCCACACACGTAGGGTTGTTTCGCCAGGCGCTCATCAACTTCCACCCAGAGTTTTTCAACGCTTTCAATCGCCACTTTCATCAGCGCGTCTTTTTGCGCCGCATCGCTCACGTTTTTCAGGATAAAAAACCCTCTGGCATAGGCGGGGTGCATGGTGGCGTTGGCGAACATCAGCCACTCTAGCGCGGTGGCGCGCTCTTTGCCGTTTTTAGGCAGCATCGGGCTGTTATGTTTGTCGAGGAGATACGAAATAATCGCGCCGCCCTCGCGGATGACATGGCCATCGTCAATAAGCGCAGGCACAGCGCCGCGCGGGTTGACCTTCAAAAATTCAGCGGGGCGAGGGGCAGAAAGATCCACCTTCTTCAGCTCAACCGGCTGGTTCAATTCATTGAGGATGATGTGAATGGCCATCGAGCAGGTGCCCGGCGCATAATAAAGCTGATACATGGTTTTCTCCTTGGCTGTTGATACCCAAGACCTCTGGGCGTGGGGATTATATAGGGAGCGTTTCAGGAAATGCTAGAGGGAGGGATGAGAGCCACTAACTTCTTTGCCTAAAGCTCGTTGGAGATTGTGCTTTGAGGCTTCAGTAAAGGAAATCTAAATCTAAATTTTCATATCGAATGGAGCCGCCGTGGCTCTCTGTACGTGGCCTTAATGCTCTCCATTTTGGAAATCTTGAGCCACTTTTATCATTCCTCGGCATAATTCACTCTGATTGGTTTATTTTATGTGTAGTGATTATAAGCGCAAACGACCACAAAAACATTAAATATTTTTATCGCAATTGCGGCTTGTCCTCGTCTGAACTATTTGGTACACAGGGATAATTCAATTTTAAATTAAAAAATACTGGGAGAATAGTATGTTACAGGAGTTCAAATCGTTCATTTCGCGTGGAAACGTGGTCGACCTTGCGGTGGGTATCATCATTGGCGCGGCGTTCACCGGCATTGTCAACTCGCTGGTGGCCGACATCATCATGCCGCCAATCGGGCTGCTGATGGGCGGTATCGATTTTTCCAACCTGTTCATCGACCTTTCCGGAAAGCATTGCGAGGCGCTTTCGCAGCATTGCATCCCTGAAAAACTCACCTTTCCCCCCGGTAAGAAAGTGGGCGGCACACTGGCCATTGCCGTGGAAAACGGCTTTGCGCCTCAGCTCCAGCATATGCAGCCGGTGATGCTGGAGCGGCTTGCCACGTATTTTGGCTATAAGGCGGTGGAGCGCATCACCATTTCACACACTTATGTTCCCGCTACTCCGCGCAAAATGCCTGCGGCGGCGGCGGTTCTTTCGGCGGAAAGTGCGAATTTGGCCGATGGGGTGGAAGATGACGAGCTGCGTGCGGCGCTCCAATCACTGGCCGCCACATTGTCGGGAAAAACCAACTAAAACCCATTGCACTTTTTTGAAATTCGCCCTAATACTTCACTTCCAATTTGCATTTCAGGAGGAACTTCCATGCGTACCCTAGCTCTCAGCCTTTCATTGATGTTTGCCTTCTCCAGCGCGGCTTTTGCTCAACAATCGCTCCCTCCAGAGCCAGCACCGGTGCCTGCAGCTCCAGCAGCTAAGGCGGTAGAAAAAGTGGCTGAACAATCCTCCGAGCCTAACCTGAAAGTGCTTGAAGGTAGCGGTGGGAAAGTTACTTCTTCCTCGATTACTGACGCGCCACTACTGGGTGATTTTGTTATGGGAAAAGACACTGCGCCGCTGGTGATTGTTGAATATGCCTCGCTTTCCTGCCCACATTGCGCACATTTTAGCAATGCGGTGCTGCCCGAAATCGAAAATAAATATGTCAAAACCGGCAAGGTGCGCTATGTTCTGCGCCAGTTCCCGCTGAACGAAGCCGCGCTCAAAGGCGCGATGCTGCTCGATTGCGTGGGCGTGCAGGATGAAAAAAAATATTACACTTTTTCGCGCGTATTGTTTGACGCGCAGAGTAAGTGGGCGTTTGATGCCAACTATGTGACGGCGCTGGAAACCATCGCCACCGTCGGTGGTGTAAGCAAAGATCAATTCCAAAATTGCATTAACAACACGGATCGTGAAACCCGTATTCTCAAAGCCAAAAAAGAGGCGATGGACGATCTGAAAATTCCGCACACCCCTTATTTTTATATTGGTGATGAGGTGTATGCGGGTGACCGGAATATCGAAAAAATGTCGGCCTTCATTGAGGCAAAACTGGCTCAAAAGAAAAACCGCAGCTGGCTGCCAAAATGGTAGTCAAATCCGCTTGACAGAGCTATGCCCTCTCCATACATTGCGCGTCGCCTGAGTAACTTATGACCGAGTCAAAAAAGCCGCTGCCATCGCTAGAATCGCTGCAGCAGCGCATTGACGAGGTCAAGGGTGTATCAGGGGTTGAAAAGCAAGCGCCTGCCGGAAATGTCGGAAAAGCCATGAATATGGCGGTCGAGTTTGTGGCAGCGGCGGCAGTGGCCGGAGCAGGGGGATATTTCCTTGATGACTGGCTGGGCACAAGCCCATTGTTTTTCATCCTTGGTTTTTTGCTGGGGTTTGCAACAGGTGTTTATAACCTGATGCGCGCTTCAAAAAAAGAACAAGAAACGAACGAAAATTGATATAAAAGGACGCCAACGTGACAGAAGAAGCCGCCCACGCCGCCCATAGCCCTTTGGCTCAGTTCGAGGTTCACTCGCTGATTCCGTTTCACCTCGGTGGCTATGATCTGAGTTTCACCAACGCATCGCTCTGGATGGTGGTTGCTGCCGCGTGCGCGACCTTATTCATGATGATGGGAGTGCGTTCTCGCCAGCTGGTTCCTGGCCGCTGGCAGGGTGCTTCTGAAATGCTGGTGGATTTTGTCAGCGACATCGTTACCTCCAACGCGGGCAAAGAAGGCCTGAAATTCTTCCCGCTCATCTTCTCGCTCTTCATCTTCATCCTGTTTTGCAACCTCTGCGGCATGATCCCGACCTCGTTCACCGTCACTAGCCACATCATCGTGACCTTTGCGCTGGCACTCATCTTGTTTGTCGGCATCACGATTGTTGGTTTTGTCAAACACGGAACGCATTTCCTCTCGCTCTTTTTGCCTGCTGGCACCCCATGGTGGATGGTGCCGCTGATGGTGATGATTGAGCTCGTGTCCTATATGGCGCGCCCTATTTCGCTTTCTATTCGTCTTGCCGCAAACATGCTGGCGGGGCATTTATTGTTGAAAATCGTTGCTGGCTTTGTGATGATCGGTGTGCTCGGTATTTTCCCGATGGCATTCCTGCTCATCTTTACCGGCTTTGAGATATTCATTGCGTGCCTTCAGGCGTATATCTTTACCCTGTTGATTTGCATTTATTTGAATGATGCCCTCCACCTCCACTAGAATTAAAACCATAATCCACTAAACCACTTGAAAGGACACTACAATGGAAGCCACTCTTGCTAACGTTCTACTCGGTAAATACATCGGCGCAGGCCTTGCAACGCTTGGTATGCTCGGCGCCGCTATCGGCGTAGGCATCATCTTCTCCGCTGCTTTGCAGGGCATTGCTCGCAACCCAGCTAAAGAAGGTTCGATTAAAGGTTTCGCGCTGCTCGGTATGGCGCTGGCGGAATTCATGGGTCTGCTCGCTTTCGTTGTTGCGATCTTGATCCTCTACGTTGTTAAAAACTAAGACTCTTCGCATTTGAGCATTGGCGGCGTTCCTTCGGGGGCGTCGCCAATGCCTCAATTCCTGCTTTAAGGTACACACAAATGCCACAACTTGATCCCACATGGTTTGCATCCCAGCTTTTCTGGCTGGCGATAACCTTTATCACGCTCTACATGCTGAAGTGGCTCTCGCCAGCAAAGCAAAAGCCGAGCAAGCCAGCCGTGATCTGGATGCGCAGGTGGCTAAAAAATTGGCGGATGCGACCCAGAAAATCGCTGCTAAAAAACAAGAATTGATTCAGGCGCTGTCGCCTGCAACCGGTGAGCTGGCCTCGCTGATTGCTGACCGTTTGACCCAAAACGCAAAAGGATAACTCCCATGGAACACGAAGCTTTCTATGATAATCCAGTTTTTTGGGTATCTGTTGCCTTTGTGGCGTTTATTGTGCTCGCCTACAAAAAGGTTTCGACGCTGCTGGTAAAAGCACTCGATGATCGCTCGGAAAAAATCCGCGTGGAGCTGGAAACCGCTCGCGCACTTCGCGCAGAAGCTGAAGCGGTGCTGGCAGAATATAAACAAAAACAAGCGGAATATTTAAAAGAAGCAGAAGCCATGCTCGCCCGCGCTCGCTCGGATGCCGATGCGATGAGCGCACACGCTGAAAAAGAGCTGAAAGCCGCACTCGATGAGCGCACCAAAAACGCGCTGGAAAAAATCGCTCAGGAAGAAATGAGCGCTGTGGCTGAAGTGCGTGCGCATGTGGTGGATATGGCGCTTAGCGCTGCCCGCGACACCATCAGCAAGCAAATGACCGCCCCCGCGCAGGAAAAATTGCTCGCAGCGGCGTTGTCAGACATTGAGCGTAAGGTTCATTAATGTCATCCCGGCGTAGGCCGGGATCCACGTCTTAAGTAAGCTGGATGCCAGCTTTCGCTGGCATGACAAAAGCGAGTGAGGATTGATGATAAAAAAACTCCCACTTCTTCTGGGCATTTTTGCTCTCATTATCTCCCCCGCGCACGCCTCCCCATGGACACAAAAAAAAGGCGAGGGGCTGGCGATTTTAAGCGCGAACGGCTACACCGCCGAGCGATATTATGACAATCACGGCGACCTGAAAAAACAATCGCGCTATCGCAAATCAGAACTCACTCCCTACCTTGAATATGGCCTGCGCGATGGACTGACGGTGGGTGGCAGCGTTGCGCTCGACGGGGTAAATCAGCAAGGGCGCAGCCATGTCGGCATCGGCCAGAGCGAGATATTTGCGCGCCTGCGTGTGCTGGAGCAATATGCGACAGTGGCCTCACTCGCCAACATCTTGCGCATCCCATCGCCCACATCGCAGGATGTTCTGCCCGTCATTGGCCGCGATACGCCGGATGTGGGGCTGCAATTCTCCCTTGGCCGCAATGTGGAAGCGTGGGGAAAATCTCATTATGCGACGCTAGAATCGGCCTATTTTCACCGCCTCGGCAACCCGCATGATCAGGTGGTGATTAATGCGAGTTTTGGCGCGTCGATAAGCCGAACAAAAACATCTGCCCTTTGCCGATCTATTGCAGCACCCGCCGGAAAAACACCTCCTCGATTTTTCGCAGGCGCAAAATTATGTGCGCCTTGGCGTGATGCCGTGGCGCATGGAAGAGGGCGTGGTGACGGTGGCAACCTGTGGTCGCAGCGAAGAGTCCCTCGCGTGGATAAAAGAACACTTTGGGCCGGAGGCCGCGCTTGCGCTTACCTCGCCGCTGGATATTCGCCGCACGGTTGAGCGCGAATTTGGTGCGCAGCTGGAGGAAGAAAGTCGCCTGACGCTCTGGCGCATGTCGCCGGAAACGTCGGCGCGCCACACGTTGTTTGCATGGCAACGCGGCATGATTTTTTCTGCGTTATTTTTAGTTGGCGCTGCAATTTTTATTGCGCCTGAAATTGCGCTACTGTCCATCGTTGGTGCGTGTCATGCGATTTTTGCTGCCACCATGCTGTTCAAATGCGCGGTCTATGCCATCGGCACCAAAGCGCCTGCCACAGGCCATGGATGGGCGCAAAAACTGGCCACACTCGATGAGGCGGAGCTGCCAGTTTACACGGTGCTGATCCCCATGTATCGCGAGACAGAAAGCTTGTCTGGGATGCTCGCCGCGATGGCGGCGATGGACTATCCCGCCTCTAAACTCGACATCAAATTATTGCTTGAAGAAGACGACCATCAAACGTTTGAGGCGGCCAAAGCACTGCGCCCACGTTATCAATTCGAGATAATCCGCGTGCCGCCCGGCATTCCGCGCACCAAGCCGCGCGCGTGTAATTACGCGCTGCATTTTGCGCGTGGAAAATACCTGACCATTTTCGATGCGGATGATAGGCCGGAGAGAACGCAGATAAAAAAAGCGGTGTATCATTTTATGCATGCGCCAAGTGACGTGGTTTGCCTGCAGGCGCGGCTGGCGTATTATAACGCGGGCGACAATCTGCTTACGCGCTTTTTCGCGCTGGAATATCACGCGCTGTTTTCCGTGGTGATGCGCGGGCTCGAGCGCATCGGCATTCCGCTGCCACTGGGCGGTACCAGCAACCATATTTTCCTCGCGCATATCCGCGAGCTGGGGCAGTGGGATCCCTATAACGTGACCGAGGACGCTGACCTTGGCGTGCGCATCAGCGCGCGCGGCTATCGCACGCAGATGCTCGATTCTTACACGATGGAAGAAGCGCCCAACCAATATGGCGCGTGGATACGCCAGCGTTCGCGCTGGATAAAAGGCTATATGCAGACGTGGCTGGTGCATATGCGCAGTCCGTTTGCGCTCTATCGGGTCATTGGTGGGCGGGCGTTTTGGGGCTTTCAGTTCTTTGTCGGGTTGTCGAGTTTTTCATTCCTCACCGCGCCGGTTCTCTGGGCGGTGGCGATGCTGTGGAGTGCGGGTTTGCCTCCATTTTCAGGGGTTTTGCTGCCTGTGTGGCTCTTGTGGCTGACCTTGCTCAATCTCGGTTTAAATCTTGCAACTCATTGGTATTTCGCATTTTATTCCGTCTCTCGCTCCTATAGTGTCGTGCCGCGCATGCGCCCTGCGGCATTTTTATATCCGCTCTACCTGCTTTTGCACTCGGTTGCGAGCTATAAAGCCTTGTGGCAACTCGTTGTGAAACCTCATTTTTGGGAGAAAACCACCCACGGGAGAGCAAAAACGCATATTTTATCACCGGAATCAGAAAACAGCCATTGACAGGGGGCAGTGCCTGCAGTAAAAACGCGCTCTATTTGAAAAAAGGATTCCGCCATGAAAGTTCTCAGCTCGCTTAAGTCCGCGAAAAAACGTGATAAAGATTGCCGCGTTGTGCGCCGCAAAGGTCGCGTATATGTGATCAACAAAAAGAACCCACGCTTTAAAGCGCGTCAGGGCTGATTTTCCACACTCCTTGGAGTGTTGGCGAGCGCACCCATAGCTCAGCTGGATAGAGCATCTGACTACGAATCAGAAGGCCGGGCGTTCGAATCGCTCTGGGTGCACCATTTATAAAACAAAAGGCCGCCCTGTGCGGCCTTTTGTTTTATAAAATCGTACATCTGCGAGAGAACGAAGCCAATCGCTCAAATTATCTTTAGTATGAAGTTGTAGCCGTCATATAAAGAAAAGTGCTAGGATGCGCTCATGATATTATTCGCATTCATACTCAAGCATTTTCTCTGCGACTTTCCGTTGCAGACACCTTTTATGTATTTAAATAAGGGGAAATATGGCCATCTAGGCGGCATTAGCCACGCCACCATTCACGCCCTTGGCACTGCGATTATCTGCATGTTTTTTGGATTGCCGTTGTGGTTTGCGCTGGTGGATTTGCTGGTGCATTACCATATTGATTGGGCGAAGAATCAACTGGTCAAAAAATATAATTTGCAGCCGAGCAGCCATTATTTTTGGTGGCTTCTGGGAGCGGATCAAACGCTCCACTACGCTACTTACGCGGTGTTTCTAATTTCGATTACTGCTTGAAAACCCCATTATTGCTCATGCCGCTATAGACTTGGTTCCAGTCGGTGCTGGCGCAGGCGGAAAGCAGGGTGAGGGCGGCAAGTAGGGTGATGGAACGAACGATACGCATAGATGAATCCTTTGATGTGTATAACTCCATTATACAAACCAAGGATTAACGCCCGGTCAAAAATCGATAGGATTTTATCTATTTAATGCATTGATAAATAATAATTTTATTATTTAATCCAGCAATTCTTGCTTTTTTGTTCCATGCAAAGAGTGAAATAAATGCAGCATGGTGGCCACGCCCAGCAGCGGTGCAACAAAGTTGAGCAAGGGGATGGTGGCGCAAATCATGATGCCCACTCCGCACATAAATATCAGTCCACGCGCTTGTTTCTGCATATCTTTGACCTGTGCTGCGTTTGCCCTGCGTCCTGCGGCCATGCGGAAGAATTGCTTGCCTAGAAGATAGCCGTTCAGGCCGTAATAGAGCAGTTGCCCGAAAAGAGGAATAAAATACAGCGGCAAGCAAAGAATATTCAGGCCAATAGCTTTGAGTGTAAACAGCGCGTCATTGCCCAGTGTTGGCCAAAAAGGTGGCTCAGCCGTTGGTAGCAACGGATAATCTTCGCGCTCGATGACCTCTGCCATTTTTTCATCAAAAAAGCTGATGAGGATGGGGTAGAGCAGGGGGAACATAAACCACGCAATCATCCAGCCACCAATGCTGCCCAGTGCGGTAAGCCATGCGCTTTCTGCGCCACTTGCACCAATATAGCTGCTGACTAGTGCAGAGATTCCGAGTGCGAGCGCAATGCCGCTTATCATGTAGATGAGGATGCACAACAAAAAGATCTTCCAGATGGAAGGCAGCAATAAATTTTTGAATGATTTAGCGATGATCTCGGCGAGCATTTTTTGTTCCTTTAAAGTTATGTGTCATCCCGAGCATAGTCGAGGGATCTTATAAGATTCCTCCACGCGTTGCACTTGGTCGGAATGACATAATTCTTGTTCCAGCAATACACGAATGGGCGCGAAGCTGCGGCGGTGATGTGGTGTGACGCCGTATTTTGCAAGGCCTGCTTGATGCAGCGCAGTTCCATAGCCTGCGTTTTTCTCCCAACCATAACCGGGATATTCGCGGGCGAGCTCTTCCATCATTCGGTCGCGCGTGACTTTCGCGATGATGCTGGCGGCGGCAATGGAAAGGCTGAGTGCATCACCACCCACCACGGTCTGCACGCGGCAACGCATTTTTTCGGGCACGCGGTTGCCATCGACGAGAGCGACATCAGGCGCAACACCCAAATTTTCCACCGCGCGACACATGGCTAGTTTCGTGGCGCCGAGAATGTTCAACGTGTCGATTTCCTCGACACTGGCAATGCCCACGCCCGTTTTTGCGCAGGCCAAAATATGGTCGAACAATGCATCGCGTTTGGCAGCCGTTAGTTTTTTCGAGTCGTTGATGCCAGCGGGAATGTTACTCGCGTCGATAATCGCGGCAGCGGCCACCACAGGCCCTGCCCACGGACCGCGCCCAGCTTCATCCACCCCGCAGATGATGCCTGTGTGCGTGCGCTCGATGGATAAATCTGGCTTGGTCATAACGTCTCCAGATAGGCTTTCATCATCAGCAAATCTTCCCACGCGGCGCGCTTTTGCGCCGGTGTGCGCAGCAGGTAGGATGGGTGATAGGTCAGCGCGGTTTTGATGGGCGCGGCCATATATTCATTTTGATAATCGTAGAATTTTCCACGTAGGCGAGCGACAGAAAGGTCGTTTTTCAGCAGCGTGTGAATCGCTGTTCCGCCAGAGAGAATAAGCAGTTGTGGTGCAATCAGCGCGATGTGTTTTTCCACGAATGGCAGACAGATATTTGTTTCATCCGGCGTTGGCTGGCGGTTGCCCGGTGGCCGCCAGAACACTGTGTTGGAGATGTAAACTGTGTTTCTATCCAGCCCAATGGCCGCGAGCATTTTGTCGAGCAGCTTGCCACTTGGCCCACAAAACGGAATGCCCTGCATATCCTCTTCTGCGCCG
>RFOF01000027.1 GCA_009926845.1 Alphaproteobacteria bacterium
GATGTTTTGGCAGCTTTGTAATCTTTCTCAATAGTAGCTAAGCTCGTGCGTGTCGCTGTGGCCAACTTTTCCAGCGCTTCTGGAGAAGGCTTCTTTTCTATTTCTGTCGTCAGATCTTTGAATATTTTTCTTCTTTCATCATCACGATCTTTTGAAAGGGGGCCTATAAAACCGTCTTTTTTTTCTTTTGCATTTTTCCAGAAACTAGCATCAACTGACCATCCAGCACCACTTAGTCCTGCGACCAAAGTTGTTGCAACACCTAGCACATCTTGCCACATGTGCTTAAACACCGCACCGCTTCGTTTTGGGCGCGCAGGGGCATTAGGCGCGGGCGGCGACGCCTGTGTTGCTGCGGTAGTGTTATCCAGGCTATCGACCATGCGAAAAGCTGCCCAACAAGTTAAAGTTATGCATTGTTAAGATAATCACTTATGGAGCGTGGGTCAAATGACATATTTGTGACAGCGGCCAACAGTTTGAAATAGTTTGATTTTGCGCGACGCTTGACTCGCCCACCCAAAACCTATAAAGTCCGCGCATTGCTAGTGGGGATTTGGGTTGCTTGCCACCACGTTAAACATAGGTCTAAGCATCGGCGTTTTCGCCCGATTTCTCAAATCCCTCCTGCAGAATATTTATTATTTCTAGGAGGTTACCTTGTCCAGTTTTTCTAACCGCAGCAGCTATATTTTCACCAGCGAATCCGTCGCCGAAGGCCATCCTGATAAGGTCTGTGACCAGATTTCTGACGCGGTGGTCGACGCTTATCTGACCATCAATCCTGAAGCCCGCGTGGCCTGCGAAACACTGGCCACCACCAACACCATCGTCATTGCTGGTGAAGTGCGTGGCGCTGATATAACCAAGGCAGAAATTGAAAAAATTGCCCGCGATAAAGTGCGCGAAATTGGCTATCTGCAAGAAGGTTTCCACGCCGACAACCTCGACGTCTATGTCCACCTGCACAGCCAGTCGGCGGATATTGCCGTGGGCGTTGATTCCACCGACACCAAAGACGAAGGTGCGGGCGACCAAGGCATCATGTTCGGTTTTGCCTGCAATGAAACCAAATCGCTCATGCCAGCACCGATTGATTTATCACATAAAATTCTCGAAAACCTTGCCCGCGTGCGCCATAGCGGCGAAGAAAAAGGCCTTGGGCCGGATGCCAAAAGCCAGGTTTCGTTGCTTTATGAAAATGGCAAACCGGTTAAAGCTACCTCCATTGTTGTTTCCACGCAGCACGCCGCTGGCCTGACGCAAGCTGACGTTCGTGAAATCGTCCGCCCACATGTTCTGGCTGCGCTGCCAAAAGGCTGGATGTGCGACGAGGCAGAGTTTTACGTCAACCCCACCGGCCAGTTCATCATCGGCGGGCCTGATGGCGATTGCGGCCTGACCGGTCGCAAGATCATCGTGGATACCTACGGCGGCGCAGCGCCACATGGCGGCGGCGCGTTCTCCGGTAAAGACCCAACAAAGGTTGACCGTTCAGCCGCCTACGCTGCGCGTTACCTAGCGAAAAACGTGGTGGCTGCTGGCCTTGCCGACCGCTGCACCATCCAGCTGTCCTATGCTATTGGCGTGTCCAAACCCATCTCGTTCTATGTTAGCACCATCGGCGGCAGCGTGGATGAGGCCAAGTTGGAAACCGTCTTGCAAGAGTTGGTGAACCTGACTCCGCGCGGCATCCGCGAGCATCTGAAGCTCAATCGCCCGATCTATGCACGCACCGCGGCCTATGGCCATTTTGGCCGCGAGCCAGACGCAACCGGCGGTTTTACATGGGAAGAGCTTGACCTCGTTGAGAAGCTCCGCGCCGCATTTCCTGCGTCTGTGAAAAAAGTTGGCTGAGCACGCGACAAAACTACTTTCCTCGTTTGGTCGTCGCAAAGGCAGGAACCTTCGCGCGACCAAGCAAGGGCTAGTGGAGACGCTGCTGCCGAAGCTCGGGGTTGATGATTGGGTGGAAGACCCACCTAATCCGCTTTGGCTGGAAATTGGCTTTGGCGGTGGCGAGCACATCGCGCATCAGGCCGCGTTGCACCCAGAAGTGAGCATCATCGGCTGCGATCCATACGTCAACGGCTTTGCCGAGCTATTGAAAAACATTGATAAAAACAACATCGGCAATATCCGCATTTTCACCGACGATGCGCGTTTGTTGGTGGAAAAACTGCCCGACGCATGCCTCGCGCGCGTCTATATTCTCTACCCTGACCCGTGGCCCAAAATGAGACATAATAAGCGTCGGTTAGTGAGTAAACATACGCTGGATATGCTCTCTCGTGTCCTAAAACGAGACGGTTTGTTGCGTCTTGCCACTGACCATGCCGACTATGCCACGTGGATGTTGGAGCGCTTGCTCGCGCACAAGGATTTTTCGTGGACGGCGAAAAACCCTGAAGATTGGCTCACCCCGTGGCCAGAGTGGATATCCACCCGCTATGAGCAAAAAGCGCTGGCCGGAAGGCCGACTTATCTAGAATTTACAAAGGCTTAAGGCGGCGGATAAAAAATCGCGTTTGTTTCACAGCCAGAACCCGCTCCGGCGTTCATCGTTTCTACCAGATGGGCTGCGGCGAATATAATAGCAATACCCGTCAAACACATCAAAGTTCTGGGGCCGGACCATTTGCCTTGAAGGCGCCAAATACCGATGATGACAACCGCGATAGTTGCCAGCCCTTTGCCGGTGTTGCCAGTGAACCAACCGGTGACGGTGCATAATACGTTGCCAATTGGCGTGTCGGTGGCGAGTGCAGCCTCAGGCACGACGGCGAATAAAACGAATAAGAAAAAATGCATATGGCACAGTCTTGGTTAACTTTTAGCGATAATTGTAGAGCAATTATCCCACCAAAAAAAGCAAAATCGCACATTGTTTGCGCCAAAAATGGTAAAAAACAGGCCAAAAAATTCGCAAAATTTGGGCAAATTTGGATGTTTTTCGTATATTTTTTGCGGTTTTTTAGGGGGCAATTCAGGCCATGGCCGCCTGATTGCCACCCCTTTTGGCCCTCACACTCGCCTGCCATTTTGTCTCGGCCTGAGCATTCATGGCTTCTGTTAGCTTAGGCAACCAATCAGGAAAATTTTCACCTATCCAATTACACACATGAGGGCACTTGGCCAACGTGAAATATGGGGTGGACTGCCGCTCATCTTCTGCCATATTCGCCCCGCAAATTTGCGTTAGAAGACGGCAGAAATATTCCTGTCGCGTGTCCGTTTGCATGCCGAATTCACTGCCAGGTTTTCTCAATACTTTGAGTGTGTGTGGTGAAATATGTTTCTGGTCTTGATTCACCGCTTTGTTGAGCGAGTCGATCAGCTTTTTCTCTTGATCAGGAGGAATGCAGTGATCCAAATAATAATGCGCCAGCTCGTGAATAATTAGACCGTTATAAACTTTTGAGTTTTTGGGATAAGCTTTGAGTTCTCTATCCTCATAGGCGTTAATCGCGATCACCGTGGTTTTGTCACGATAGCGCGCAGTAACTTTATGACCGTCTAAATCCAACGAAAAAGCATCCGCATGAAATTTGTTGGCGCGTAGGCCTACGTCTGGCAATAAAGCCCGTCGCTCTTTCGACGATAAACCGCGATTATTCCTTCTTTTATAATCACCATCATGGTTGCCCTGAAAAACTACAATCTGCACCCCCCCCCTTTTTTGTGCGGCGTCGTGCTCGGCAATTGTCCGTAGAATGCTGGCGGGCATGGCGTTTAGTTGTTTTTCTAATCGCCCATGCACTTCGGCGTAATATTCTTTATGTTCATCCCCAGCTGCGCTTGGCGCATTATTCAGCAGCTTGACATCATAGCGTCTTGTGTCTTGACGCAGCGGGAAGCGTGCATAGACATCGACTTTTTTAAGGAGATAATCAATAGCTTCTTGTTTTTTCATACGCCTATTCTAGGCAAATTCATTAACAAAAACTACAGTTTTGTTGCTAAGCCTTATCTAATGCCCTAATCACATCCTTCACCAAATCGCCGCCGTCTTCGATGCCTGCTGAAACTCTAACGAGTGATTGGGTGATGCCCGCGCGGGCGAGGCCTTCAGCGCCGAGGGCGTAATGCGTGGTGCTGGCTGGGTGGGTGACGATGCTTTTGGCGTTCCCCAAATTGTTGGAGATGTCGAAAATCTCCAGCGCGTTCATGAAGCGGAAGGCTGCCTCGCGCCCACCGACGATTTCAAACGCGAGCATGGGCCCGCCGTGGCTCATCTGTTTTTGCGCCAGCGCATATTGCGGGTGGCTGGCATGACCGGGATATATCAGGCGCGAAACCTTCGCATGGCCAGCCAGTGCCTCGGCGACTTTTGCGGCGTTTTCATTGTGGCGGGCAAGGCGAAGCTCCAGCGTTTCCAAGCTTTTGAGGATGAGCCACGCATTGAAATGGCTCATATGCGGCCCCGTGTGGCGACAGAACTGGCGCAAAATATCCTCGATAAAGGCCTTTTTACCAAGCAGCGCGCCGCCGAGCGTGCGCCCTTGGCCGTCGATGTGTTTGGTGGTGGAATACATCACCACATCCGCGCCAAGCTCGAGTGGGCGCTGGGTCAGCGGTGCGGAGAAAACATTATCGACGATGAGCTGCGCACCGACGCTTTTGCAAATTTTAGCCACTTCGGCGATGTCCACCAACTCTAACGTTGGGTTGGCGGGTGTTTCGATGAATACACATTTGGTTTGCGCGGTAATGGCTTTTTTCCATGCCTCGTTATTGCCGCATTCCACCAGCGTGTAGGTGATGCCAAAGCGCGGCAGCACCTGCGTGATGATATATTGGCAGGAGGAGAAAAGCGTTTTACTTGCAACAACATGGTCGCCGCTTTTAAGCTGGCACATGAGCACGGCGGTTTCGTAGCTATAGGACGAGTTGAGGAACAGCGCCTCGGAGGTTTCGCCAAATTCGCTGGTCAGCCTGCCGCCATGAACGAGCTTGGTTGCGGGTTGCCAATGTGATTGTGATTGTTTATCTTTCATGCGCACAACATAGGAGAAAACCATGCTACCTGTCACGGCGTTTTTTGCGGCTATTTTAGGATTAATGTATGTCGCGCTGTCCGTCTTCGTTATTAAAGGGCGGGTGAAACATCAGGTTGGGCTGGGTGATGGTGGGCATAGCGATATGCAGCGCCGCATTCGTGCACATGCAAATTTTGCGGAATATGTACCGTTTGCGTTGATATTGCTGGCACTTAATGAGATGCGCAGCTTGCCGCAGTGGGCGCTTATGCTGCTGGGATTTACCCTGCTATTGGGGCGGGTTTTACATGCCTATAGCCTGACTAGGGCGGAAGTAACGAGTGGGAAAATAATGTTTCGTCAGATAGGTATGGCATCGACATTTGCGGTGCTTATCATTTTGTCCCTTTTATTGTTGGCATAAAAATGCGCGGCAAAAACCCGATACGCAAACCCGAAACAAGCGATGGCAGCGAGCTTTTCGTCAAACACATCTTCCCGACATTGCAGGGAGAGGGGCTGTTTGCGGGCTGGCCAGCGGTTTTTGTGCGCCTTGGCGGGTGCAATCTGGCTTGCACATTCTGCGACACGGACTTTGAGGGCTATGCAGCCCTAGGCGTTTTTAAGATTGTGGAGCGTGTGCAGGAATTAGCGCAAAACAACGACGGGAAGCGCGTGCGTAGTTTGGTGGTTATCACCGGCGGTGAGCCGCTGCGCCAGAATATTTTTTTGCTTTGTGAAGCGTTACTTGCTGATGGCTTCAAAATTCAAATTGAAACTAATGGAACGCTTTTCCGCGAGTTGCCAGAAGGTGTTGATATCATCTGTTCACCGAAGAATACGGGCGCGGGGTATTTTCCTATTCGGGCGGATTTATTGCCGCGCATCTCGGCGTTGAAATTCATCATCTCTGCCAGTGATTCCAACTATAGCGATGTGGCGGATGTGGGGCAGAATGTGCACGCAACGCCGGTTTATGTGCAGCCGATGGATGAATATGACGTTACGAAAAACGCCGCCAATCGCGCATTGGCGCTTGAGCTTGCGATGCAGCACGGCTATCGCCTGTCGCTGCAAACGCACAAATTATTGGAGATAGAATGACAAAAAAAGCCGTATTACTTCTTTCCGGTGGGCTCGATTCCACGACCACGCTTGCCATGGCGAAATCGCAAGGTTTTGAGGTCTATGCTATGTCGTTCGTCTATGGTCAGCGCCATTCTCACGAGATTGAAGCCTCGCGCAAAATCGCGCAAAAATATGGCGCAAAAGAACATCGCGTGGTGACCATTGACCTTGGCGCATTTGGCGGGTCAGCGCTGACAGAAGAGGGCCTTGCCGTTCCCAAAGACCGCAGCGACGCGCAGATGGGCACGGGCATTCCCATCACCTATGTACCTGCGCGCAACACGATATTTTTGTCCTACGCGTTGGCGTGGGCGGAGGTGCTCGGTGCGTATGATATTTTTATTGGGGTCAATGCGCTGGATTATAGCGGCTATCCTGATTGCAGGCCGGAGTTCATCGGGGCGTTCGAGAGCATGGCTAACCTCGCCACCGCCTATGGTGTGGCGGGCGGAAAACGCATCATGATCCACACGCCGCTCATCGACCTGACCAAAGCGCAAATTATCCGAACGGGTTTGTCGCTCGAAGTGGATTATGGCGACACCACCAGCTGCTACGACCCAACACCAGAGGGTAAAGCATGTGGGCACTGCGACGCCTGCCAACTGCGCCTGAAAGGTTTTCGTGAAAATGCGATGCCTGATCCTGTGGGATATGCATGACCTATAAAATAGACCCGCCCGAAAAACGCAAGAATCCTTTCAGGCGTATTGCTTGGTTGGTGGTGATTGCGATGATTTTGAAATTGACGATGTTTGGACTGCAGAAGCTCTATAATTAGTGCATGTACATCGGCTCTAGTTCGTGCTGGCGGGCGGCGAAGAAAGCGGCTTCTTGGGTGTTGAAAGTGGCAAGCTGGGTTCCATCGGCGGTGCAAACCGCGTAAATGATGCTATTGCCGGAAAGAAGTGGGCGGATATACGCCACCGGAGCAGCATTAGCAATTGCAGCAAAACCCTCATTATACAGATACTTATCGCCTGCCGGATTGTTCATAATGCTCCACTATTTGAAGTTCTTTATCTCTACGAGAGTAGCACAAAAAAATGCGAAGTTGTATGAAATAAATGTGACAATGCAAAAATTATCGGGTGCGTTTCTTGCGCGTATCGCGGAAAATAAAAAGCTCCGGATTCAATTTGTGCCCAAACTTCGCACCGGTAAGAGAAACTGTTGTTTCTCCACCTGCTGCATCTTGTACCATCATGCGACGCAATTGAAGTGGATTGTCGGAAAACTCCAGCGTCAATTTTCCATCTTCAGGTTTGCTGCGCTGAGAGATGGTTATGCGGATGGCGTTTGCCTCGTTACTGATGGATTCAATGCCCACCGCCTGATCATCAAAAACGATATGCTCCTGCGCGAGGAATCCCGCTAGTGTGTCATCGATTGGTATGTGGGTAATTTGCTCTAGCTCTTTGTCGAAATACACTAGGTCGGAACCTGAAGAAACGATGAGGATGGGGGCAGGTGGCGCATATTCCCAGCGCATTTTGCCTGGGCGCTGCAGATAAAAGGTGCCTTCACCCACCGAGCCATCGGACGAGCTTTGGACAAAACCTGCCTGTAGGGTGCTCAGATTGCTCAGGTAATTTTCGAGCTTTTGTATGGTTTCCTGATATTTGGCTATTTCTCTTGGTGAGAGATAGTTGGCAGATTGTTTCACTGCTGCCGCTTTTTCTGTTTCTGCTCTACTCGTGGCCATCTCCCTTCCGGCGATGGCAGGGGAGGCCAATAGGACTAAAATGACGAATGTGAAGATGGGAAAACGCGGGATTTCTTTCATAACGTTATTCTATAAGCTTTGTCTATGATGTCAAAGCTTATAGACTATTTTAAATACCCAAACAAAAAAGGCGGTGGATTTCTCCACCGCCTTTTTCGTTGCCGTATGTGGGCAGCTTAGCCAGCGAGCAGTGCCAGCAGGAGCAGCGCCACAATGTTGGCGATTTTGATCATCGGGTTGATGGCCGGACCCGCGGTATCCTTGTATGGATCACCAACGGTATCGCCGGTCACTGCGGCTTTGTGAGCCTCAGAACCTTTGCCGCCGAAATGACCTTCTTCGATGTATTTCTTCGCGTTATCCCACGCACCACCGCCTGCCGTCATCGAAATGGCGACAAAGAGGCCGGTCACGATAATGCCAAGCAGCATCGCGCCAACCGCTGCAAACGCAGACGCCTGACCGCCGATGGCATTGATAACGAAATAGAGAACTACAGGCGATGCAACCGGCAGAAGCGAAGGAATAATCATTTCGCGAATGGCCGATTTGGTCAGCATGTCAACAGCGCGGCCATAGTCAGGCTTTGCAGTTCCAGCCATGATGCCTGGAATCTCTTTGAACTGGCGGCGAACTTCCACCACCACAGAGCCCGCAGCGCGACCCACAGCCTTCATGCCCATCGCACCAAAGAGGTACGGGAGCAAACCGCCCATGAGCAGGCCAACCACAACGTATGGATCAGCCAGTTCAAACTTGACATCAAGCGTTGGGAAATAGTGCTTTAAGTCTTCGGTGTAAGCCGCAAACAGCACGAGAGACGCCAGCGCAGCAGAACCAATAGCGTAGCCTTTGGTCACTGCTTTGGTGGTGTTGCCCACGGCATCGAGCGCATCGGTCGTTTCGCGAACGTCTTTTGGCAGCTCGGACATTTCGGCGATACCGCCGGCGTTGTCGGTCACTGGGCCATAAGCGTCAAGCGCCACGATGATACCCGCAAGTGCCAGCATGGTGGTCGCAGAAACCGCGATACCAAACAGGCCGCATTGCAGATAAGCAAACAAGATGCCCGCGCAGATAACCACTGCAGGGAGAGCCGTTGCTTCCATCGAAACCGCAAGCCCCTGAATCACGTTGGTGCCATGCCCCGTGGTCGAGGAATTAGCAACGCTGCGAACAGGCGCATACTTAGTTGACGTATAGTACTCAGTAATCCACACGAGCAAGCCGGTGACCGCAAGGCCAGACAGCGAGCAGTAGAACATGTTCATGGCGCTAAATGTTTTCGCACCGATAGTAAACATCGGCCCATTGAGGGTGTAGCCTGCAAGAGGAGCAAACAGGTTTTCGGTTACTAAATAAATAGCACCCGCTGACAGCACAGCGCTGACGATGAGGCCTTTATAGAGTGCGCCCATGATGTTGCGACCGCCCTTTGGTAAGCGTACAAAAACTGTACCCACAATAGACGTCAGAATGCAAGCAGCACCGATAGCCAGCGGGTAAATCATCATCAATTTTTGCACTTCACCGGTGAAGTAAATCGCGGCAAGCAGCATGGTCGCCACGATCGTCACCACATAGGTTTCGAACAAGTCAGCCGCCATACCAGCGCAATCGCCCACGTTATCACCTACGTTATCGGCGATAACAGCTGGGTTGCGTGGGTCATCTTCGGGAATTCCTGCCTCTACTTTGCCCACGAGATCCGCGCCCACGTCAGCGCCTTTGGTGAAGATACCACCGCCAAGACGAGCAAAAATGGAAATCAGCGACGCACCGAACGACAGAGCCACGAGCGCTTCGAGGATTTTGCGCACTTCGAGGTTCAGGCCAAGGAGATAGTTATAATAGAGTGCGATGCCGAGCAGGCCAAGACCCACCACCAACATCCCCGTCACTGCGCCAGACTTGAACGCAATGTTAAGAGCAGGTTGCAGACCAGATTTAGCCGCTTCTGCTGTGCGAACGTTTGCGCGCACAGAAATGTTCATGCCGATATAGCCAGCAAGGCCGGAGCAAATCGCGCCGATGGCAAAACCGATGCCCACATATGCGCCAAGCTTATAAGAAAGCAGCGCGCAGATAACCACACCAACAGCCCCGATGGTCAGGTATTGGCGGTTGAGGTAAGCACGTGCGCCTTCTTGAATTGCGGCTGCAATATTTTGCATACGCTCGGAACCGGCGGGAGCCTTGAGGATCGAAAGACCCGCCACGATGCCGTAAAGCAACGAGGCCAAGCCACAAAGAATAATGAACGTCATCACAGTCATGAGAGGGATACTCCTTCTGTTATTTTAAGGCAGCTTAGAATAAAGCTACACTTTCATGCCAGAAGGATGCGGGGGATGCAAGCAAAAGCTGTGCTCATTAACTCAATGGATTTCAAATAAAAAAACGTCTTTATCACTTAGCGTTTTTTAAACTTTTTCACACAGGGAAATGTATTAATTTAGATTGACGAAATTTGATTATCCGCTTACCTTGATCGCTATCTAGGACAAACCCAAGCCCGAGGTGCATATGAGCTTTTCAGAAAAACAGGACCCAAGGTCGAGCTTTGATAAGCTGGCCGCTAAACTCAAAGCAGAAATGCCGAAAGTGGATGCTGCGTTGGCAAAGGCTACTAAGCCACTTGTGGAGGCATATTTAAAAGATGGCTTGCCTAAACTGAAAACAGAGCAACAACCTAATGAACATGCTGCTGAAATAAAGGCTTCTATGCAAAAGGCATATGATATCCTGGAGGCATATCGAAAAACTCTTCCGTTTGCAGAAAGAGAAACTTTTTATGCAGATAAAGTAAAAGAAGTTGCCGCTCAGTCAGATAACCTAGGAGAGCTTTCTGAATACTCCTTTGCAACAAACCCAGCAGCAACCTTGCTCTATCTTCTTATGCAAAAGGGCAATCCTGCTGCTTCATGGATAGAAAATGTGGACACTGCTATTGATATAGTGACGCCGCAAAGAGTGATTGGCATAAGTGAACGCGATCGTTTTGACTAAACTTTTTTCTCCCGCTCTACCGCTTCCAGCACCAGCTTCATCGCCTCATCGGCGTCTTTCCAGCCAAGGATCTTGACCCATTTTTTGGATTCAAGGTCTTTGTAGTGCTGGAAAAAATGGGCGATTTGATCGATCATAATTTGCGGCAGATCTTTGTAGCTTTTCACATCGGTGAAAAACGGGTGCAGGCGGCTGGCGGGCACGGCGAGGATTTTTTCGTCTTGGCCACCTTCATCTTCCATGAGCAAAACGCCGATGGGGCGCGCAGCAATCACGCAGCCTGGCATCAGCGGGCGGCGGCCAACCACCAGCACATCCGCTGGGTCACCATCGCCTGAAAGCGTGTGCGGAATGAAGCCATAGTTGCAGGGATAGTTCATCGCCGTGTGCAAAAAGCGGTCGACATACAGCGCGCCAGATTCTTTATCCATCTCATATTTGATAGGCTCAGAACCCATCGGCACTTCGATGATGACGTTGACTTCGTTTGGCACATCAAGGCCAGAGGGAATTTTAGAGATATCCATGTTTTTTCCTAGTTTTGTTGAAGGTGATTTTATTGCCGCATATACGTCCGAAATGCAACAGCTTTATCGTCTTCCCTCTAACGTCATCCCCGCCTTGTGCGGGGATCTAGAGTCCAATCGATTAACGCCAGCAATTTTCTCCTCACCTATCAACATCAGTGGTTTTTGCCCTAGATCCCCGCACAAGGCGGGGATGACGAGAATAGGATTGCTTAAAACGGTAGCCTAGCCTTCAGTGCTGCGCCGAGTGTCCCATCATCCAGATAATCCAGCTCGCCGCCCACGGGGATGCCCTGTGCGAGGCGGGAGATGCTCACGTTGCACGCTTCCAGCCTTCCGGTCAGGTAATGCGCGGTGGTTTGGCCTTCGATAGTGGCATTCGTCGCCAAAATAATTTCCGTCACCTGCTGGCTTGCTGCGCGGGCAATGAGCGACTCAATGTTGAGCTGCGAAGGACCACGGTCATCAATCGCCGAGAGCGTTCCGCCAAGAACGTGATAGGTTCCGCGATAGAGGTTGCAGCGCTCAATCGCCCACAGATCCGCCAGCTCCTCTACCACACAAATCACCGACGGGTCGCGGCGCGAATCCGCGCAAATGCCGCACGGGTCATGCGTATCCAGATTGCCGCAGGTCGTGCAGGTTTTGATGCTGTCAGCCGCGCGGGTGAGCACCGCAGTCAACGGCGTCATCAGCGTGTCTTTCTGGCGGATAAGCTGCAACACCACGCGCCGCGCCGAGCGCGGGCCAAGGCCGGGCAGCTTTCCAAACAAGCGGATGAGTTCGTCGATGTCGTTGTGGGCCATTAGAACGGCAGCTTAAATCCCGGTGGCAGGCTGAGGCCAGCGGTGACCGAGCTCATGCGTTCGTTGAACGCGGTGTCGATTTTGTTGCGGGCGTCGTTGTGCGCGGCGACGATGAGGTCTTCGAGCATTTCGCGGTCTTCGGGTTTCATCAGGCTTTCATCGATGCTGACTTTGAGCAGCGTATTTTTGCCAGTGAGCAAGATTTTCACCGAGCCACCGCCGCTGCTGCCTTCGGTTTCTTCTTGTTCCATGCGCTTTTGCATTTCTGCAATTTTATTCTGCATCTCTTGCGCTTGTTTCATCATTTTTTGAATGTTCATTGTTCTCTCCTTAGTTGTTTTGTACGCCAACCAGCTTCGCACCGGGGAATTGCGCCAGTGCGCTGGCCACGAGCGGGTCGGTGGATATTTCGGCAATCTTCTGCTCTTTACGCGCATTTTCCTGTTCTTGCAAGCTCGCTTCACCCTCAAATTGCGAAGTCATCACCTGCCATTTTTGTCCCGTCCACTGACTCAAGAAATCCGCCACCTTCGTGGTGAATTCGCGGCCAATGGCGCCGCAGGAGCGCTAGCGTCCACACCGCTGCGAATCACCTCCGCAGGTGTAGGCAGCGCCGCCGCATACGCGATGCGCACGAGCAGCATTTCCAGCGCAGCCAGCGGCGAAGGTGCAGCGCGAAGTTCGCCCACGCCCTTGAGCAACATTTGCCACAAACGCGCCAGCACTGGCATTGAAAGTTGCTCGGCGAGTTGCTTGGCGGTCGCGCGGTCATGCTCGCTGAGTGAAACATCAGAAAGCACAACAGAGGCCACTTTCACACGCGTAATAAGATGCGTTACTTCAAGACAGTCTTGCAAAAATAACAGTGGATCAGCGCCATTGATATAGGCTTCCTTGGCCTGCGCCAGCGCACCCGCCACATCGCCCCTCAGCAATGTTTCCAGCAAACGGAACGTCGCCGTGTTGTCTGCGCCACCAATCATCTGACGCACCGACCCAGCAGTGATTTTATCGTCGGATGCGCGGGCAATGGCTTGGTCAAGCAGCGAAAGTGAATCGCGCACTGATCCTTCCGCTGCCACGGAAATGAGCGTCAGCGCTTCTTCTTCAGCGCTTACATTTTCTTTGCCGCAGATATTTTTTAAATGCTCGGTGAGCATTTCGGTGTTGATGCGCTTTAAATCAAAACGCTGGCAACGCGAGAGAATCGTCACCGGAATTTTGCGCGCTTCGGTGGTCGCAAAAATGAATTTCACATGCGGTGGTGGCTCTTCCAGCGTCTTAAGCAACGCGTTGAACGCGTTGTTCGAGAGCATGTGCACCTCGTCGATGATATAGATTTTATAACGTGCAGATGTCGGCAGATAGCGCACCGTGTCGATGAGTTCGCGAATATCGCCCACGCCAGTGTGTGACGCGGCGTCCATCTCCAATACGTCAACGTGGCGGTCTTCGGCGATCATCGTGCAGTTGGGGCACACGCCGCAGGGCGAAATGGTTGGGCCGCCTTTGCCATCTGAGCCGATGCAATTGAGCGCACGAGCGATAATGCGGGCGGTGGTGGTTTTACCGATACCGCGAATGCCAGTCAGCAAGAATGCATGGGCGATGCGGCCAGAGGCGATGGCGTTGGAAAGCGTCCGCACCAGCACTTCCTGACCAATCAGATCGTCGAAATTACTTGGCCGATATTTGCGGGCGAGGACGCGATATTCCATTATGTTACGACTCTATTTTATTGTGCAGGAACGATGCGTGGGCGGTCATCGCTATAGACGACATATACGCGTGAGCCAGCGCCAACGCCAGGTTCAGCTTTTTGTACCACGGCAATCACATCCGTTTGCATTTGCGTGTCGATGGAAGATTCGATGTCGTTGCTAGGCGAAGCTACACCATAGCTTTTATGGGTTTTCTTGGTTTGTGAATCACCCGTACGGCCATGTTTGCCATCGATCTTCACCAGATATTCCATGCCTTCGCTGGTAGAGAGTGCATCTTCAGCCAATGCGCCGATGACCGCGCCAGCCAGTGCGCCCCCCACCGTTGCTGCCGTGTTGCCACGGCCATTGCCCATCTGATAGCCGCCCACACCGCCAGCTGCTGCACCCATCATGGCGCCAGTGCCATTATTGCCAAGTTTATCATTTGCTTTGATTTTGACTGGGCGCGCGGAGATAACCACGCCGCTGACTACTTTGCCAGACGTTGCGCCATCGGTGTATGTGCTGCCAGACATATCACGGCCACAGCCAGTGAGTGCGAAAAGAGCAACGGAAAGAACGGTGATAAGTTTGCGCGACATAGTGAGCTCCTAAAGTAAGATGATTACCAGATGACCGGATGACCAGATAACAAGATGGATATTAGTCATCTGGTTATCTGGTAATCTTGTCATCTTAAAGTGACTGGTGGCGACCCGAAAACATCCCACTACGGCTGCTTCCTCTCGGACCTGACCGGGTTCGCAGGTGCGTTCGCCCGCCACCAGCCTTTTTGGAGTATGGAGCAATAATTTTATCGCTGCAAATTAAAAATACGTTAGTTTTAGCGCTTTGAAAGCCCATAACTTTCTGCTAGTTCTAGAGGCGACTCATTCACTATATATAGATGACGACACGCATGATTCAAAGACGACTGGACGATGACGAAGCCCGCCACCCCATGCACACCTTGGCGGGCGCAACCGTTTGCCTTCTGGCGTTTGCGCTGTTTTTGTGCCTGATGACGTATAATCCCGCCGACCCGTCGCTCAACCGCGCCACGGGCAATGCGGCCAGCAATGCGGGCGGTTATGCGGGCGCGCTGATCGCTGATTTAACACTGCAAATTATGGGGCTGGCGAGTAGCCTGTTGGTTTTAATTCCTACCGCGTGGGGCATCAAATTGCTGCGCAGCGAGCCGGTGTCGCATTTGTGGTTGCGCGTTACGCTCTTGCTTATGTCGCTGGTGCTCTCCACCGCCATGCTCGCACACTTGGAACCGCCACTTTCATGGCCAATCACCAGCGGCCTTGGCGGATCTATCGGTGCGCTACTACACGACATGCTACGTACGCCATTCAAAAGCACGTTGTTCGTGTTCGTGCTGACCACCTTTAACTTCGTGTCACTCTCGCTCGCCTTTGGCATGAACCGCGAAGAGTGGCTCGGCATCGCCCACTTCGCCAAGCGCGTGGGGCTGTTTATCACCCTTCTCACCGCCTCCATCTTCTCTCGTTGGCGCAGCAGCAAAGAGGGCTACCGCGAAGAAGAGGAAGACGAGGACGAATACCGCGAACCTTGGATTCAGCGCGCGGCCGCGGCCATTGGCTCTAAAATTTTCTTCTGGCGCCGTGACCGAGACGATGAAGAATATGAAGAAGAGGGAGACGACGAGGAATACGTCAAACCTCAGCCTCGCGTGAGCAAAAAACTCTCTGGTGATAAGGTTGCCGAGCGCACGACGCGCACCGCCCCCAAAGCGCAAGCCACCCTCGCTCTACCGCAGGGCGACTATGAAATTCCACCGCTGAAACTGCTCAGCCAACCACAAAAAAATCGCAAACCGAATCTGAGCGAATCGGCGCTCACGCAAAACGCAAAGCTGCTTGAAAGCGTGCTGCAGGATTTTGGCGTACAGGGAAATATTGTTGAAATCCGCCCCGGCCCTGTCGTCACGCTCTATGAACTAGAACCCGCCGCTGGCACCAAATCCTCACGCGTTATTGGCCTTGCCGACGACATCGCCCGCTCGATGAGCGCCATTTCTGCGCGTATCGCGGTGATTCCTGGCCGCAACGCCATCGGTATCGAGCTTCCGAACATCACTCGCGAAATGGTTCTCCTGCGCGAGATGATAGAGAGTGAAGCGTTTGAAGCAGCCGATGCCAAACTTCCGCTGGCGATGGGTAAAGACATTGGCGGCGTGCCGATCATCGTAGACCTTGCGCGCATGCCGCATTTGCTGGTGGCGGGTACGACCGGTTCTGGTAAATCGGTGGCGATTAACACCATGATTATGTCGCTGGTCTATCGCCTGACGCCGGACGAATGCAAATTCATCATGATCGATCCGAAGATGCTCGAACTCTCCGTTTATGACGGCATTCCACATCTGCTCTCGCCGGTGGTGACCGAGCCGGGCAAGGCGGTGGTCGCGCTCAAATGGACGGTCAAAGAAATGGAAAACCGCTATCGCCTGATGTCTAGCCTCGGCGTGCGCAACATTGAGGGCTACAACAAGAAACTGCGCGAAGCCAAAGCCAAGGGGAATCAACTGACGCGCACCGTGCAGACGGGCTTCAATCCTGATTCTGGCGAACCGATTATTGAAGAAGTGCCTCTGGACATGAACGAGCTGCCGTTTATCGTCGTCGTTGTGGACGAAATGGCGGATCTGATGATTGTCGCCGGCAAGGAAATCGAAGGCTCCATCCAGCGCCTCGCGCAGATGGCCCGCGCGGCCGGCATCCACATCATCATGGCCACCCAGCGCCCATCGGTAGACGTTATCACCGGCGTTATCAAAGCCAACTTCCCGACCCGCGTTTCATTCCAAGTGACATCGCGCATCGACAGCCGCACCATCCTCGGTGAGCAAGGCGCAGAGCAGCTCCTCGGCCAAGGCGACATGCTTTATATGGCGGGCGGCGGGCGCATCACGCGTATCCATGGGCCGTTCGTCTCTGATAAAGAGGTGGAGCAAGTCGTTGCGCATCTGAAAGCGCAGGGCGAACCGTCCTATGTCGATGACGTCACCCGCGACGAGGAAGAAGAAGGCATGTTCGAGGGCGGTGAAGGCGAGAAAGACGAGATGTATGATCAGGCGGTGATGATCGTCGCGCGCGACCGCAAGGCCTCCACCAGCTACATCCAGCGCTGCCTAAAAATTGGCTATAACCGCGCCGCCAGCATCATCGAACGCATGGAGCGCGAAGGCATCGTCGGCGCCGCCAACCATGTCGGCAAACGCGAAGTACTCGTGCGCGAGGATAGCTAATTTTT
>RFOF01000028.1 GCA_009926845.1 Alphaproteobacteria bacterium
TCCTCGGTGGCGGCGGCAAAGGCAAACCCGTGCCGATCACCGAAAAAGAAGCTGAGTCCATCTTCGCGCAGGTTCGCGAGGGTGTGGAACGTCCAAAATCCACCATCAGCTTCCAGATTGGCGAAAACGTCAAGATTATCGAAGGACCGTTCGAATCGTTCGTGGGTCAGGTCGATGGTGTGGACGACGAAAAATCACGCGTCAAAGTATCGGTTTCCATCTTCGGCCGCGCAACGCCCGTGGATCTGGAATTCACCCAAGTGGAAAAAGTGGCTTAATCCCTTTTTTCCTTTCGCTCCGCTTTACCGACCAGATTAGTCTTTTCTATTCATGCTGAATGAGTAGTATGGGCGCATGGCTAAATCCCATTCCACATTCATCTGTCAATCCTGCGGCGCGGTGCACCCTAAATGGGCCGGAAAATGCGATGCGTGCGGCGCGTGGAACACGATTTCCGAAGAAACCGCGCAGATGACACCCAAGGGGCTCGCGGCTGGCAAAGGCCACAAGGTGCAGTTCGTGCCGCTGGACAATGACAGCAAAGACGCGGCGCGCACGCAAATTGGCATCGGCGAACTCGACCGCGTGCTCGGCGGCGGGCTGGTGGCGGGCTCTGCCGTGCTCATCGGCGGTGACCCGGGCATCGGCAAATCCACACTGCTCTTGCAGGCGGTGGTGGAAGCGGCAAAACGCGGCATCAAATGCGCCTATATTTCCGGCGAAGAATCCGTGGCGCAGGTTTCGCTTCGTGGGCGCAGGCTCGGGAAAATGGCGGCCAGCGTGCAGCTTGCCGCGGCCACCTCGGTGCGCGACATCATTGCAACGCTGGATGTTCCCGATGCGCCGCAGCTGGTGGTCATCGACTCGGTGCAGACCATGTTCATCGACAATATTGAAGCCGCGCCCGGCACGGTTTCGCAGGTACGCGCCGCCAGCCACGAACTCATCAAACTCGCCAAAAAACGCGACATCACGCTGTTTCTTGTCGGCCACGTCACCAAAGATGGCCAGATCGCTGGGCCGCGCGTGCTTGAACACATGGTCGACACGGTGCTTTATTTCGAGGGTGAGCGCGGCCACCCGTTCCGCATTTTGCGCTCGGTCAAAAACCGCTTCGGCGGCACTGACGAAATCGGCGTATTTGAAATGACCGACGAGGGATTAAAAGAAGTCACCAACCCTTCCGCCCTGTTCCTCTCCGAGCGCGAACACCCGATTTCCGGCGCGTGCGTATTTGCAGGGATGGAAGGGTCGCGCCCACTGCTGGTTGAAATTCAGGCGCTCGTTTCCCCAAGCTACATGAGCTCGCCGCGCCGCGCGGTGGTCGGTTGGGATACGAACCGATTGGCGATGATCCTCGCGGTGCTGGAGACGCGCTGTGGCCTTCGTTTTTCTGATAAAGAGGTCTATTTGAACGTCGCAGGCGGCATCCGCATCGGCGAACCCGCAGCAGACCTCGCGGTGGCCGCCGCCCTGCTTTCCGCGCTCTATGACTCGCCGCTTCCCGCCCAGAGCATCATTTTTGGCGAAATTGGCCTCTCGGGTGAGGTGCGCTCTGTCGCCCGCGCCGATAGCCGCCTGAAGGAAGCGGAAAAGCTGGGCTTCACATCAGCCTATTTGCCCAAATCCACCGCACATAAAGGTTTGACGCTTTCATTAAAACATGTAGATAGTGTGGGCGATTTGGTGCGGATTTTTGGTGCCGCGCCCAAACGTGCAACCGCTTAAATTTTGAGAGAATCGATGATTCAAACCCAGCTCAGTATTTTCGACATGGTCGTCTGCGGCATCATGTTCCTGTCGTGCCTTTTTGCTTTCTTCCGCGGGTTTGTGCGCGAAGTGCTGTCGCTCGGCGCGTGGATCGGCGCGGGCGCGATAACGCTCTATTATTTCCCCACCGTGTCGCAAAAACTTGAGCCACAATTTAAAAACCCAATTGCAGCAGGCGGTCTTGCCGCCATTGGCCTTTATGTGCTTTCGCTCATCGGGTTTTCTATCCTCAACCGCATCATCATGAAATTTGTCAAAAGTGGTAGCGACGTGGGCATGCTCGACAATTTGCTTGGCCTGATGTTTGGCGCGCTGCGTGGCGCATTCATCATCTCGCTGGGCTATTTATTGTTGGTGTTTGCCATCGGCGAAAACACCCGCCCCGAATGGATGCGCGGAGCGTTCACCCTTCCTTATGTTATCAAAGGCGCAAACATCCTTTCACAGTCAGCGCCTGAATATATGCACGACATTACCAGCTTTCAAAAAAGCACCACCGACAGCATGATGGGGAGCAGCACAAGCCAGCCTGTTCATCTTGATGGCAATGCGCCGATCATCGACGGTAACACGCAAAATCAACGCCTAATCCAAGGCATCCAAGAAGAAATTCAAGAGGAAAATATTAGCAATGAGTGAAGCTCGCTTCCATTTTGGCGATGATGATAAGCTGCATGAAGAATGCGGCGTATTTGGCATTTTCGGCCACCCCGAAGCCTCGGCACTTACCGCGCTTGGCCTGCACGCGTTGCAACATCGCGGGCAGGAAGCCGCCGGCATCGTCAGCTTCGATGGCAACCAGTTTTACACCCACCGCGCGCTTGGTCTTGTTGGTGACAACTTCAACTCTGCGGGCATCATCGGCAAATTAAAAGGTAGTGTGGCCATCGGCCACAACCGCTATTCCACCACCGGGGATACGCTGCTACGCAACGTGCAGCCACTCTATGGCGATTTCTCATTTGGCGGCCTCGCCGTCGCGCATAACGGCAATTTGACTAACGCGATGACACTGCGCAAACAGCTCATCGATGTCGGCTGCTTGTTCCAATCCACCTCTGACACCGAAGTCATCATCCATCTCATTGCGCTATCGAAACAATCCTCAGTGGAAGACCGTTTGTTCGATGCGCTGAGGCGCGTTGAAGGCGCATATTCGCTGGTGGTGCTGGCTGATAATGTGATGATGGGTGTGCGCGATCCGCTCGGCGTTCGCCCGCTCGTGCTCGGCAAACTGGGCGACGCTTATTTGCTGGCCTCTGAAACCTGCGCATTTGACATCGTTGGTGCAAGCTATGTGCGCGATATCGAGCCGGGCGAAGTGGTCATCATCACCGATGCTGGCCTGCGTTCACTGCGTCCATTCGATAAGCAGAAAAAACGTTTCTGCATTTTTGAATATGTGTATTTCTCGCGGCCTGATTCCATTTCCGAAGGCCAGAATGTCTATCAGGCGCGCCAGCGCATCGGCGCCGAGCTCGCCCGCGAAACTCCCATTTCCGCGGATGTCGTCGTTCCCGTGCCCGACTCGGGCATTCCCTCTGCCCTTGGCTACGCGCAGGAATCGGGCATTGCGTTCGAGCTTGGCATCATCCGCAACCACTATGTTGGGCGCACCTTCATTGAGCCCTCTGACCATGTGCGCAACCTCGGCGTCAAACTCAAACACAACGGCAACCGCGCCATTTTAGAAGGCAAACGCGTGATATTGGTGGATGACTCCATCGTGCGCGGCACCACTTCGAAAAAAATCGTGAACATGGTGCGCGAAGCGGGCGCAAAAGAAGTGCATATGCGCATCGCGAGCCCACCGACCACTAACTCCTGTTTCTATGGTGTGGACACGCCCGACCGCAAACATTTGCTCGCCGCTAATTACAGCATTGACGAAATGTGCAAACTCATCGGCGCTGATAGTCTTGCATTCATTTCCATCAATGGCCTCTATCGCGCAGTGGGCGCAGAAAACCGCGATGCCAATGCGCCGCAATTCTGCGATGCGTGCTTCACGGGTGATTATCCCATTGCGCTGACCGACGCGGGCCAAACCGCCAACGGCTCGCAAAAAGACCTCTTCTCCGAGATTCAGGACGTCTGATGACCAAGCGTGTTGCCCTCATCACTGGCGCATCGCGCGGCATTGGCGCGGCGGTGGCCAAGCGTTTTGCCGCCGAGGGTATGCAGGTGATTTTGGTCGCGCGCAGCAGCGAAAACCTACAGATCGTCGATGATGAGATCCGCGCGGCGGGCGGTCTGCCTGCTATTTTAGTTCCGCTGGATTTGCTGGAGTCTGACAAAATTCCTTCGCTTGCCGAGCAGGTGGCGCAGCGTTTTGGCAGGCTTGATGTGCTGGTTGGCAACGCCGCCATCCTCGGTGAAATTGCACCCATTCCCCACGCCAACCCCGCCGATTGGGAAAAGACGATGGCGCTGAACGTGGGCGCCAACTGGCACCTGCTTCGCTGTTTTGACCCGCTGCTTCTGGCCTCGGGCGCTGGCCGCGCCATGTTCGTAACCTCCGGCGTGACCCGCCGCGCAGCAGCCTATTGGGGGGCGTATGCGGTGAGCAAAACCGCGCTGGAAATGATGGTGAACATCTACGCGGCAGAAACCGCCAAAACCAACCTTCGCATCAACCTCATCGACCCCGGCGTGGTGCGCACACGCATGCGCGCGCAGGCCTTCCCCGGCGAAGACCCCGAGACACTTACCCTGCCTGAAAAAATCACCGATGTGTTTGTCAAACTCGCCAGCCCAACACTCACCGAAACCGGCCAAAAATTTTACGCGCCGCGTTAACGGAGTTTTTACGCGACTGTGCGACAACCTCTGCATGACAACCCATTCACCTCGCCCTAAAATTGGTCGCATCCCCGCTGCAAAGCCGCGTAGAATAGCCACCGCCTTGCACTCATTATATGTTACGCTGCCTGCACTGGCGTTGCTGTCCTTTGTTGTTGTGGTCGCCATGGAGGATAAAAAACCTGTCGTTGCCGATGCGCAGGCCGCCGCCGCGCCTTCTGCTGCACAGAAGCCATCACAGACAATTATTTTGCATGAAGGCTCAGGAACTATTATCGGCCAAATGGCCAGAATTTCCGAAGAAACTGACCAAATTACTGAAATTCACATGGCTGATGCCGCCAAGCAAGAGCGCAAAAATCTGCTGTCCATCGTTGGGAAATACTAGGCTAGCTGAGGCCTAATTATCTTTGACATGGCCCATTCCATAGGCTAATATTCGTTAATTTCTTAACCCAAAGCGGCTATTTCTCATGGCTAAAATCTACGAAACCAAAGACGATTTTAAGCGCGACAAGCTCGATGAGCAGGCGAAAAATTTGCGTTTACGGAAGAGTGAGCAAGGCAATAGTGGGATGACACTATTGGGCGGTAGCTTTCTTGCTGAAATTTATCATGCTCGGAGTCCTGAAACTCGCGGTTGGCTTGCGACGGTAGGCAGTATTATGGGCATTGTTGGCATGATTGAAATTGTTCGTTCATGGATGACAGGTTCCAAAGCCCACGATTTGGAACTTGAGCGCGAAAGAATGGGGCCGCAACATGTGGTTTTGCCCGCGGGCGCTGCGCCAGACAAAGACTGCGCACCCTGCATGTTGAAAACAGGCCGCATCGAGCCCAAAACGCTCGCCGAGCATGCACAAACTTCAGATACTCTTTTGGGGCGGCAATAGCCTCGTCATTGCGAGCATAGCGAAGCAATCCAGACTTATGCCCAAGCAACCAGCGATTTGCCAAAACGCGATTGGCAGCATAAAAATAATAGCCTTGCCGGATTCTCAAAAAAATATAAATGCAATCGGTTGGTATATTACGAAATTTATGAGACGATGATTGACGCCATCACGCGGGAAAAATAAATCAAGGCTGGCTCACGGGAAAAGAAAATTATGTTGATTGAAAGTTTAAATCCACATTGGAACGATTTAGGGGAAACGCTATGGAAGTAGCTGGATTGCTTCGTCGGCGTGGCCTCCTCGCAATGACGGGTCTCCTCCTTTTATTTTTCATTTCATCGGCCTATGCGGCGTCGCCCATTGGCGTGGTGACGGGGCCAAAAACAGGAACCTATTTTGCTTTTGGCCGCGATATTGCCGAGGTGTCAAAGCAGGTGAATGTGCCGCTTGCTATCAAGGCATCCGAAGGATCTATCGACAATATCAAACGCATCAACAGCACGGAAAATGCCGCGCTTGGTATTGTGCAATCCGACGTGCTCGGGTTTTTGACACGCTCAAAAAATCCGGATTCAGCGCGCGCGGCTCACCATTTGCGCGTAGTATTCCCACTGTATAATGAAGAAGTGCATGTGCTCGCCCGCCGCGACATCAAGAGTTTTGCTGAGCTCGATGGCAAAAAACTGGCCATCGGCGAAGAAAACAGCGGCAACATGCTGACTGCCGTCAACCTGTTCTCACTCATGAACATCACACCCGCCGTTAGTAAAAAGATTTCTGCCGAACAGGGAGTGGTGGCGGTTTTGCGCGGAGAGCTCGATGCCGTGGTTTTTGTGGGGGGCAAGCCCGTGCGCCTGTTTAAAAACCTTGAAGACCTTGCCAGCCCCGAAAATCCTCAATACGCCAAGCTGCTCGATAATGTGCATTTTTTGCCGCTGACCGACGCCAAAATCCTCGCCGAATATAAACCCGCCGAGCTTTCAAAACTCGACTATGAGTTTGTAGAAGAAAACGTGCCGACGGTGGCGGTGCAGGCGCTTTTGGTGTCGTATGATTTTAAACAGGTGCGCGGGGCGGGCCGCTGCGAGATGCTGGGAACGCTGGCAAAATCGATGCGCGCCGCGCTGCCCAGCCTCAAAGAAAAGGGCCACCCCAAGTGGAAAGAGGTGAATCTCGACGCCGACATCGGCGTGTGGAAAAAAGATGCCTGTGCGTGGAAATAAGCATTTTTCTTATTGCTGCATTGCAAAAAATTCTTTTTTCTGGCCAATGCGGCTTGATTATACTAGATTCCGTTTTCTTGCGTGGAAAATCACGCACTTACAATAAAAAAATACCAACCAAAAAATCATAAAGGGATGTTCTCGTGACCACTCAATCCATATCTGCGCCAGCAAAACCCAAAAAGCCTTTCTATCGTTCCTTATTCTTTCAAGTGATTGCTGCGATCATTTTAGGTGTTATTGTTGGCATCGTTTCCCCCGAAAATGGCGTGGCCATGAAGCCGCTGGGCGATGGGTTTATCAAGCTCATCAAAATGTTGATAGCTCCCATCATTTTCTGCACCATTGTCAGCGGTGTCGCCGGAATGGGCGACATGAAAAAAGTGGGTCGCGTGGGCGCAAAAGCGCTTATTTATTTTGAAATTATCACCACGATTGCTCTAGTTATGGGGCTTGTGGTGGTGGATGTCATAAAGCCTGGCAGCGGCATGAACATCAACGTATCTGCGATGGATATTGGGCACATCAAAGAAAAAGTGGCCGCCACTTCCATGGCCTCAACGACTGATTTTTTGATGCACATCATTCCTTCTACCCTCGTTAGCGCCTTTGCTGATGGTGAAATTTTACAAGTGTTGCTCATCGCCTTGTTGTTTGCATGGGCCATTGGCGCACTCGGCGAAAAAGGCAAGCCCGCCCTCGACATCATCAACTCTATTTCGCACGTGATGTTCAAAATGGTGGATTACATTACCTTGCTCGCGCCGGTGGGCGCGTTTGGCGCCATGGCCTACACGATTGGTAAGTTCGGTCTTGGCTCTCTCAAAGACCTTGGCCTGTTGGTCTTACTATTTTACGGCACAGGCGTTGTGTTCGTTTTTGGTATTCTGGGGCCAATTATGAGTTTTTATTGCAAGCTCTCTACCTGGCAACTCATTAAATATATCCGCGAAGAACTTTTCATTGTGCTTGGCACCTCTTCATCCGAAACGGTTCTGCCGCGCATGATGGAACGCCTGACCGCTATGGGTTGCTCTAAGCCCGTGGTCGGCCTTGTTGTGCCATCGGGCTATTCGTTCAATCTTGATGGCTCTTCGCTTTATTTTACCATGGGCGCGATGTTTATTTGCTATGCTACGGGCACAGACATCACCGTATGGCATCAGCTGACGTTGCTGGGTGTTTTGCTCCTCACCTCTAAGGGCGCAGCAGGTGTTACGGGGAGTGCATTTCTTGTGCTCGCGGCAACGCTTTCCTCGATGAATTTCATTCCACCGGAAAATCTGGCAGTGGGGCTTGCACTTATCTTTGCCATTGACCGTTTTATGTCAACCGGTCGCGCCATCATTAATATCATTGGTAACGCAGTGGCGACGATTGTGGTGGCAAAATGGGAACGTCAGCTCGATCATAAACTTGCATCCGATGTATTGGCGGGTCGTAGAGAGCCTGACTTAACGCTTATTGATGCATGAAAACCGCCGCCGCAGCCACGCTGAAAAAACAGCTTGGCGCGTTGGCGCACGTTTCTGACGCCGAGCGCAAGGACGCGGCTCTCGCCATTTGCCGACCGTGGCTGACGGAGCAGCGCGCGAATCTCAAAGAAGCTTTTTTTGCCTCAGGTAATGCTGAGGAACTCATCGAAAATTATGCGAAGGTGATAGATGAGTTGCTGGCAGGGCTTTTTGCCTGCGCGCCGCTGCCAAAAACCAAAGCGCTCAAAATGACGGTGGTAGCTATTGGCGGTTATGGTCGCTCGGAATTATTTCCCTATTCTGACATTGATATTTTGTTTCTCTATGAGAAAAAACAGGATGCTGCCGCCGCCAAACTCACCGAATTCATCCTTTATGTGCTCTGGGATTTAGGCCTGAAAGTGGGGCAAGCCCACCGCAGCGTCGCCGATGCATTATCGCTGGCCAAAAAAGACATGACCATCCGCACCACCATGCTCGATGCAAGGCCCGTGGCTGGCAATGGCGAACTTTTTGAGAGCTTCTTTAAGCGCTTTCAGGCCGAGATAATGGAAGGCAGCGAACTGGCATTCGTAGAGGCCAAACTGGCCGAGCGTGACGGCCGTCATGGCCGCTTTGGTGATTCACGCTATATGCTAGAACCCAATGTCAAAGAGGGCAAGGGCGGCCTGCGCGATCTGCACACGCTGTGGTGGCTGGCGCGCTATAGCTACCCCATTCACACGCTCGCTGACCTTGTTGAGATGGGTTTGCTCACCGAAGACGAATATCGCAGCTTCAATCAGGCGCGGCAATTTCTCTGGCAGGTGCGCGCGTGGCTGCATTATTTAAGTGAGCGCGCAGAAGAGCGCCTGACCTTTGATAAACAGCACGCTATCGCCGAGAAAATGGGGTTCCCGCACCCTTCCATCAATCGCTCTATCGCACGTTTTATGCGCCGCTATTTTGTCGCCGTGCGCACGGTGGGCAGCATGACGCGTATTTTCTGCGCGCTTTTAGAAGATGAAAAAAAGCGCAAGCCCCGCCGCGCGCTGCCTTGGCTTTCCAGCGCTCCGTGGCGCTTAGCGCATTTCAGGCTGGATGGAGAGCGCATCAATATCCGCATCGATTACGCGTTTGAGCAGCAACCGTTGTTGATGTTAGAAATGTTCCATGTGGCGCAGGAATATGGGCTGGATATTCACCCGCGCGCGCTGCGTCTTGTTGGCCAAAATCTGCGCCTGATAGATGAGGAGTTTCGCAGCAACCCAAAAGCCTGCGCGGTTTTCCTCAATATTTTACTCTCCAAAAAAGACCCAGAAGTGACGCTACGGCGCATGAGCGAGTCGGGGTTGCTTGGCCGCTTCATCCCGGATTTTGCCCGCGTGGTTGGGCAGACACAGTTCAACATGTATCACGTTTACACTGTGGATGAGCACACGCTGGTGGCGGTGGGAATGATGCACGCGCTGGAAAATGGCGAGCTGAAAAAGGAAGCGCCGCTGGCCACCGAATTATTCCCACGCATCACCATGCGGCGCGCGCTGTATCTGGCCATTTTCTGCCATGATATCGGCAAAGGACAAGGCGGCGATCATTCCTATATTGGTGAAAAAGTCATTGAAAAACTCGCCGCGCGATTTGGTCTGGCGCAAGATGAAATCGAAATGGCAGCGTGGCTGGTGCGCCATCATTTGCTGTTCTCTAACACCGCATTTAAGCGCGATTTGAACGACCCCAAAACCATCACCGACTTTGTGGAGATGGTGCAATCGCCCGAGCGTATGCGCCTTCTCCTCATCCTCACCGTGGCCGATATTCGCGCCGTGGGGCCTGCCGTATGGAACGAGTGGAAAGGCTCGCTCATGCGCGACCTCTACACTCGCGCCGAACAAGCAATGGGCACCGGCAGTGTGCAGCTTAAACATCAGGAAGAAGATGAATTCCGCGAGAAATTGACGATGCTTCTGCCCGGCTGGAAAGCAGAAGAGCTAGGCGCATATATCGAGCAGTGCAGCGCCAGTTTCATGGTGGCATGCGACCTGCCGCACCACGCGGCCATCGCGCGAATGCTGCGGCAAATTGAACATGCGAAAGAGCCGCTTGTGCTCGATACACGCCACGATGCAAAACGCAGCATCACCGAGATCATCATCTGCACGCCTGACCAACATGGCCTGTTTTCCAAGATGACCGGCGCGTTGGCGCTTGCGGGCGCCAACATCATCAACGCTAAGATTTTCACTCTCAAAAGCGGCATGGCGGTCGAAATTTTCCAAGTGCAAGATGCCAGCGGCGCGCTGTTTGACCGGCCCGATAGGCTCGCCAAACTGGCGGTTTATTTAGAGCAAGCGCTTTCGGGCAATCTTAATATCAGTGCCCAGCTCGCCCAACGCGGCAAAAGCTATCTGGCAACAGACCGCAGCGCGGTGGCAGTCGTGGGGCAGGCCTTTATCGACAACACGGCGAGCAACATCCACACTGTGCTGGAGATCACCGGACATGACCGTGTGGGCTTCTTGTATGACGTCACACGTGTTATCGCCGAGCAGGGGCTTTCCATCGTCACCGCGCACATCACTACCTATGGAACGCAGGCGGTGGACGTGTTCTACGTCAAAGATATTTTCGGGATGAAACTGCTGCACGAAGCCAAGCAAAAGCAGGTGCGCGAAGCGTTGCTCAACGTGGTCGGCAATAGGTAACCTCTATTTCTCGCCGCCCAAAACTTCCAAATTGTTGCTATAGGTACCCATCACTTCGCCCTTAGCAAGGATGTGGCCACGCATAGCATCTTCAACCATTTTCCCATCAAAACCACTTTTGAGTGGATTTAGCGTGGGCACATCCAGCGCATAAACCTGAAAATAATACCGGTGCAAACGCTTGTCGTTCCATGGTGGGCATGGCCCATCATATCCACCATTGAGACCCGGAGAAACTTTGCGATAATCATTTTGACCAGTGATGCCAAACTCAACCTTACCAAAAGTTTTGCCGCCCGGCGTGATGCCATTGCTCGCTTTGCCTTCAGGTATTTTTCCAAGCGTTGCCGGAATATCGACCACACTCCAGTGATAAAAATTCTGACGTAGAGCATTCTCCGCGATTTCCATGCCCGCCTTGTTCGCAGGGCCAAAATTCATGGGCACGTCCTTATCCACCATGATAATAGCAAAAGACTTGGTTTTTTCTGGTGCGCCACTCCAACGAATTTCAGGACTGATGTTGGCGGCATCACGCGTTTGCCCACGCCCATCGGGCTTGCAATAGGCAAATTTATCAGGAATGAGTTTACCATCTTGCACACCGCCGACACTGACCTCTAATTTAGGAGTTTTATCTTCCGGCGTTTTCTGTGCGTAAGCAGCAGTTGCTGTGAGTGTCGTTGCCATAAAAATGATTGATTTGATACCCTGATGCATATGTTCTCCTTCGTGATAAATAGACTCCTTGAGCCTACCGCCATTGCAAATACGATGCAAATACCTTATCTAAAGGGTACAGAATTAATCAAAAGGATCAAAAATGTTTATTCAGACGGAAGCCACGCCCAACCCCCTCACCCTGAAATTTTCTCCGGGTGTTTCTGTTATGGAATCGGGAACAGCGTTTTTTACGAGCAGCGAAGATGCGGCAGTGTCGCCGCTTGCGACTGAACTTTTCCATATCGAAGGCGTCACAGCGATTTTTCTCGGCAGCGATTTTATTACCGTCACCCGCAACGAAGAGAGCGACTGGGAAAGCTTAAAGCCCCTACTGCTGACCTCCATCATGGATCATTTTGTCGCGGGCAAACCGATCTTCACCAGCGCCAAAAAAGAAGTTGTGAGCGAAAATGAAAGCGACATCACCAAGCAGATTCGCGAACTCATCGAAACCCGCGTTCGCCCTGCCGTTGCGCAAGATGGCGGCGATATTGTGTTCATCGGCTTCGAAGATGGCATCGTGCAAGTCGAGCTTCACGGCGCCTGCTCTGGCTGCCCCAGCTCCACCGCCACCTTAAAGGGCGGCATCGAGAACATGCTCAAGCACTATGTGCCGGAAGTGATTGCGGTCGAAGCGGTTGCGTAGTAAGTCATTAGTCGCCGGTCACCAGTCATTAGTAAAATACTGGTGACTAATGACTAAAGACTAGGGACTCACTTTATGACCATTCGCCTTTTTCCAAACACCCCCACCTTCAACTTCATGGGCACGCGCTGGGTTGGCTTTGCCTTCTCCATTGCGCTCACGCTGCTCTCGCTCGGCCTTGTTTTTTCCAAGGGCCTTAACCTCGGCATCGATTTTACTGGCGGTATTTTGATGGAGATCCACACGTCTGCGCCCGCCGATCTCGGCAAGCTGCGCGGCGCACTCGAACATCAGGGGTTTGGCGAAGTGTCGCTCCAGAGCATAGGCAGCGAACAAGATGTGATGATTCGCATCCAAGTTAGCGAAAATGATGATCAGGCCAAAACCGTTGCCAAGGTAAAAGAATTGCTGACAACGAATATCGGAAGCGGCATCGACTACCGCAAAAATGATTATGTCGGCCCTACCGTCGGCGGCGAGCTGATTTCCGCAGGTATCACCGCTGTGCTACTCTCGTTTGCCTCTATCATGTTATATGTGTGGTTTCGTTTCGAGTGGCAATATGGCGTGGGCGCCATCCTCGCGCTCATCCACGACACTATCTTGATTCTTGGCTTTTTTGCCGTCACGCGCTTTGAATTTGGCCTGACCGCCATCGCCGCTATTTTGACCATCGTTGGCTATTCCATCAACGACTCGGTGGTGATCTATGACCGCATCCGCGAGAATATGCGCCGCTTCAAAAAAATGGCTATTTTTGATTTGCTGAATAACTCCATCAACGACACGCTGTCGCGCACCATCCTCACTGCCTCCACCACTTTCCTCGCTGCGCTGGCATTGGGGCTTTTCGGTGGCGATGTGATTGCGGGCTTTTCATGGGCGGTGGTGTTCGGCGTCGTCATCGGCACCTACTCATCCATCTACATTTCCGCACCCACGCTGATTTATTTAAACCTGCGTCCTGAAGAGGAAGCTGAGCCTGCAAAGATTTAGGCTTACTGATCAAACTCAACTTCAATCGTGAGGAGCACCTCATCGCCGACGGCGGGGATATAGCCGCTCATGCCAAAGTCGGAGCGCTTGATAGAGCCCTTCGCGCTAAAGCCGAGCTTTGGTTTGCTGTTGAAGGGATTTTTGCCCGCGCCGTTGAAGGTGGTTTTCAGCGTCACTTCTTTCGTTACGCCCATTAGCGTCAGATTGCCGGTGATGTCGCCAGTGGTGTCAGAGGTTTTCACCACTTTGGTGGATTCGAACGTGATGTCGGGGAATTTAGCCACGTTGAAGAATTTGTCGGTTTTGAGTTCTTCTTCCAATTTTGCATTGTTGGTGTCGATGCTGGCCGGGTCGATATGGATGCTAACGCTGCTTTTTTCTGGCGCGGTCGGGTCAAATTTCAGGTTGCCGTCAATGCTGTTAAAGCGGCCGATATAGCCGGAATAGCCCAGATGGTTGATGGAGAACACGACGTTCGCATGGCCTTTATCCAAGGTGTAAGCGCCGCTGGCGGCGGCCTTCAGGTCTGGCGTACCGCGGGCAATTTCCTGCGCGCTAGCGCTAGATGCCAGGGTGAGCGATAAGAGGGCGGCAAGCACGAGGTGTTTGGTCATGATGGAATCCTTAAGGAATGGGGTTTCATTGCGACCTTTTATACATTATGGGTAGTAAGGAATCCATATTATTTATGCTGGGACAATGCCAAAGGACAACGAGAAACAACGAATATTTTCCCGTCGTGCGGTGATTCTGGGCGGGCTACAGGTCGCGGGTTTTGCCGCGCTGGCCAGCCGCCTGTATTATCTGCAGTTCATCAAATCGGCGGAATATGCGGTGCTGTCGGAAAATAACCGCATCAAGCTGCAGCTGATGACGCCCGAGCGCGGGTTGCTCCTCGACCGTATGGGCGTGGCGATGGCGACGAACGAAAAGAATTATCGCGTGTTCCTCGACTATTCGGGCCTGACGCAACAAACCTTCCGCACAACGCTCGAAAAGCTCGACGCGCTGGTCGGCATTCCGGCAAAAAAAATGAAACAGCTCGAGCGCACGAAAGTGTCCTCCGCCTCGATGCCCGAAATGCTCAAAGAACATCTGACATGGGAAGAGGTGTCGCTGATTGAGCTGCACATGTTGGAACTTCCGGGGCTCTATATCGACATCGGTCAGATCCGTCATTATCCCTTTCTCGATAAAGCCGCACATTTGCTGGGCTATGTCAGCGCAGTGGCGAAGGAAGATTTATCCGAGGGTGATCCACCACTGATGCGCCTACCGGATTTTAAGATCGGCAAGAATGGCGTGGAAAAGATGTTGGAAGACGAGCTGCGCGGCAGCGCTGGCATTCGCCAGATTGAGGTCAATGTTCACGGCGTTCCTGTGCGTGAAATTGGCAAAAAACCGAGCGTTCCCGGCCAGAGCGTAACCTTGACCATTGACAGCCGCGTGCAAACGTTAGCCGCCGATCTGGTGGCGGGGCAAAGCGCGGCGGTAGTGGCGATGGAGATCAAAAACGGCAATATTTTATGCCTTGCCTCTATGCCGGCGTTCGACCCGAATGTTTTTTCCACCGGCATTTCGAGCGACTATTGGAAAACCCTTTCCACTGATAAAAAAGCACCACTACTCAACAAAGCCATCACCGGACAATACCCACCGGGATCAACGTTCAAAATGTTGGTGGGCATGGCAGGGCTTGAAGCGGGTGCTATCACAGAAAGCACACGTGTGCATTGCCCGGGGCATTTCATGCTCGGCGACCACCAGTTCAACTGCTGGAAAGAGGGCGGGCACGGCTCGGTGAATTATCATGATGCAGTCAAAGGCTCGTGTGACGTATTTTTCTACACGGTGGCGCAAAAAATAGGCATTGATAAATATGCCGACATGGCGCGGCGCTTTGGCCTTGGCCAAACCTATGGCCTTGGCATGGAGGGTGAAAAACCCGGCATCATTCCCGACCCCGATTGGAAGCTTGCTAAATATAAACAACGCTGGGCAGCAGGCGACACCATCAACTGCGCCATCGGTCAGGGCTATGTGCTTTCCACGCCGCTGCAGCTGGCAGTGATGACAGCGCGCATGGCCAGCGGCATGGAGGTTGTGCCGCGCCTGTGGGTGAGTTCTGAAGATGCTGTGGTGCCCGAATTTAAACCATTGGATGTGGATCGAGATATTTTAGAGCAAACGCAAGAAGCAATGAACGCGGTGGTCAATGGTGGTGGCACCGCAGCGGGCAGCCGCATTGCTGATCCGCGCTTTGCCATGGCAGGCAAAACGGGCACCTCACAAGTGCGCAAAATTGTGCAGCGTGGCGTCAATCAAGCAACCATTCCGTGGGAAGCACGCCACCACGCGCTCTTTGTTGCGTTTGCGCCTGTTGCAGCGCCTAAATATGCGATAGCGGTGGTGGTGGAACATGGCGGTGGCGGTGCATCTGCCGCAGCGCCAATTGCTCGCGACGTACTGCAAAAAATCCAAGAGTTGGATGAAAAACCAACAGCGTCTTAAATATTAAAATATTTCGCCTGCGGATGATGGACGACAATCGCAGATGTCGATTGCTCAGGGTGGAGCTGGAACTCGTCCGATAGCTCAACGCCGATGCGCTCAGCACCCAGCAGCTTCAGCAGCATTTCCTGATCTTCAAGGCGCGGGCAGGCGGGGTAGCCGAACGAATAGCGCGAACCGCGATATCCTTGCTTGAGCATTTCCTTCATGTCGCGCGCGTCCTCATGGCCAAAGCCAAGCTCAGAGCGGATGCGTTTGTGGACATATTCTGCGGAAGCTTCCGCGATTTCAACGCCGATGCCATGCAAATACAAATAATCCTGATAGCGGTCGCTGGCAAACCACTCGCGCGCCACATCGGCCACGGTTTGCCCGGCGGTGACCACCTGCATGGCCAGCACGTCGCGCTCGCCGGTGGAAACATCGCGGAAGAAATCGGCGACGCAAATGCCGCCGTCTTTGTCTTGGCGCGGCAGCGTCAGGCGGCCAATTTCTTTGCTGCCTGACTCGTCAAACAACACCACATCATTATTCTCCGAAGCACATTTGAAATAGCCATAGGCCGCTTTCGCCTGCAAAATATTTTTTTGCTCACATTCTTCAAGAAGGCGCTTGAGAATGGGTTTGACGTCCGTTTCCACCCATTTCCAATATTCATCCAGCGTTTTTCCCGCCTTTTTAAAACCCCAATGGAAGGTGAATAGCATCTGCTCGTTGAGGTAGGGAATCAGCGCCTTGGTGGGAATGCTCTCGATGATGCGCGAACCCCAGAATGGCGGCGCCGGAACCTCCACTTGGCGGGCAAGCTCGGCACGTTTGGTCTGAATGGCTTCGACCTCGACCGGACGCAAATTAGCAATCAACTCTTGCCCTGCTACTTCGTTCTGACTCCAGCGCTGCTTGGCTTTGGAGTGGCTCGGGCGGTTGTGTTTGCGCAGTTTGACCTCGGCGAGATAATCCTCGAATTTGCCATCGGCGATTTTGTTCATCAAATCCAGCCCGTCAAACGCATCCTGCGCATAGGCCACACGGCCTGCATCATACGCCTCGACGCAATCTTCCTCAACATACGCACGCGTCAGCGCCGCGCCGCCGAGGAGCACCGGAAGATCATATCCGGCCTGCGAAAGCTCGACCAAGTTTTCTTTCATGACGACGGTGGATTTAACCAGCAAACCCGAGAGCCCCACGGCGGTCGGTTTGTTCTCAGCAATCGCCGTAATGATGTTGGCAATCGGCTGTTTGATGCCGAGGTTGATAACTTTAAAACCATTGTTGGTGAGGATGATGTCGACGAGGTTTTTGCCGATGTCAT
>RFOF01000029.1 GCA_009926845.1 Alphaproteobacteria bacterium
GTGCGCATCGGCATCACCGCAATTATCAACATCATGACAAAGCCAATGGCAAAACGAATGATCTGTGGCGTGGCAAAAACGCCCATTTCACCGCCACCGGCAGAGAGCATCATGGCAAAGCCAAGAAACGAAATGGCGGTCATTAGACCGATAATCAGCCAGTTGACCTCAGCCAGTTTACCAAGGGGATTGAGCGGACGAAGGCGCATTACCAGTCCCTGATATGGATGAGGCCGCTGGTGATAAACCAGCAGAGAAACGCCGTGACCACAGCCGCCACAAGGGTATTTACGCCAAATGCCCGCCGCCAGCGGATGGGCTCTGGCGCGGCTTCATATTCCCCCGCCACCTGTTTTTTGGTGGTGTGGACAAAAAATGGGATGACCGAAAAAAGCGATATAAACCAGCTATTTAGGAATATAAAAAAGACAAAAGTGAGTGGCATGACTGACTTACACCTGCTCAATTTCCGTCAGCGTTCCAAGCATGTCTTTGGGATGTAAGAATAAAACCGGTTTTCCGTGCGCCCCGATCTTTGGGTTGCCATCGCCCAGAACGCGCAGGCCTTTAGCCACCAATTGGTCGCGCGCAGCAAGGATATCCGACACTTCAAAACAAATATGATGCACGCCGCCCGCTGGATTTTTGGCTAAAAACCCAGCAATTGGCGAGTTTTCACCGAGGGGATGCAATAATTCGATCTTGGTATTGGGCAAATTGATGAAAACAACGGTCACCCCATGCTCCGGCACGTCCTGCGGGGATGACACATCCGCCCCCATTGCATCCCGATACATAGCGCTGGCCGCGACAAGATCTGGCACCGCAATAGCCACATGGTTAAGCTTTCCTATCATATTAACTCCCCGCCCTGTCACAAAAGTTTCACAAAAAACCATGGTTCAACCGCCCTAAAATAAGCTATAAAGGAGTTATAGCTAAAAACAGGCGCCAAACAACGAAATAAGTGGTTATGGACAGCGAAGAAGAACAGAAATTAGAAAAAGCCTCGTTTCAACAGCAAATGGCTGCCGAGACAGATAATCGCCTGCACGCCTTCTGGGAAACCTACAAGGGGGGTGTAAAGGGTAAGCTTGGCGGCTTTGTTCTTGGCGCTATTGTCGGCGCAGTGCTTGGCATTCCTGCGGCGCTTATTTTAGCAGGTTCACTGCCTGCACTTGGTTTCACGGGTATTGTTGCTGCATTTTCCGGCGCGGGTATGCTCTACGCAGCGCATGATTTTGACCAAGTTGGTAAAATTTCCGGCGGCATCGCCGCAGGCTTGCAAACCACTGAAGGCCGTCTAAAAAAATTCATGGGAAAAGAATTGGCCGAAATCAAAGATGAAATCAAAGACATAAAAAAACAAGTTGGTGTCCCTGAAAAAACGACAGCATCTTCCTCAGAAACTCCCGAAGAAAAAGAAGTTTATCGCACTAAACATCTTCTTGATCGCCATAAGAACCAACCCTTTTACCCTAAACTTGCCATCATTGGTTTAGCGGTTGGAGCAGCGGTTGGCGCACTATTGGCAGGCAGCGACCTTGGCATTGACTTGCTGAAACATATAGGTATCGAAACCGCTAAAAACACAGCTCTTGCCTATACTGCCTCAATATCGGTCATGGCTACATTCGGTGCAAGCTTTGGTATCAACCGCGATTATTTCCGCGCAGTGTTTGACAAAACCGATAAATGGTTCAAGGGTGTTTCATACGCGGAAAAAGACACAACACAAGAGCCACGGCTCGAACAACAGCTTGCGCCTGTGGTGAAATCATCCGCTCACGATATCTCCACCGCAGTGCTCTATAGCAACAACGTCCCCGAAAGATCTGGCACTTATCACCGCGATCATCTTTCCGCCAGCCGCGCCAAAATCCTCCTCGGCTTTGACCCCGGCGCAACACGGCCTCATTGATTTACCCCTCTCTAGCTCTCCCCCGCAAGCGGGAGAGAGGATGTTCTTTTCCCTCTCCCCGTCAGGGGGGAGGGTCAGGGAGGGGGCTAAACCCGCGCGATATGCACTTCGATGACGGGTTTTTTGTCGATTTCGCGCTTGATGAGCTGGCGGATAGAAAGGCGAGCTGCCTCGCGCAGCTGAGAATCCGCTGAACCTTTCTTGCATTTTGCAATAGCTTCAGAAGCCTCAGCGATACACTCAGAAATGAATTCCTTATCTTCCTGAATATCAAAAATGCCCGGCGCAGAAAGCTGCACGGGGAACAAAAGTTCGCCCTTTAAATTCACTACCGCGCTAATCAGAATGCAACCATCATCGCGGAGTTTCCGGCGTGTGCGGATGACGTCGCCATCGGTGGGAATGAGCGAGCTGCCGTCGATAGCGATATAGCCAGAATGCACGGTGCCGACCACGCTGGCCTCATCCGCATCCAGCAGCACCACCGCACCATTATGCGCCTCTACGGCCTTCTTTGCGCCCCACTGGCGGGCGAGTTTGGCATGTTCATGCAAGTGGCGGCGTTCGCCGTGCGTGGGGATGGCGATGCGCGGGCGCACCAGCTCATACATGCGCTTTAGTTCGTCGCGCGCGGGATGGCCGGAGACGTGAATGAAAAAGTCTTTGTCGGTGATGACTTCGACGCCACGCTCGGCAAGGCGATTATTCACCGCGTTGATTTTCATTTCGTTGCCCGGGATTTTGCGGGAGGACATGATGACCGTGTCGCCCGGTAGCAGGCGGATATTCGGATGATCGCCGCGGGCAATGCGCGGCAGCGCGGCGCGCGGCTCGCCCTGACAGCCGGTGCAGATCAACAGCACATCTTCGCGCGGCAGGTTCATTACCTCTTTGTCATTGATAAATTCTAAATCTTCCGGCAGGTAGCCGCTTTCCTGCGCAGCCTGCACCACGCGAAACAGCGAGCGGCCAGCGAGCGCCACCACCCTGCCCGACTCGTGCGCCGCCATAATCAGCGTTTGCACGCGCGCAAGGTTGGACGCAAAGGTGGACACAATCACGCGCTGTTTGCAGCTTTTGATAAGCGCGGTCAGATGCTCGCGCACCTCGCCTTCCGAGCCAGACGTGCCTTCGACGAACACGTTGGTAGAATCGCACACCATGGCCAGCACATTGCCATCGCCATAGCGCTTCAGCGCGTCATAATCCGACACGGGGCCGACCATTGGGTTTTCGTCAAATTTCCAGTCGCCGGTATGCATCACCACGCCTTTTTCGGTGGTAATCGCAATCGCCTGCATTTCAGGGATGGAGTGCGTGAGCTCGACGAGTTCCAGCGCAAATGGCCCAATGTCCACCGTGCTGCCCACCGCCATTTCATGCACCTTTGGTTGCTTGCCGGGGCCCATTTCCGACAGCTTGTGCTTGAGGAAACACGCGGTAAACGGCGTTGCGTAAATCGGGCATTCCATCTCGCGCCAGAGGTATGGCACAGCGCCGAGATGATCTTCATGTGCATGGGTGATGACGAGGCCAAGCAAATCGTTTTTGATTTCCTGAATGAACGAAATATCCGGCACGATAACGTCGATGCCCGGCAGCGCATCGCTGGCAAAACCAATCCCGCAATCGACCATCAGCCATTTGCCGCCGATGGTGTAGAGGTTCAGGTTCATCCCGATTTCATTGCTGCCACCGAGGGGAACGAACAGCAGTTGGTCTTTATATTTGGCAAAGTTAAAGGTCATTTTTGGTTCAATTCATATAAGGCTTTAAGGCCGAAGATAGTGAGGTCCGGCTCGAGATGCTCAATGGCGCTGCAAGCCTTAGCATAGAGTGAGGCTAGTCCGCCAGTGGCAATTACTTTCATCGGCGCCCCATATTCAGCTTTGATGCGCCCCGTGATGCCTTCGACAAGACCTGCATAGCCATAATAAATGCCGGACTGCATCGCGCCGACCGTGTTCGTGCCGATGACTTTTTCAGGCGGGATGATGCCGACGTTGGGCAGCTTGGCCGCAGCTTTGTGCAGTGTCTCTAGTGAGAGATTCACGCCCGGAGCGATGACGCCGCCGACATAATCACCAGCGCCAGAAACCACATCGAACGTCGTTGCCGTACCAAAATCCACCACGATGAGTGCCTGTTTATAGCGCTGCCACGCGGCGTAGGCGTTGACCAAACGGTCTGCGCCAACCTCACGCGGGTTGTCGATTTTTGCAGCAATCCCGCAGTTGGTTCCCGGCGCACCGATGATGAGCAGCTCGCAGCCAAAATAATTCTTTGCCAGCATGCGAAGGTCAAACAGCGTTTGCGGAACGACCGAGGCGACCACTGCGCCTTTTACTTTTTTGGGCTCTAGCCCTGCCCGCTCCATCACCTGCAGCAACCACACGCCATATTCATCGGAGGTGCGGCGGCTATCAGAAGAGATGCGCCACTGACCTGCCATTTTATCGCCATCGAACACAGCAAACACCACGTTGGTATTGCCGACATCTATGGCGAGCAGCACGTTAAGCCTCTACGGCAGCATCGGCGGGAAAAATATCCGCTGCGCTGATCTGTATTTTTTTGCCATCTTTAAGCTGGAGCACGAGGCTGCCATTTAAGTCGATGCCCTCAGCAAAACCTTCGATGGTCTTGTCGGCAAGGCGCGCTTTCAGGCGTTGTTTCATGCCCCATGCGTTCTTCAGCCAACGCCTACGGCATGGCGCAAATCCCTTGGTGTCCCACTCGTTATAGCACTCGATAAAATGATGCACGAAGCGCGAGAGAATAATTTTTGCGCTGACCAATTCCACGCCCGCATCCTTCAGGCACGTGGCAGGAAATTCGGTTTTAGACGGGAAGCTCTCCACGTTGATGCCCACGCCGACAACCACCCACGGTTTGCCTTTTTCGGTTTTGCCGCATTGGAAGGATTCGAGCAAAATGCCGCCCACTTTTTTGCCACCGAGCAAAATATCATTCGGCCATTTGCATTGCAGCCTGCGCCCGGGCGGAAGCAGCGGATCTAGCGCTTCTATCGCCGCGACCGCGCTGACGAATGAAAGCTGCGAGAGCTCGGCCATTGGCTTGTTCGGGTGCAGCAAAATGGAAACATAGAGGTTGCCCTGCGAGGATGTCCAAGTGCGTCCCAAACGGCCTTTGCCTGCGGTTTGTTTTTTCGCCCAGATGACCGCGCCATGATGCCCGCCGCCCTTGGCGATGCGTTTGGCTTCTTCGTTCGTGCTGTCGAGCTCATCAAACGACAACAGGTGATAGTCGTTGAGAAGATTGGAAGATATTTTGGCTTTGGCACTCGACATAGTTTCTTAGTTTCCGTTCAAAAGAGCTTGCGCTGCGAGCTTCGCAGAGGCCACAAGCGGTGTGGGGGCGATGAAGAAAAATAGCGTTACAACTGTGCAAAGCGCAAGCGCGAGTTTGATGCTGCGTGGCGTTTTCGTGTCCAACGGCTCTGCGGGTGCGTCAAAATACATGACTTTGACAACCTTGAGGTAATAGTAGCCACCGATGACACCGGCGATAACGCCGGCTACCGCAAGCCATGCAAGACCAGCTTCCAGCGTGGCGATGATGACATACATTTTGCCGGCAAAACCTGCCAGTGGCGGAATGCCCGTCATTGAAAATAGCATGAGCGCAAGCGTTGCCGCCAGCAGCGGACGCGTTTGCGACAGGCCAGCAAGGTCAGAAATTTTTTCAACATATTCACCGTTGCGACGCATGAGCAGAACGCAGCCAAACGCGCCCACGCTCATGAAAATATAGAGCGCGAGGTAAATCAGCATTGCCTGCACGCCCGCGGCATTGCCGGAAGCCAAACCCATCAGCATGAAACCGACATGACCGATTGAGCTATAGGCCAGCAGGCGCTTGATGCTGGTTTGCGCGATAGCGCCAAGCGCGCCCACGAACAACGAGCCAACGGAGGCAAAGATAACCACCTGCTGCCACTGCGCGAACAGATGACCAAAAGGATAGATGAGCAAGCGGGTGAACAGCGCCAGCGCGGCGATCTTTGGCGCAGTGGCGAAGAACGCGGTCACCGGCGTAGGTGCGCCCTCATACACGTCTGGCGTCCACATGTGGAATGGAACCGCCGAGAGCTTGAAGCAAAAGCCCACCATAATGAGCACAAGGCCAACCACCACGCCCATAGAGATGGGCGCAGCGTTGCCAAACAGCGTGGAAAGCGCGGCAAAGCTCGTCGTTCCGGCAAAGCCATAGACCAGCGACATGCCAAACAGCATCATGCCCGAGGCAAGCGAGCCAAGCACAAAATATTTAAGCCCCGCCTCGCTCGATTTTGCATTATCGCGGTTGAACGCCGCCAGCACATAGAGCGCTAAGCTCGACATTTCCAGCGCCATATACAGCGTCAGCAAATCATTGGCCGAAACCATCAGCAGCATACCCAGCGTGGACAGCATCATCAGCACGAGGAATTCCGAAGGCTTGCCGCCCTCTTCCTTCAGCCAGCTTGAGGAAACCAACAGCACAAGCGCAGCTGAAATGGTGATGAGTAATTTGGCCAGCACGATAAAACTATCGGTGGCGAACATGCCGTTAAAATAGCTGGTGTAGTTGCCACCCAGATTCTGGCAGAAGAAAAGCGCGGTCAACACAAAGGCTATAAATGCGCAGCTTAAAATATCGTTGCCGATGGCCTTGGATTTATACACCGCGACCATAAGCAGCAAAATAGCCATACTGCCGAGATAGAGCTCTGGCACAATAGCCTGAAGGCTGGTGATAGTAATTGCACCCATTATTTTTTTCCTCCGGTATCTTTAAGTGATGCCTGTTCGATGAGATGCTGCACCGATGCTTCCATCGCGTGGAAATATGGCTTTGGATAGATACCAAGCCACAGCACAAGCAGCACCACAGGGATGAACAGTGTGAGTTCGCGTGGGGTTACATCTTTGAGTGTAAGCACCTCGTCATTGGTGATGTCGCCAAACACCACGCGGCGATAGAGCAGCAGGGCGTAAGACGCACCGAGCACCACGCCCGTGGTGGCAAATAATGCAAGCCATGTGCTGGCTTTAAATGCACCGAGCAACACCAAAAACTCACCGACGAAGCCAGACGTAGATGGCAGGCCGACCGACGCCATGGTGAAGAACATAAAAATCAGCGCATAGCGTGGCATGACATTGACCACTCCACCATAGCGATTGATTTCGCGAGTATGCAGGCGGTCATAGAGCACGCCAACGCAAAGGAACAACGCGCCTGACACCAGACCATGCGAAATCATCTGAATGAGCGCACCTTCAATGCCCTGCACGTTGAACGCGAAGATACCGATGGTGACAAAACCCATATGCGCAACGGACGAATAGGCAATCAGCTTTTTCATGTCCTGTTGCACCAGCGCGACGAGCGAGGTGTATATAACGGCGACGATAGACAGCGTATACATCAGCGGCGCAAAATAATGCGAAGCCTCAGGCAGCATCGGCAGCGAGAACCTCAGGAAGCCATAGGCACCCATTTTCAGCAAGATACCCGCCAGAATCACCGAACCCGCCGTTGGCGCCTGCACGTGTGCGTCGGGCAACCACGTATGCACTGGCCACATCGGAACCTTCACCGCGAACGAGGCAAACATCGCAAGCCACAACCACTGCTGCGTGGCCAGCGGCAACGTGCGCGCCTGCGTCATCAGTTCGGGGATATTGGTCGTGCCAAAATGCGAATAAAGATACAAGATAGCAACGAGGAAAAGCACCGATCCGATGAAGGTATAGAGGAAGAATTTATAAGCAGCGTAAATACGGCGGTTGCCCCCCCAAATGCCAATGATGAGATACATCGGAATCAGCATACCCTCAAAAAAGGTGTAGAACAAAACGGCATCGAGAGCGCAGAAAACGCCGATAACAAAGGTTTCCAGGATGAGGAAATTGACCATATAAGCGCGCACACGCTTTTGCACCGATGTCCAGCTGCACAGAATGCAAATGGGCATCAAAAGCGTAGTCAGCAGCACCATGAACAGCGAGATGCCGTCAATGCCGAGGTGATAGTCAATTTTGAGGCCTTCAAACCATGCAAATTTTTCAACGAACTGATAATCCGCCGTGTCGGGTTTAAACCCAGCCCACAAAAGGAGCGACGCGGCAAAAGTGATGAGCGTGGTAAAGAGCGCAATATAGCGTGCTTCATTGGCGGATTTTTCATTGTCGCCACGCGCAAAGAACGCGATCATCACAGCGCCGATAAGCGGCAGGAGCATTAAAATAGTCAACATAGTCTTCTAACCCCTTATCACAATCCAGCTGATGACTAGCAAAAAGCCAAGCAGCATCGCAAACGCATAATGATAGACATAGCCCGTCTGCAGGCGGGCAAGAAACGATAGACAAATGGGAACTTCGCTGCGATGCGCGCAGGCAATTCCGGCTGCACAATATACATCACCCATGCGAGAATAATCCCCGACAGCGCAACGAGGAGCGGCAACACAGGCACCCAACCTGGAACGTGATGCGCGTGCTCAAGCACCTCGTGCGATACGATGGTCGCCTGCCAATAGTTGCCCTCTGGCGAAACAAGCCCCACAACATGATAACCAATGACACCGGAGAACAACGCGCCAAAGACGAGCAGCAGCAAAGGCTTCAGCATGATGGGGGGCGATTCATGCACATGATGCATCACCTCTTTGGAAGCGCGTGGCTTGCCGTGAAACGTCATAAACAACAGGCGCCACGAGTAGAACGCGGTCATGAACGCAGCCATGATGCCCATCCAGTACGCAAAATGCCCCACGCCCGGGCCACCAGCATAGGCCGCCTCGAGAATCATATCCTTGGAATAATAGCCTGCGAAAATCGGGATACCGGCCAGTGCGAGCGAACCCACCCACATATAGCCATAGGTCACCGGCATATGTTTCCAGATGCCGCCCATCTTGCGCATATCCTGCTCGCCAGACATACCGTGAATCACTGAGCCAGCCGAGAGGAACAGCAAAGCTTTGAAGAATGCGTGCGTCATCAGGTGGAACATAGCGGCAGAGTAAGCGCCAACGCCAGCCGCAAAGAACATATAGCCCAGCTGCGAGCAGGTGGAGTACGCAATTACGCGCTTGATGTCGTTTTGGACAAGGCCAACAGTTGCGGCAAAGAACGCAGTCAGCGCGCCGATCACGCACACCACCTGCAGCGCAGTGTCTGATTGTTCAAATAGCGGCGAGCAGCGCACCACCATGAACACACCAGCAGTCACCATCGTTGCGGCGTGGATAAGCGCGGAAACGGGCGTTGGGCCTTCCATCGCATCAGGCAGCCATGTGTGCAGGCCAAGCTGCGCAGACTTACCCATCGCGCCGATGAAAAGCAGAATACACACCAGCGTCATCGCCGAAAATTCCCAGTTCAGGAAATGTATTTTGTCAGCAGCGTGCGCTGGTGCAGCGGCGAAAATAGTATCAAAATGGATGCTGCCAAAAATGACATAGGTCGCGAAAATCCCAAGCGCAAAACCAAAGTCACCCACGCGGTTGACGAGGAACGCCTTGATGGCCGCAGCACACGCTTCCGGCTTTTTGAACCAGAACCCAATGAGAAGATAAGAACACAGCCCTACCCCTTCCCAGCCGAGGAACAGCTGCACGAGGTTGTCCGAGGTCACCAGCATGAGCATGAAGAATGTGAACAGTGACAGATATGCCATGAAGCGCGGTTGATGGTCATCGTGGCTCATATAGCCAACAGAATACACATGCACCACCGCTGAAACCCAAGTGACCACCACCAGCATCACTGCCGTTAGCGCGTCAACGCGCAATGTCCATTTCGCGGCGAAATCGCCGGAATTTATCCACGCGCCCAAATCAATTTTATGGACAAGGCCAGCAGCGCCAAATATCTCTTTCCACGCGCCATGCTGGCCAGCCAGCGAGGCAAATTCCAAAAACACAAAACCCGAAAGTACCGCCGACGTGATCATCGCCCCGCAAGTGAGCATCTGCGCGGTGCGTGGGCTTATGGAGCGCACAGTGAGGCCAACGATGAGCGCGGCAAGTAACGGAAGAAAAACAATCAGCGATATCATGGTTAGCCCTTCATCATGTTGACGTCTTCAACCGCAATCGTGCCGCGGCCTCGGAAATAGATAACTAAAATAGCAAGGCCGATGGCTGCTTCAGCCGCGGCAACGGTGAGGATGAACAGCGCGAACACCTGCCCGGTTAGGTCACCGAGCTTTACCGAGAACGCAACAAAATTGATGTTCACCGACAGTAAAATAAGCTCGATGGACATCAGCAGCGTGATGACGTTTTTGCGGTTGAGGAAAATGCCGCAGATGCCGAGCGTGAATAATGCCCGCCATCTGGAACGGATAGATATAATAGGTGTAGAGCACGTTCCCCACCGCGCTGGTGTTGCTGACCTTATCGGCCGCAGGGATGACCTGCGAAGCGGCGGCCAGCGGCGCGGGTTTACGCACCGACACGCCAAACACCGCCACCAACTCGACAAACACGATGAACGCCACGCCAAAGCCCAACGGCACATATTTCATGAAGCCTTGGCGCAGTTCGGCAAAGTTGATATCGAGCATCATCACCACGAAAAGGAACAAAACCGCCACCGCGCCGACATAAACAATGACCAGCGTCATCGCGATATATTCCGCGCCGAGCAGAACGAATAAACCCGCCGAGTTGAAGAAGGCAAGAATCAGGAAGAACACCGAATGCACGGGGTTTTTCGAGGAAATGACCATCACCGCCGACAGCACTGTGATTGCCGCGAACACATAGAACATAATTGTTGGAATAAGTTCAGCCATTATCGATACTCCGCATCCAGAGCCAGATTGGCGGCGATGGCCACTTCCCAGCGCTGCCCGTTAGCCAGCAGTTTGTCTTTATTGTAGAGCAGTTCTTCGTGCGTTTCGGTCGCATATTCAAAGTTCGGCCCTTCGACGATAGCATCCACTGGGCAGGCCTCTTGGCAGAAGCCGCAATAGATGCATTTGGTCATGTCGATGTCATAGCGCTTGGTGCGGCGCGAGCCGTCTTCGCGCATTTCCGCTTCGATGGTGATGGCCTGCGCTGGGCAAATCGCCTCGCAGAGTTTGCAGGCGATGCAGCGTTCTTCGCCGTTGGGATAGCGGCGCAGCGCGTGCTCACCGCGGAAACGTGGCGACAATGCACCCTTTTCATACGGATAGTTGATCGTCACAGGCTTTTTGAACATATAGCGCAGCGTCATGGCAAAGCCACTGACCAGCTCCATGAGCAAAAATGAGCGCGCGCTTGTTGCCAGCGCACTTTGATTAAGCCGAAGCATCATTTCCTCCTACGGTCTTTTTGTTTTTGCGGCGATGATGCCACATATACACCACGATCATCAGCACCACCGCGCCGATGAACACCGCCGTGATATACGGCATATATTGACGCAGCAGATGTTTATTTCCGCCAATGACATAGCCAACCACGGTCAGCGTTGTCATCCAGATTGCACCACCAACACCAGTGTAAATACAGAATTTTTTTATATCCATCCGCGCAAGGCCAGCGGGGAACGAGATAAAATGGCGAAGGCCGGGAACAAGGCGGCCAGTAAACGTCGAGATTTCGCCGTGGCTGGCAAAGAATTTGTCGAGTTTTTCCATTTTTTCATGGCTAAAGAACATGTATTTTCCGAAGCGATAAAGGAAACGACGACCAAAATGATAGGCGATAAAATAATTCGCAAGCGAGCCTAAAATCGTCCCCGTGATGCTGCAAAAAAGCACCCCAAAGAGGCTCATCTGTCCTTGCTGAACGAGATAACCGGCCGGAATCATCGTCACTTCGCTAGGGATTGGCACAAAGGTGCTTTCCAAAAATGTCATGATGAAAATGCCGGGATAGCCGAGCGTGTGCACAAAATGCACCAGCCACTCCGAGGCCATCTGCAGCGTGCCGATAAGCCCCTCATGCGCAGCAGGAGCGCCATCAGTCATCATTTGGTCGGCTAGTTTTACCAGTGCATCTTCAGCCACTATATAGCCCCTTTGAAAAACACGACATATGCCGAGGTGAGCACCACCCAAATGAGGGAAAGTGGGAGAAAGATTTTCCAGCCAAGGCGCATCAGCTGGTCATAGCGATAGCGCGGAAGCGTCGCGCGCGCCCAGATGAACACGAACAGGCAGAAAGCGATTTTGAGCAAGAACCAGATAACGCCGGGAATCATCGTGAAAATCGCGATGTCTGCCGGTGCATGCCAACCGCCGAGGAACAGGATGGAGGTCATGCCGCTCATCAAGATCATGTTCGCATATTCACCAAGGAAGAACAGCGCGAACGTCATTGATGAATATTCGATATTGTAGCCCGCAACCAGCTCTGCCTCTGCCTCTGGAAGATCGAACGGATGGCGGTTGGTTTCTGCCAATGCCGAGATGAAGAACACCACAAACATCGGAAACAGCGGGAAATTGCCGGAGAAAATGTTAAACGCAAACCAATGATGCATGCCGCCTGCCTGCGCACGCACGATTTCGCCGAGGTTCAGCGATCCTGTGTAAAGCAACACGGTGATGATTACAAAACCGATGGACACCTCATAGCTCACCATCTGCGCCGAAGAGCGGATAGCGCCGAGGAACGCATATTTTGAGTTACTCGCCCAACCGGCCATGATGATACCATAGACGCCAAGCGACGAAATCGCAAAGAGATACAAAATACCTACGTTGATGTCGGCGATAACGAATGTTTCGCTAAGTGGAATCACTGCCCAGCCAAGCAGCGCCAGCGAGAACGTTACCATCGGCGCGAGTATGAAGATCACTTTGCTCGCGCGCGACGGAATGATGGTTTCTTTGAGGAACAGTTTCAGCCCGTCAGCAAACGGCTGGAGCAAGCCCCAAAAACCCACCACGTTGGGGCCTTTGCGCAGCTGCATCGCCGCGATCACCTTGCGCTCAAACAACGTCAGCATCGCCACCGAAATGAGCAGCGGCACCGTCAAAACCAAAATTTTTACTACCGTATCAATAACCGTCACCACAGGTTCCGGTAAGTACATCAACAAAAATGCAATACAAGAATCAAAAAGAAACATCACGCTACCTTTTGTTTGCAGCCAGAGAGCGACACGCTGCGCGTGCACTCGGCCATGGTTTTGGATGCGCGGCTAATCGGGTCTGTCATGTAGAAATTGCTGACAAACGCAAGCAACGGATCAGCCGACAATGCGCCCTGCGGCAGGTTTTGCGCTTGCCACGCGGCAGGCGCCACCACATCTTCACGAGCAAAGGTCGGCGCGATGGCCACCATGCGCTCACGCACACCAGAGAGTGAATTATAGGGCAATGTTTTGCCCACTAACAGCGACAGAGCGCGAATGATCGCCCAATCTTCTTTCGCCGCACCCGGCGGGAACACCGCACGACGGCCGCGCTGAACGCGACCTTCAAGATTCACATAGGTGGCATCTTTTTCAGTATACGCCGCGCCAGGCAGAACCACATCCGCGCGATGCGCACCGATGTCGCCATGGTGCCCCTGATAAACGACGAAAGCGTCTGCAAGCAAACGCGTGTCGATTTCATCCGCGCCAAGCAGATACACCAGCTTGGTTTTGCCACGACGGCAAGAATCAAAAATCTCAGCGATGCCCATTTCATTGGATACGAAACCAAGATCCAGCGCCCCTACCCGGCTTGCTGCCGTTTGCAGGATGTTAAAGCCATTCCAGCCATCTTTAACGAGGCCGTGGGTTTCAGCAATACCGCGAGCCGCCGCATAGATTTCTGCAGCATCAGGGCGGGAAAGCGCACCCACACCGAGGATGAGCATTGGGTTCTTGGCATTCTTCAGCACAGCAGAAAGCGCATGTTTGCCGCTTAAAATATCCGCGAGCACACGCACATCATCACCCAGATATTCATGTGGGTAGGTCAGCTCTGCGGGCGCACCAAGGTGATAGACCGCGAGACCATTTGCTTTCCAGCTTTTGCGAATGCGAGCGTTGACGAGTGATGCTTCCACGCGCGGGTTGCTGCCGATGATGAGGCACACATCCGCCTGCTCGATGCCAGTTATGCTGGTGTTGAAGAGATAATTAGCGCGGCTGGTCGGGTCGATGTATGAGCCTTCCGTGCGGCAGTCACGCGCGGTAACGCCCAGTGAATCGGTCAGATCTTTGAGCGCGGTGATGCTTTCAGCGCAGGCGAGATTGCCGACAATGGCCGCCATCTGGTCACCCGAAAGCGATTTCATTTGCGCGGCAACAAGGCCGAGCGCCTGTTCCCAGCTGGCTTCGACCAGCTTGCCATGTTCATTGCGCACATACGGCCTATCGAGGCGCTGCACGCGCAGCCCATCGCACGCATGGCGGGTTTTATCAGAGATCCATTCCTCGTTGATGTCTTCATGCACGCGCGGCAAAATGCGAAGCACCGCTTCACCGCGTGTATCAATGCGGATGTTGCTGCCAACGGCGTCGAGCACGTCAACGGATTCAGTTTTTTTCAGTTCCCACGGGCGAGCCGCAAAAGCATATGGCTTGCTGGTCAGCGCGCCCACGGGGCAGATATCCACCAAGTTGCCCGAAAGCTCCGAGCCAATCGCTTTTTCAACGTAGGTTCCCACTTCCATATGCTCGCCACGACCAAACGCGCCAAGCTCCGGCACGCCAGCGATTTCGGTGGAGAAGCGGATGCAGCGCGTGCAGTGGATGCAGCGGGTCATCTGCGTTTTAATCAGCGGCCCCATATATTTATCTTCAACGGCGCGCTTATGCTCTTCATAGCGGCTTTTGCCCGCGCCATAATGCATCGCTTGGTCTTGCAGATCACACTCACCGCCTTGGTCGCAAATCGGGCAATCCAGCGGGTGGTTGATAAGCAAAAATTCCATCACGCCTTCGCGTGCTTTTTTCACCATCGGCGAATTGGTTTTAACCACCATGCCATCGGCACAAGGAAGCGCGCAGGATGCTTGTGGTTTTGGCGGGCCAGGGGAAACTTCCACCAAGCACATGCGGCAGTTACCCGCGATACCAAGGCGCTCATGATAGCAAAAGCGCGGGATCTCAATGCCGAGCTGCTCAGCAGCCTGAATCAGCACTGTCCCTTGTTCAACTTCAATTTCTTGTCCGTCAATAGTGAGTTTTGGCATATGGTCTATCTTTGGTGATTGAATTGTTGCATCAGTTCAAAGACCTTTTCTTTGAACGTTTCAAAATCATTATTATGGCGCTTGCGGAAACGCACAATGCTGTCCACGCGCATTTTTTCTTCCGTGCTGCGGCCACCGCGCACAAATTCTATTTCGCCAAGGCCGATGACCGTCGCAGGTTTAAAAGCAATTTCCGAGATGGCGGCCAAGGGGATTTCGCGGCGCGTCTGCCCTGAAAATTTCATAGCGTTCAAAAGACCAATGCGATTGATGACCACACGATCATTCATCAGATCGATAGTGCCATCGAACCCCTTAATTCTCATGATAAGTTTGGCCATAGTTTTCCCCTAGTTCACGCGTTGCTTTGACAAACCATGCTCGATGCTTTCTTGCAACCAATAAATCGCACGTGCGGGGCCTTCATCATGCTCCCACACCCAACTTCCAGCTCCAATAAAACCTGCGCCCGCATGCGCCATCGCGATGCATTTTTCAACGTCGAGCGTGCCACGAGCCACAGCGGGCAAATGCGTACGCGTTGCCCACCACTCAAGCAGTGAAAGTTCCGCCGCACCAGAAACATTATCGCCTGCGAAAAATTCCGAGAACTGCACAAAATCGACACCCGCTTCCAGCGCCATTTCTGCGATTTGCCGTGAGTTGTCGCAATCCACACCAATGATCGCATCATCGCCAAGCGCCGCGCGCGCCTGCGCCACGCCTGCATGGCTCGACAGCATCACGCCATCGGCGCCACATTCAACGCAAAGCCCCACATCATCACGCACGATAGGCACAATGCCATTGCGCCTGCACATCGCCACAATCTGCGTCGCCTCGTCGCGCTCTTTGTCATAAATTTCTTCAGGAAAACGCAGCTCCAGCGCGTGCATTTGTTTCTGGTAGCGCGAATTGCTCATCGCCTTGAACGCCGCCACCGCCTGAATCAAAAATTGACCGATTTGGAATTCGCGCGGCATAACCAGATAGATGCCGCAAGCAGGCGCTCCGTCTTTGTCATATGGCCGTTCGAATGAGATGATGCTGGAGAACATGGTTATGCGGCTTTCCTTGAAAATTCCGCGATGCGGCGTTCGATTTCAGGGCGGAAATGGCGCACGAGGCCCTGCACTGGCCAAGCCGCCGCATCACCCAGCGCACAAATGGTATGGCCTTCGATGCGACCTGCCACGTCGAGCATATGGTCGATGTCTTCCACTTTCGCGTTGCCGGTGACCATTCGCTCCATCATGCGCCAGAGCCAACCTGTGCCTTCGCGGCATGGGGTGCACTGGCCGCAGGATTCATGCGTATAAAACTTCGAGAGCCGCGCAATGGCTTTCACCACATCGGTGGATTTATCCATCACGATGACCGCCGCAGTGCCAAGGCCAGAGCGCTCAGCGCGCAGGCTGTCAAAATCCATCAGCACCGTGTCGCAGATGTTTTTCGGCAACATCGGAACCGACGAACCGCCGGGGATGATAGCCAACAAATTGTCCCACCCGCCGCGCACACCACCTGCGTGTTTTTCAATCAGGTCTTTCAGCGGAATACCCATTTCTTCTTCCACGTTGCATGGA